>SLIN01000003.1 GCA_007135605.1 Spirochaetales bacterium | reverse complement strand
GAAGGATTAACACTGCCGCCGATCACGTCGACGATCGCCGCGCCCGCAGCCTGTCCTCCGAGTCCCGCGAAACAGATCGCCGGGACATCGTCTACCCAATCCTCGATCCGCACGACCGATCCCGCCACGATTACGACCACCGTATTCGGCTGTTCGGCGGCCACCGCACGGACGAGATCGCCCTGTCCGCTCGGCAGGTCGATGTTCTCCCGATCGAACCCTTCACTCTCGATCGCATCGGGCAATCCGACCACTACCACCGCCGCGTCGGCGTCTCCGGCGGCACGAACGGCGCCATCTATGTGATGCGCGTCCGCCTCTCCCGATTCATCGTAGCCGGGGACGTACTCTACCCGGCGATACCCCGGCTGCTCGAACGCCTCTCGCACGCTCTCCGTTCGGGTCGCATTGACCTTCGAGCTGCCGCCACCCTGGATGCGCGGCGTATCGGCGAAGCGGCCGATCAGAGCGATACGTTCGGAGGTATCCGGGTCGAGTGGCAGTACCTCGGCGCTGTTCTTCAGCAGGATTATGCTGTCGGCCGCCGCCTCCCGCGCGAGCATATGGTGCGCGGCGATGTGCTCGTCGGTCGGCTGGCTCAGCGGGTTGCCCGTATCTATCCCGGATCGCTCTGCCTGATCTGCGATAGTCAGGATGCGCCGGACCCGTTCATCGAGCACCGTCTCCGAAAGGTCTCCGGACTTCACTGCCTCGACCACGCGGGCATCGTTCGTTTCGCTCGGACCGGGCATCTCGAGATCGAGACCGGCCGCGGTGGCAGCAACCCTGTCGTTGACCGCAGTCCAATCGGACACGACGAGGCCGTCAAAGCCCCACTCATCCTTGAGAATCTGCTGCAGAAGGTATGGATGCTCGCAGGCGAATATCCCGTTTACCCGATTATACGCCCCCATGATAGCCCACGGACGCGAACGCGCTATCGCCCGCTCAAACGCCGGAAGGTAGATCTCGCGCAGAGTCCGCTCATCGACACGTACGTCGATAGTCATCCGTTCGAATTCCGAGTTGTTGCATGCATAGTGCTTGAGCGTTGCGCCGACTCCACGCTGTTGCGCCCCGGAGACGAACGCAGCGGCGATCTCGCCGGCAAGTACCGGATCTTCGGCGTAGTACTCGAAGTTGCGCCCGCACAGTGGAGTGCGTTTGATGTTGATGCCGGGACCGAGAATCAGGTTGCACCCGAGATCCCGGGCCTCATCGGCGATCGCCGAGCCGACCCGGCCGGCGAGCTCCACATCCCACGACGCGGCGATGCACGCGGCCGTCGGAAAGCAGGTGGACGGTTTCGAGGCTCGCAGGTCCGCGATACCTTCGTCTTTCTGCGCGCGCAAGCCGTGCGGACCGTCGTTCATCCTGATCCGTGGAACCCCGAGGCGGTCGATCGGCGGTGTGGCCCACGGCCCTTCGCCCGAGCACAGCGCCGCCTTCTCCTCCAGTGTCAACCGGCCCAACACATCATCAATGTTCATGTTGAGAACCGTACGAAGTGCCGATTACCGCGTCAAGAACACAAAACGCCTACTCCCGCCAGAAAGCCGGCGCCAGTACGATGAGTACTGTGTAAATCTCCAACCTGCCCAGGAGCATGAGGAAGCTGAAAAAGAGCTTCGTCGGCGCCGGAAATGCCGCATAGTTGCCGGTCGGCCCGACAACACCGAAGCCGGGGCCGATATTCCCGAGGGTGGCAAGTGTTGAGGAAAGACCGGTGGTCAGGTCGGCACCGGAGACCATGATCACAACTGTCCCGATCAACGCAATGAACAGATAGAGAACCACAAAGGATGTAATCGCATATACCACGTTCTTTCTGATCGGCAAGCCGTTGAAACGCAGTGCGAACACTCCGCGCGGATAGAGAAGCCGCCGTGACTCGAGCAGCGCCTGTTTCGTCAGAACAACGACACGAGCAATCTTGACCCCGCCCCCCGTGCTGCCGGCGCTGCCTCCGATGAACATCATCAGAAATAGCACCGCCTGTCCGCCGTACGGCCACAGCTCGTAGTCGGTGGCCACGTATCCGGTCGTCGTAAGAATCGTGGCAACGTGGAACGCCGCCCGCCGGACTCGTTCCTCGATCGTCCATTCGAGGCCGCCGGAGTCAGCCAATCCACGTCCGACGGTAAGCATGAGTGCAAGAGCCACCGTTGCCGTCACGAATATTCCGACGTACGCGCGCAGCTCGGAGTCACGGGAAACCTCCATCGCCCGGCCGGTGACGATCCGGAAATAGAGCAGAAAGTTCCCCGCGGCGAGTAGCATGAACACGAGCACAACCCATTCAACATAGGCGCTCTCGAAATGTCCGACACTCGCCGAATACGGCGAGAATCCGCCGGTCGCGACCGTCCCGAACGTGTGTGTAAGCGCATCGTACCAGTCGAGGCCACCGAACATGAGCAACACTGTCTGGCTTACGGTCAGGAATAGATAGAGCATCCAGAGGATTTTCGCGGTTTCCGCGATTCGTGGCGTAATCTTGTCCACGGTCGGCCACGGAGCTTCCGCCATTACCAGCGCGCGTCCACCGAGACCGAGCAACGGGAAGATCGCGACCATGAGAACGATAATGCCCATCCCACCGAGCCAGTGCGTCATCGATCGCCAGAAGAGTATGCTTCGCGGGAGCGCCTCGATGTCGGTCAGTATGCTCGCCCCGGTCGTGGTGAAGCCGGACATCGACTCGAAGAACGCATCGACGAATCCTGGTATCGATCCGGAGAGCACGAAGGGAATCGCACCGACGAGCGCGGAGAGAACCCAGCCGGCGCTGACCATGAAGTAGCTGTCGCGCGGTGATACGTCGGTGCTGCGCCCGCGAGTCAACAGCGTGACCGGGAGCGCAAACAGCAGAGTAACTCCGATTGGAATTGCGAATGCCGCCGGCGTACCTTCCTCACCGTATAGAAGCGCGATCAGCAGTGGAATAAACATAAAGAGCGCCACCACGGCCAGCAGCAGCGCAATAAAGCGAGCGATGAGTCGGACGTTCATGGGACTCCGCGGAAGATTTCGTTCAGCCGTTCGTACTGGTCATGCCGTGCGATCGTCACGAGCTTGTCGTCGGTCGCGAGTGTCGACTCACCGTTCGGGACAAACGCTTCACCGCCTCTGGAAACCGACATTATCAGGGTATCCTTCGGGAGCCGCAGATCGCGAAGCGCCCTGCCGACGGCACGGCTCTCCCGTCCGACGGTAAGCTCGAGCACTTCGATCGTCCCACCGGCAATCGAGCGCACGCTGCCGACGACCTCCTCGTCGCCGTGGCGGATCGTGGAAACGATGGTGTCGACTACGGCATTCTTTACACTGACGGCAACATCGATATTGAGCTGACCGCAGATACTGACGTACGAGCTGTTGTTCACAAGCACCATGGTGCGCTTCACTCCGAGCGAGCGCGCGTAGAGGGCGGTAACCATATTCAGCTCCTGGTTCTCGGTCGTGCTGATAAGCAGATCCGCGTCACCGAACTTCTCCTCCTGAAACACCGACTCATCTGAGATATCGGCGTTGGTCACGAGCGCGTCGGGAAACTGAGCGGAGAGCTCCTTACACTTCTCGTAGTCCTGTTCTACGATCTGCAGCTTTCGCCGTTCGCCGGCGAATAGCCTCGCCCAGCCTCCCTGCCCCTTTTTGGCCGTCGGGTTTTCCGGATCGACCGCGCGCGACTGCACGCGTTCAGCGACGAGCCGCCCGACCTTACCGCCGCCGACGATAATGATCTTCTGAATCGGCTGGCGCGGCTTGCCTAACGTACCGAAAATCTCGCGGAAATCGTGTTCGCTCGCGATCGAGTAGAGCTGATCCCCCTCTTCGATTACCGTTGTGCCGTCGGGAATGAGGTATGCACGCCCGCGAACGATTACTCCGACGAGAAAGCTCACGTTCAACTCGGTACCAATCTGCGCAAGCGAGCGTCCGACCAGCGGTGAGCCGGTCACTACGGTAATCGGTCGCATCTGAAGCGGAGAATTGCGAAACACAAATACGTCGCTCATCGCACCGCGTTCGACGCTCGTTACGATTTCGTTTGCCGCTTCCTGTTCGGGATTCACCACGCGATCGATGCCGAGAAACGATTTGCCGGAGATCGCGGTTGTGCTGTAATCGATGCTACGCACGCGAGCGATCTTGAGCGAGACGACGAACTCGCTCGAGACCAGTCCGCACGCGATCATATTCACCTCGTCGGATCCGGTAACCGCGATGAAGTAATCCGCTTCTTCGACCGAAGCGCTGCGTAGCACCTCGAGGCTGTTGCAGCCGCCGGTGATAACGAGGCAATCGAGTCGATGGGAGAGGATACGGGCACGTTCGGGGTCGCGCTCGATGAGTACGACATCGATACCTTCTGCCCCGAGTTGATTTGCCAGCTGCATGCCGACGGTCCCGCCGCCGGCGATTACCGCCTTCATAGCCGCTGAATCGTAATCGTCGCGGCGTACGGTGTAAAGCCGGTCGCCGTCACGCGTTCGAGGACCCACGCGTCCGGGAGCTATCGATCTACCAGCGCAACGACGGTAACATCATCCCGAAATCTGCCGCCGCAGACCTTGCGAACAGCCCGTTCCACACCCGCTCCATCTTCGATCTCGTCGAGAAGGCGTGAGAAGAGCGCCTCCTCGGAGTTCGAATCGCCCTGAATGTCATTCACGATACCGTCGGAGGAGACGACAATCGCGCCGGACGGATAGGCTATGTCGATATCGGGAGTTTTCGATACAACTTCCCCCATGAAGTGATCGCCGAGCGAGCGTCCCGGTTGCAATCCACCACTTCCGTCGGAAGCCATTATATATCCGAGGAAGTAACGCCCTCCCCGCGCTTCGGCCGCCCGTCGCTCGGCCTGATTAGTTCGGCAGTTATGGTCCGGTGTCCGCTCGAACGATCCGTCTTGCCCGCGCCAGAAGGCCACGGTGTCTCCGATTTGAGCAAACGCAACCGGCGACCCCGACGCGGCGGCAATGACCACAGTGACCACCGCTCCGCTGAGCTCGTTTGAAGTGGCATGCGCCGCCACATCAATCGCACTTCGAAGCGCATCGCGGGCGAGCTCTATCCATCGATCCTCTGAAAGCTTCGTCCCGCCCTCTGCTTCCGAGGCGAACCGGTGCTCGATCGTTCCGCCGATACTGCCGACCACCGTACGGGCACAGTGCGCACCGCCGTGACCGTCGGCTACGACCGCCAGGTGCGAGCCGTCGGCGAGCTCGCAGGCGCGG
>SLIN01000328.1 GCA_007135605.1 Spirochaetales bacterium | reverse complement strand
GCGCGGGCAGGTCGTGCACTGCTTGCGATTGGGTCGGTAAGCTGTCTGTCGGCGGCGGCCCGCGCGGCCGGTCGTCGGCGGGCGCACGCCGGCCTGCCTGCCGTGGCGCAACCGCCGCGAGCCGGCCTTGACAACGCGGTGCCGGCTCGGTACCTTCCGGTCACACATGGCGAGTGACGGTGCGGGCGATGTTTCGCCGCGTCCTCAATCATGCGGCATAGTCGGGTGCTTAGCTCAGTGGGAGAGCGCCTGCCTTACAAGCAGGATGTCACTGGTTCAAATCCAGTAGCGCCCAGGACGAAGCCGCGCAGCGCAATCGTCAGATTGCGCGAGAGCGGCGTAGTGAACTCGATCGCGAAGCGATCGAGCCGGCCCAGTTTGCTCGTAAGAACGAACCATGATTGCAAGCTGGGCTTTACTTCGTGAAGTCGAGTAGCGCCCCGGACGCGTACCGCAACGAAGTGAGGAACGCGTCCTGTGTGCTCGTAAGAACGAGCCATACCTGCAAGCTGGGCTTTACTTCGTGAAGTCCAGTAGCGCTCATCGCCTAACACACTATAGAAGAATGACTTATCGGCCGCCTGCACGTGGCCGACGTGGATTGTGGTGGCGACTGCTATCAGTATTGCTACCAGTAAACCGCCGCGTTTGTCTGTTCTATGCACGGTGCTGCCCCACGCATGTCCTGGCATCTCGGTACGCAAGGAACAAGATTATCGGGTTATCGCTCATAAGACGATGGTATGATTCGGGCCATCGAGTCTTTGGACCGTTTGCCGGTCGACCTGCGCCCAGCTTTCCGCACGAGAAGTGAGATTCTGAACCGAGCCACTGGCGGAAATCGGTGGCGGAGGCGTTTACAGGCAATGGGAAGGCGAATCGGCACCGACGGGAGTATCCACACTGCGGTGGAGGGGCACCTTTTCGAATTGAAGACACTCTCCTATCTTAGTTCGGTCGTTGGTGCCCGCGAGCTGGCGAACGAGCGTAACGGGATTCAATAAGCGCGAAAGAGGGTGGGTATTCAGATCGGTACCGGCGAGTCATCGACAGTGATAGAGCTGAAGTCGTCTTTCGCAACCCAATACCGATCGTTGGTTTTGTCGCATGGGCTTGATCTATACGCCAACTATCAGCGTCTGCAGCTTTCGACGTCCCATTTTTCATTTTGGGACGAGCATTCTCCGTGTTTGATGTACGCTGATTGCCTAAGAAGTAGCGAATGGGGGAATGGTGGTAGTTTATGGCAAGCATATTTCGATTCGGGTTTTCTGTGGTGATTGTGGCATTATTATTGGGCTTTATGATTGCCTGCGATACGTTGCTCAGCGCCGACGACAATGATGATCCCATAACTGATGATCCCACACCGAAAGTAATCGACATCCGGGCAATCGCGGGTGTAACAGCACCTTCCGCCGGTGAAATACCGGTTGCGGCGATCACAGAAACAGATCAGTACACCGGAACGGTGATCTGGTCACCGGATGATGATGAGTTTGCGTACCAAACGGAATATACCGCTGCGATTACGCTTACTGCGAAAGAGGGCTATACGCTGGAGGGTGTAACAGCGAACTATTTCACTGTAGCGGGAGCACACACAGTTACTTATGAAGCTGATTCAGGCGTGGTGGAAGCCGTATTCCCTGCGACTGGAGATACACCACCGGAAACAATCGACATAGCGGCGATTCCTGGGGTAACAGCACCTGTAGCCGGGGAGACACCGGTAACGTCGATAGAAGCGACGGATCAGTATACTGGGACGGTCGTCTGGAAACCCAGCCATAGTACCTTCGAGTATGAAACGGAATACACCGCTACGATCACGCTTATCGCGAAAGAGGGTTATACGCTACAAGGGGTCGATAAGGATTTCTTTGAGGTACAAGGAGCGGAATCTGTTTGCAATGATGTTGATTCAGGCGTGGTGGAAGCCGTATTCCCTGCGACTGGAGATGCACCACCGGAAACAATCGACATAGCTGAAATCTCCGGCGTAACGGTACCTGTGGCCGGGGAGACCCCGGTGACGGAAACAACGGAAACTCTTCAATATACAGGAACGGTGAGCTGGGAACCCAGCCATAGTACGTTCGAGTATGAAACGGAATACACCGCTACAATTATCCTTACTGCGAAGGATGGCTATACGCTGGAAGGTGTAGTCCAGGACTTTTTTACGGTACAAGGAGCGGAATCTGTCAGCAATGATGCCGATTCAGGCGAGGTGACGGCGGAGTTCCCAGTGACAGAGGACACGCCGGAAACAATCGACATAGCGGCGATTCCTGGTGTAACAGCACCTGTAGCCGGGGAGACACCGGTAACGTCGATAGAAGCGACGAATCAGTATACTGGCACGGTCATCTGGGAACCCAGCCATAGTACGTTCGAGTATGAAACGGAATACACTGCTACGATTATCCTCATTGCGAAGAATGGCTATACGCTGGAAGGTGTAGCCGAGGACTTTTTTGCGGTAGAAGGAGCGGAATCCGTTAGCAATGATGCCGATTCAGGCGAGGTGACGGCGGAGTTCTCACCTGTACCATATGTCATAGGCTCTATCGGTCCTGCCGGCGGGATAATTTTCTATATCGATGTGGAACATGATCACGACTGGACCTACCTTGAAACTTGGACGGAGGATGAAGTTGGTAGCTATAGGTGGGGACCTCAACAAGATATGCCGACCAATAGTGGTATTGGTTACGGTGAAGAGAACACGACTGCCATGGTCAATAATGAACAGAATTATCCTGCCGCTGATGCAGCTTGGGAGGCTGTCCATGGCGGATTTGATGACTGGTTTCTACCATCAAAGGATGAGCTTAACGCTATATGGGACAACATCGTGGATGATGGTGCGGGAAGCAACAGCGAGGTAGGGGATTTTGCGTCTGACCACTACTGGTCCTCTTCTGAGAGCGGTACTTTCGTAGCTTGGGCACAACATTTCGGCGATGGCACCCAAGACAGGTTCCGAAACAAGGTCACCTCCACCCGGGTTCGGGTTGTCCGGGCCTTTTAGCCGGTCAACGATGTAACCATTGAGATGGAGCAGGGGGCGACAGCCCCTGCCGACTGACAATGCACTTGTATTATCACTTGTCGGTGTATCAGGATGAGTACTGGTGATATTGCTGTTCTTCGAGGTGACACAAGAGCCTTGCCCGAAATTGGAAATTCACTTGCTGTTCCCTGCCAACTGAGCTTTCCGTGAAAATCAGAAACCTGCCGATAATGGATACCGTTTGAACGATCTGATCTCGCGCTGCAAAGTGGGATGACGAACGCAATAACTGGTAGATGCAGATCGACTCGCGCTTCACCATCGCGGATGCACTGACAAAACTCCAAGAATCATATCCGACGTTTCAAAATGCATCTTGACTACGCTTTGCTTCGCAAAGTCCAGTACCGTTACCTGGTCGGCGCTACTCCGGCGCGGGTGAGGGCTCGCCGACGTTCACCCGCCGGCTGCCCAGTCCAAGCCGCTGCGCGACCTCTCGCTCTGCATTATCAACGAATACTGCCGCTGAATGGCGGTGACGGGCTCCTGGCCGCTAACCGTGTAGCCGAGCTCCTGCTGTTCGCCGCTGGATACGAGCCCTGCGGTCTCTCCTTCAAGCGGCACATGGAAGGTCAACTGATAGTTGGTGTGCAGCTCCATATTCTGCTGTGGAACGCGAAATACGTTTCCCATGGTCTGGACCTTGAAATACGCATGTGGGACGCCACCCAGTAGGTCGACTCTTTGATAGAGCCGAACCGGTTGATGATTGTGGAAAACCCCGTGCTCGACCTCGATATCTTCTGAAGGTCTGATCACGACACTTCCGGGCGACTCGCTTGAGTCAATGTCGTCCACCACCGACTGGAAGGAATGGACGTCCATCATCTTGTAGTGCAGAAAGATGCCGAGCGGATGGGTGAGATAGGGAGTAAATGCCTGATTAAGAGCTTCGATGAAGTCCTCGCCGGTGTAGCTGTACGACAAGCTTTCCGGGAAGTCGGGAATCATCGACGTGAGCGACTGATAATCGGTTGCCTTGCGTTCTGCACCGGACAGGCTCTAGTGTAGTGTCCGATAAATGTATTGCAATAATGTGCATTCCCGTATTATAATTCAGGCAATGGCACGACCGATATCACAGATAGAACTCACCGAGGATGACCGGGCCGAACTGAAGCGACGGGTGAACGCTCCGACGACGGCCAAACGCGATGCGCTGAGAGCCGAAATCGTGCTCAAGCGCGCGGCGGGAACGCGACAGGTGGACGTGGCCGAACAATTGGGGGTCAGCGTAGCGTGTGTGAACAAATGGTCGCAGCGCTTTGAGCGCGAAGGCCTTGCGGGACTGCACGATCGCTCCGGTCGCGGACGCAAGCAGACGATCGCCAATGAGACGATCGAGCGGGTTATCAGCGAAGCCACCCGTCCGCCGAAACCGAAACGGCGCTGGAGTGTGCGCAGCATGGCGCGGGAGGTGGGTATATCGCCGGACAGCGTGCACCGCATCTGGCAGGCCAACGACATCAAGCCGCACCTCACCCGTACGTTCAAAGTGTCCGAGGACCCGCAGTTCGAGCGGAAGTTCTGGGATGTCATCGGGCTGTACCTCGATCCGCCTGAACGGGCGCTGGTGCTGTGCTGCGACGAGAAGAGCCAATGTCAGGCGCTCGAGCGCACCCAACCGGGGCTTCCCCTCGGTGTCGGGCACGTGGCCACGCACACCCACGACTATCGGCGCCATGGAACGATTACCTTGTTCACCGCGTTAAACTATCTCGACGGCAAGCTCATCCGGCGGACCGAGCAGCGGCACACGCATGTGGAATGGCTGCGGTTTCTCAAACAGATTGATCGGCAGACGCCCAAGGATGTGGACATCCACCTGATTCTCGACAACTACGCCACGCACAAACACGCCGAGGTAATGAAGTGGCTTAAGCGACATCCCCGGTTCAAACTGCACTTCACCCCGACGAGCAGCTCGTGGCTCAATCTCGTCGAGCGATTCTTCGCCGAGCTGACCCAGGAGGTAATCCGCGACGGTAGCTTCGCCACGGTGGGCGAGCTCGTTCGCGATATCGAGGAGTATATCGCCGAGCGTAACCTCAACCCGAAACCGTATGTGTGGAAAGCCAGCGGAGAGAAGATCCTTCGCAAGATCCACTCCGCCCGCGCGGCGCTGGCCGAGCAACGGGCCGAGAACGGGTAACTTAATGGCATTTATCGGACACTACACTAG
>SLIN01000173.1 GCA_007135605.1 Spirochaetales bacterium | reverse complement strand
TGGAGTACTCGGAGACCGATATCGGCTTTCTCGACGCACTGCGATACTATCGACGCTTTCGCGACGTTCCGGATCGAACCCGACGCCTGGTGCTTTCTACCGAGAACGTTCTCTACGAGAACTTCGTCGCATATCACGAGCACGGTCTGCGCATGGAAAACAAGGACCCGAGCGAGTGGGCGGAAGCCGGCCAGTATATCCTGCGTCCGCGGGCCGAGCAGTGGGATGGAATTCGCGAATATGTGACGGTCTGGCTCTCCGGCGTCGATCCCGATCCGGACGAATTCTTCGACGAGGAGCCCGTGGAGCCGGTACCGGTCGATACGCTCGATTCCTTTCTCGACCTGCTTGACGAGGTGCTGTTCGACGACGAAACTCCTTCTCGCTGATACAGTTGGGAGAGGGGGCGCGCTTCCCATGCGTATTCGAGCGAAAATCGTGCTCGTTGTCCTGCCGGTCATGGTGCTGTCGATTCTGCTGGCCGGGATAACGTCGTTCTTCGCCGCTACCACCGGCATTACTCGCATAGCGAGTGAGTTTCTCGACTTCAAAGCCGAGGAGCTCGAACGCTACGCCGAGAGCCAGTGGGCGGTCCTCGAGGAGAACGAGCTTGCCGAACGACCGGAGTTCGTCGAGGCGACCCGGTTCGGCATCGAGAACTACGCAGCCGGCCTCATGCGCAGCGAGACGGAAAACGTCGTTGCGTTCAACGCCGATGGCGAGCTGGTAATGAGTACGCGTGCCGTAGAGCCGACGGAAGCGGAGCTCGAACGCATGAGCGAGATCGTGGCGGCCCGCGATGCCTCGTTCCTGAACGTGGACCTCGGCGGGGTCGAGCGGGTGGCTCGCGGCTTCTACTTCGAACCGTTTCAGTGGTTTTACCTCGTCACCGAAGAACGCGAAACCTTCTACAGCGACGTGAACCGCATCACCTTTCAGACCGTGCTCGTCCTCGCCGCGGCGAGCCTGCTCGCTGTTGCGCTGCTATTCCTCTTTTCGAAGTCGCTGACCCGGCCGCTCGCGACGGTGGTCGGAGGCATGCGGAAGATCATATCCGACAACGACCTCGAAGAACGGGTGCAGGTCGAATACGACGATGAGACCGGCGAGCTCGCGCATACGTTCAATATCATGACCGGCGAGCTGGACAAGGCGTATCGGCAGATCAAGAACTATGCCTTCCGCGCGGTCGTTTCACAGAAACGCGAGAGCAGAATTCGCAACATCTTTCAGAAGTACGTACCTCAGGAGCTCATCGACCGTTTCTACGAGAATCCGGAGTCGATGCTCGTCGGAGAGAACCGCCGGCTCTCGATTCTCTTCAGCGATATTCGCAGTTTTACAAGCATCTCCGAACAGATGGAACCGGACGATCTCGTCACTTCGCTCAATCAGTACTTCTCGGTAATGGTCGACATTATCATGAACCGCGGGGGAGTGATCGACAAGTATATCGGTGATGCGATCATGGCGTTCTTCGGCGCTCCGATCTCCCACGATGACGATGCGCTGCAGAGCGTGTACGCAGGGATAGAGATGGCCGAAGGCGCCGACCGCTTCAACGAGCAGCAGAGGGCGGCCGGCCGCCCCGAGTTCCGCATCGGCGTCGGACTCAACTACGGAGAGGTAACGGTCGGCAATATCGGAACCGACCGGAAGATGGACTACACGGTCATCGGCGACATCGTGAACCTCGCCTCACGTATGGAAGGACTGACGAAGATATACGGTCAACGCCTGCTGTTCGCTGAAAGTCTGTTCGATTATGTCGACGGCGTTCTGCCGTGGCGGCTCGTGGATAAGGTGGCGGTAAAAGGAAAGAAACAGGGTGTCCGCATCTACACCGCGGCGAGCGATCTGACCGAGCGGGACCGCCGATTGTGGAATCGACACAATGCCGCCATGGAGGTTTACTACCGCCGCGGGTTCGCCGCCGCGCGCACCATGTTCGACGAAATCGTTATCGCCGACCCTGACGATACGCTTGCGGCAATGATGAAAGAGCGCTGCGAGCGCTACGCGGTAACTCCTCCACCTTCCGGTTGGGACGGGGTGGAGATCATGGAGTCGAAGTAGGGCACCGTCAGTTCGGCGGGCGCGCGGCGGTGCCGGCACGAGTTCGGCTCGATTGCCGAGCGAAACCGTCCATTCGTCGGGCGTACGGCGGCGGTCACCCGTTGTGTGACGCCGGGGCCGAAGGCTGGTGCCCGCTCACACCCCGCCGTCGATCAGGAAGACCAGCTCCTCGAGAAACTCGCTCATTCCTTCGTCATCCTGGTGAGCGTTTAGCTCTTCGCGAACTCGCTCGACTCGAGCATCCACCGAATCGATCAGTGCCAATTCGAACAGAAGATCTGCCGATTCCATGAGCACACGCTCGCGCCCGCTTCTCTCGAATGCCTCGAAAAAGCGATTCACGCGCACATCGATCGCCGGCAGAACTTCCTGAGTCGCGTCGCGATTCAGGAACGAATCGAACTCCACGCGGGCGGCGCCGATCGCCAGCTCGTCGTCTCCGTCCCAGTCGTCCGGTTCGGCGTCGATGTAATCGGCATACGCCGATTGCAGCGCAGCGAGTCGATCCCGCATCTCGCTGAGCTCGGCGATCTCGTCGAGAAGTGCGTCCTCGCGTGTCGTGAACTCCGACTCGGTTTCACGAAGCTGCTGCTCGAGCGAAGCGATCTCCGCGGCGAGCGGACCTTCCTCTTCTCCGAGGTTAGCGAGCCGGCGCTCTCGCTCGGCGAGCTCTTCTTCCAGCTCGGCGATTTCCGCCTCGAGCGCGGCCACTCGCCGGCTGTGTTCCCGCTCCAACGACGCGACTTCCGCCTCGAGCGTGGCCACCCGCCGGCTGTGTTCCTGCTCAAGCGCCGCCACCCGTCGTGCGTGCTGCGCCTCGAGCGCCTCGATTTCCTCGGGCGGAGCGTCGCCGGTGACCTCGGCGTCCGCTTCGAGTTGCGCCTCGAGCGCCGCGATCTCCGCTTCGGCCTGCGCCCGCACCGATGCGAGCTCCTCCTCGTGGGCGGCAACCAGCGAATCGATTTCTGCTTCGAGCTCGACAATCCTTGCTTCGTCCTCGGCGGCTCCCAGTGCCGCGAGATCGGCTTCCCGTTCCTCGAGCGCTGCGGCGAGCGCATCGCGCTCGTCGATCAACCCCTCGCGTTCGCGTTCCAGCTCGGTGAGTTGTGCATTCAGCGCGGCGTAGCGCTCATCCTCCTCGGCGAGGGCACGCTCCACCAGATAGCGGTGGCTCCTCGAGACAGCCGCAACCGTCGAGACCGCCTCCCGGTACAACGCAATCGCCGCGTCCCGCGCTCCCTCTTCCCTGAGCGCGTCCGCCTCCCGCACCAGCTCTTCGAAAGCTGCGAGCCGTTCACCGGTGCGCGCGGTCTCCTGAAGTGCATCATTCTCCCTGCGCACCTCGATAAGCTGCTCCAGCGCTGCCAGGAGATTAAGATCCGCTTGCCGCCGCTCGGCGACCGGCCGCAGCTCGGCGAGCGAAGGATCGTTCAGAAAGGAGCGCATTTCCACGATCAGCTGTTCGGCTTCACCGAGCTCTCCGGTCGATATGCGTGTTCGGATCGCGTCGAAGAAGCCGGTAATCTCGCGCACCGCCGCCTGTTCACGATCGCGCCGTCGCGTAAGCTCCAGCAGCTCCTGTTCTACCTCACCGAGCTCCCGTTCGCGCTCGGCGATCCGTCCTTCGAATTCCGCGCGGAGCCGGGACTCGCGCGCCTCCGCCTCCGCGAGAATCGCGCTGCGCTCCTCGGTCGCCTCCGCCAACTGCTCGCTGTAGCGAGCCTCCTGTCGGTCGAGATCGGCTTCCGCTTCTGCCAGCTGCTCCTCGAGGCTGGCTCGGTACTCGGCGATTTCCCGTTCGATCTCGGCGATACGTTCGGCTCGAATCCGCGCGATTATCGCCTCGATCTCGTCCTCGCTCAGTCCCTCTTCGGCGAGGCGTTCGCGCTCGGCTGCAAGCTCGCGCTCGAACTGCGCTTCCAGCTCCAGCTCGCGCTGTCGGACCCGCTCATCGATATCGGCGGCGAGCGCCGCCCGGTCGGAGCGCACCTGTGCGAGCTGTGCCTCGATTTCACGAATACGGCGATCCTTCTCTTCGAGGGCTTCTTCGGCCTCTCGTCGCAGCTCCTGCACGATTCGCCCCTGAGCGCTTGCGGCGAATTGCGTCTCGGCGCGCACCTGCTGCTCTTCGCTGCGAAAGAATGCGGCAATACCGATGAGCAACCCCGCACCGAGCAGCACCGCACCGACGTTCACGAGCAGCGGAAGGGTGTACCCCTTTCGCGCCGGCTGCACGGCGAACGTGTTGTCGTCCACGGCGATCCGGTTCTCTGCGGCGACCCGCTCGATCTCCTTCCGGATCTCTTCCTGGTCGTCGTGATGGATCGCGGCGTCCTCGAGTCGTTCGGGCTCGAGCCGTTCGGGCATATTCGAGTCACTCATCGCCCTGCTATGATGCAGTGTTATCCCGCGAAGTGCAATTATTTTGTTACGTGCTTGACTCACCATCGCGGTTGCGCGAGACTCCATTGAATCCGCGATGGTTCGTCGTATAGTCAACCTCGGAAGGAATTTCTCGACTCCGGCCCGCCGGTGCCCGCGCATCGTGGTTGTGTTCGCTTTTGCCTTCTTTCCGATCGCGACCGCCGGCGCGCAGGCACCCCATCTTGCGATCGCGTCGCCGACCCCCCTCATCGTCGCGGAGGATATCGGGCGGCATGCGGCGATCACCGTGCGCGGGTTGTCCGAGGGTATGGAAGTGCACGGAGTGGACGTCTCGCAGATCGACGTTGACGACGGTACGCTCGACGCGGTGTTGAACGCCGCCGCGGTTGCGGGCGCCGACTATGTGTTGCGTCCGTTTCTCGATGTACGCGGGAGGCGTGTTACCGTCGTTGCCGGCGTGTACGAGGTTGCTACCGGTGCATTCGTGAGTGGCTCGATCCGGCAGGGGCGCGCCGACATCACCTTCGTCGAGAACGCCCGGGAAATGAGCGAGGAGCTTGGCCCCTCCGTTCTCCGCGCCCACGAAGTGAGGCTGGCCGGCGACCCGCCGGGACTTCCGGATACACTGGTGTCGCTCGAGTTTACCGGCGGCGAGGAGGGCGCCAGGGTCGTACTCGGCGATGACTTCGAGATCGGCTCGATTGCCGCCGGACGGGTGCGCGCGCCCTTTTTCCCCGTGCCGGTCGGTACCGCCGTCGATGTTCGCGTTGAGAAGGAAGACCACTATCCGGAGCGCTTTGAGTTCGAGGTCGATCGAAGCGAGATGTCCGTCGAGCTGCCACGACTGCGCCCGCACCGGCGCTGGGAGTGGTCGGCGCGCTACCGGCCGCAACGTATTTTCGCCGGAGGGGCCGGACTTCGTTATTTTCCGGAGCCCGGCGAGCTGTTCGTCGGCGGCAACGCGGTTTTCTCGCTGTTTCCCGATTTTCGCAACCGTACCCTCTCCTTTTATAGTATCGATTTCGATCTGCGCGCCGGAACGTACTTCTTTCGCCCGGTGACGAGCACCATCCGCATGGGAGCGAGTCTCGGCGCCGGCTCGCAGTTCACCATGATTGCGACACCCGGCGGATGGCGCGATGGCGATCTGCCCCCGCAGCTGTTCGTTGATCCGTTCGTAATGCCGGTGAGTCTCTTTGTCGAAGCGAACTTCAACCGACTCGCACCCTTTATCGAGCTCGACATGCAGTACGGCTTCGGCCACGCGATCGCCTTCCTCGAACCGGGACTGCGCGCGAATCTGACCCTGGGGGTGTTCTTCAGATGATGGTTCGGTCCGCGGCTCGCTTCGAGATCCTCGCCGTGCTGCTGCTCCTCACGGTCACCGGAACGCTATCCGCGCAGAATCAGTCACCGGACGCAGCGGCGCAGATTCCCGACAACTTCATCGTCACCCTTTTTTACGACGTGCGCGATGAAACCGACGGCCTCACCGGCGCCGAGGTCGGCGCACTCGTCGATACGCTGATCGCCTCGCTCGCCCGACAGCGCGACGAGCTCGTCTTTCTCCGCGTTCCCGACGATGTCGCCGACAACCGCAGGTTTTCGTTCGAAGAGGGCGCGTTCGGATGGATTGAGATCGATTTGAGAGGGGAACGGGAGCTGTTCTCCGCCGGGATCCGAGTCTATTCGGTGCTCGCCGCCGAGCCGTTGCTCGACCAGCGGGTCGAAGGACCGTTCGACGAGCGGCTACGCATCTTCCGCATCATCTGGAATCCGGTCGCCGAACGCTTTGCCGCGGTTGCCGAGGAGATCGTCGCAACCGCGGTGGCCGAGCGGCGGACGAGCACGCTGACGATCACCGGCCTTCCCGGCACGCGTATTCACGGCATCGAGCAGGAGCAGCAAAGCGTGCGGGTCGGCGAGGACGGCACGGCCGAGCTCGAGCTGCTTATCCCGTTCGCCTACGAGTACGATGCGCGCGGCCGCTTCATTTATCCGGCCGATGGCGAGGTTTTTCTCGGCGAAACGGATGTGCGGGTCGATCTCTCTCAGCGGCGCAAGGCGCGCTACTTCTTCGACGGGGCGCTCTCCGAGCTCGCCTACCCCGAGTTTGCCGCCGGGATATACCCATTCGGTGAGACACTCTACGCACAGCTCGCGCTCGAAAGCTACATCGTCGGATTCGTCCCGATTGCCACCGGTACCGACGGCGACGAGGAGCGTGGAGTCTTTGTGAGCGAGCCGTTGACCAACGTGCATCTGCAATTCGGCGCGATGTTGCGCCGGCCGCACCGGCAAACGCGTCCCTTCGCAAGCATCGGTCCGTTCCTCCGTTTCGTCCACGGGCCGTACTGGGGGCCCGAGTCGCAGTCGCCGGGTGGGATCAATCTGCGGGCCGGCGCGGAGGTCGGCAGCCGGTCACCGTGGCGTCTGGTGCTCGCGTGGCGGCCGAGCCTCTACCTGTCGACAGTCGGCGACGAGTTCATCACCAACTTCCAGCGACCGGCCGCCCGGATCGAGTCGTTTCTGGGGAGGAGCGGGCTCTCGGCGGTTATCGACCCGTTCTCGATTTCGGTCGGTGTCCGGTTCCAGCCGGCGCTGAGGGTGGAGGAGACGGGAAGATGATGGCTCGAGATGTGATGGGTACGACACACAACGCTCCGCGCGTGTCGGACAAACGACGGCGCGCTTTTGTTTCGCGTGCCGGCCGGATCATGGCTGGTGTGCTCGGGGTGGTGGTGGCCGCCGCAGGAATTGCCTCGTGCGTGTACCCACCGTTCGACCGCGACGCCTCGGAGGCGCTGCGCTTCCGGCGTTGGCTGGAAGAGCACGGCGAGCTCGTGGAGCAGTTCGAAATCTATTCGCACGACTTCAACTGGTACGATGAGTCTGTTCGGGCGCGCTATGTGCCGGCTATGGGTATCGACGTTTCCGCCGCGCCGCGCCTCGTGCTGGACAACGGCATCTTCGTTGTAGAGCGGTTTCCCGAAGTGGAAATGACGCACATACGGGACGGCGTGCTCGGTGAAGGACACGACGGATGGCTGGAGCATTTCCGGTACGCCCGCGATCGCTACAACGCCTGGGACGTGCGGCCGGCAATGGATCCGGACGAACCAGGCGGAGTGATTGCCTTCTACGCGCGGACGGATGCGAGCGACGGCTCCGGTGATACCGGCTTCCAGATCGAAATCGGCACCGTATCGGGTCTCGACCCGGGCAGCTCGGAGCCTGTAGTGGAATGGGCTTTCGAACCGCTTCCCGGAATTACCGCCGACGACCGGCGGGTGCTCGGAGTCGGGCTTTCGACCGGGGCGTTCTCGTTGTTAGTCATCGACGATGCGGGGGGCGACGGGCAGACCCCGGTTCTCTCGCTGCGCCTGTACCGTTCGCGGGATCTGCACACGGTGGAGCCGGACCTTAATCCTCCGTTCGGTGAGTCGCAGGCCGAGCTCGCCGTCGACGCCGAGAGCGACTTCGCCGTGCGCGCCCTCGCCGCCGGCACTTACGAGGTCGGTCGTCTATTCACCGAGCTGCCGGTCGAAATCGACGATGAGCCGGGCATTTTCTCGCCGGTAGGCCTTGCCGATCCGCTGGAACTCGAGCCGGATGCGGGAACTGCCGGAGCGCTGCTCGGCACGTTCCCCGACGGGGAAGACTACCGGACCGCTCTCGCCGGTGTGCATTACGATCCGCCGGACGGTGAGTTGCCGGTGTCGGTTGACGAGGTGAGCGCCGGCGTGCAGTATGCCACGCTCGGATTCGCCTCCGATTCGATCTTTCTCGGCGCCGACCGGTCGAGGCTGGAGTCGTACCGTTTCGGCTCGCTCGGGAATCCACGTATACGGCAGTCAATCGGATCGGTACACTACATCGCCTCGCTTCCATCGAACTACGTAGACGCGGCGACGAGCGCCGAAGCATTCGACGACGATGCGTTCACGAGCTATTTCTCGCACGCGCAGCCGGTTCGCGGTGCGTTCGGCGAGGAGTTGGTTCGTATCTCGGTATACGCGGTCCCGTCGGCGCGGTTGGAGGAGTAGAGCATGCGGGCAAACCGAACGGTCGGACGATGGGGCGGGTACGATTCGGCGCTCGAACCGGGCGCGCGGGCAGCCATCATCATTACAATAGGAACTCTTGCCGCTTTGATGCTCGGCTCGTGCGAGGCGCTCTTCTACGACCACGCATTGCCACCATTTGCCGGCCGGGTCGAGCGGGTGATCGAGCTCGATGATATTTTCGGTGGAGCCGATTCATACCACTTCCGGCTGGCCGCCGCCCGCATGGTGCGAAACGGATCGGAGCTCGACGGTGTCACCGTCCTCGGCCCGAGTGTGGGCGGACGAACCGTCGCGGCGACCTTCGACGGACGGTCGCTCGAACAGTACGAAACTGCAGAGCGCCACTATGTCACTCAGGTGCTCACCCGGCCGGACGGCTCGCTCGCGCTCATCGATTCGGACGCCGTCTGGCACGTGGGCCCGCTCGACGGTTCCCTGGCCCAGCCGGGACTTTTCGCGATCCGGCCGTTCGATGCCGGCGTCCCGGGGATCGATATTTTCGAGCCCGTCGAGCCCGGCGAGTTCGATCCGTGGGGCTTCGACGAGAACGACCCGACAACCGTCCCTCTCGGCCCGCCGGTCGCCGACACGAGCTTCGTAAACATGATGTCCGCGGCAGCCGCGCCGCGCCCTGTGGCGTTCGACCCCGACAGCGCGGCCGGGTACTTTGAGGACTCGCTCGTCTCGCTCACCTTCGAAGTGTTTCTCGAAGACGGGACTGACGTATACATAGTGAGTCGCTTCCCGGCCGAGCTGCTCTTTGCACTCTTCCACGAAGGAACGGCTCTGCCCGGGAACGACTTTCTCTCCTCGGTTTCGAGCGTGATCGTCGAGCGCGACTACACCGACTATCGCCGGGATGACCGGTATCAGCTCGTATTCTTCACACGATCCGCCGTTTTCGTCGCGACCGACGACGGCCGAATGGTGCGCGTACCGTTTCCGGACGAGGCCGGCGAAATGGTCCGCGTCGGCTACTCCGACGAAAGCGCGGTTACAGCCGAGGCTGCGATCTATAACGCCGGGGATTATCTGTTCGAGATCAGCCGCGAAGGGACACGCATCAATATGTTCGCGCCGCACCGGCGGCGTCTCTACTCCGTACGCCCGTTCTGGTGAGAGCCCCCGAGGTCTACTCGGCGTGCTGCGTGGGCGCCGCCGGGCGCGACGCTAACCCGGCCGCCCGCCGCTCCAGATCGGGCAGGGCATGGGCGAAAAACCGCTTCCACGCACCGCACAGCACGCTGACCGGCGGCTCGCCGGCGGTTTCGACAGTGGCGCCGGCGGCGGTCGGGTGATCGGCGGTCCCGGCACTACCCGCGGCGGTCGGGCGCTCGACCGTCCCGCCCGCCGGCCGATGCTTCGGACAGTCGCCGTAGCAGTACGCCTTGAACTCGCACTGCCGGCACTGCTCCGGTATCTCGCCTTTTCGCCGCCCGAAGCGGCGGAAGGTCGGATCGATCCACATTTCGCCGAACCGGTGGGTCGTCACGTTGCCGAGCTTGAGCTCCGGTTCGACGAAGAAGTCGCACGGATAGACATCGCCGTTGTGCTCGACGACAAAGTACTGGCGGCAGTTGGTCGCGAGGCTGCACATCGCCGGCGGTCCTCCTGCCGCTTTCTGCATAAACGCGTCGAAGCGGCGGATCGAAGCCGGTTGCGGATCACCGGCCCATTCGTCGTAGAGCTCGCAGAGAAAGCGCCCCCACGAGTCGGCGTCGACCGACCATGGGAGCAGCGAACCGTCGGGTGCGAACTCCACGCACGGTATGTACTGGTGCCACACTATTCCGAGCTCGTTCTTCAGGTAACGGTAGAGTGCCTTCGGGTGATGTACGTTCGCGGCGTTCACCACCGTCAGCACGTTGAAGTCGACCGAGTGCCGGCGAAGGGTCTCCAGCCCGTCGAGGACCTTTGCGTGTGAGCCGCGGCCGGACTCGTACGGCCGGAACTCGTCGTGCAGCTCCGACGGCCCGTCTATGCTGATCCCGATAAGGAAGTTGTACTCGGCGAAGAGCTCGGCGAGCTCGTCGGAGATGCGGGTTCCGTTCGTCTGAAGTCCGTTGGAGATCTGTGCACCCGGTCGCGCATACTGCTCCTGCAAGCGCACTGCGTTCCGGAAGAAGCCGGCTCCCATGAGCGTCGGCTCTCCACCCTGCCACCCGAAGGTATAGTTCGGCTGATCGGTAGCCATGTAGTTCGCGACCATCCGCTCGAGCACCGCCGAGCTCATGCGCAACAGCCCGCCGGGGGCAGCGAACATGTCCGCCTTCTCGAGGTAAAAGCAGTAGCGGCAGTGGAGATTACAGTCAGCTCCTGCCGGTTTAATCAAAAGCGAAAAGGGTCGCGCCATAAATCGTACCGGATTTCACGCTAATCGGTTTGGGTGAATGGCGCAAGGGCCGCGTACCGGCATGTCAGGACCCGATGTTAATACTCGAGAGATGTCGCGTCGGTCGCATACGGGCAGAGCGGGTCGGTTGCGAGCGGATCACCGGTCGCCGCGTACGCCCGCGCTCGCGAGCCGCCGCAGATCGTGCGGGCCACACACCGTCCACATGCGCCGGTGAACGAGTCGGGGGCTCGCAGTTGCTTCATGAGCGGGGCGTCGCGATAGATGTGCGGCAGCGGTGTCTCGCGCACGTTTCCTGCCTTGATCGGCAGAAATCCGCTCGGGAGCACATCCCCTGTGTGAGAGACGAATACGATCCCGTTGCCGTCGCGAACACCGAAGCCGTACGCCGCACGATTCGCGCAAATCACTCCGTCGGTCTGTCCCGCAGAAAGCTGCTGTTCGTAGTAGTGTCTACGCACGTGCGGCGCCTCGGTGGTCTTTATGGGAAAAGCGGCGGCGCCCGACTGATTCAGATGCGCGATCCATTCGGTGAGCTCCCGGCAATCGGCCGGCGTAATCTGACCGAGCGTTTTCCCGCGACCGGTTGTGACCAGAAAGAAGAGCGCCCACCGGCTTACGCCGAGATCGCGAACGACCTCGAAGATAGCGGGAAGGTCCGGAAGGGTCGATGCGGTAACCATCGTGTTGACCTGAAGCGGCAGCCCTTTCCGTACCGTTTCCCGCGCGATCCGGAGCGTCCAGGTGAACGAGCCGCTTACCCCTCGAAATGCATCGTGGTGTTCGGCGGACGATCCGTCGAGGCTCAAAGCGACGGTCGAAAGTCCGGCGCTTTTCAGTCGATCGACGACGTCCGAGGTGAATCGGGGTGTTCCGGCGGGCGTGGTGGAGACTCCGAGACCGAGCTCACGACCCCGGCGGATCAGCCCGATAAGGTCGGGGCGCCGAAGCGGGTCTCCGCCGGTGATCACGAGATGGGGCGGGCGTTGCCCGCCGAACGAGGCGATACTCCGCAACAGATCATCACACTCATCCGGATTCAGCTCGAGCGGGTGGCGGTTGTGGACCGCATCCGCCCGGCAGTGGACGCAGGCGAGATCGCACGCTCTGGTGATCTCCCAGTACACCATGAGCGGTGCGCGGTCGTAGCTGTATTCCGAGACTCCGTACGTCGCGCTCATCCGGGAGCCACTATAGGCGACGGACGTCGCCGGAGGCAAGGGAGTCTGTACGACAGGAAGTCTGTACAACACCCGCCACCGGCGATATGCGCGCAGCGTCGTCGCCCGAGCGAAACCCGGTCAGAAGTAGAATCTCGCCTCGGCGGTGACGAGGTTGTTATCCCCGAAGTAGCCGAAGCGGCCCTCCTCATCTCCCAGGAATATGTCCGCGCCGAGGCTGAGCTCGACGCCGTCATCGGGCGCCCACGTCAGCGCCGGGCGAAGCAGTGTATCCCACGGGTCGATGCCGATATAGCTGAACAATTCCGCGGTCAGCCGGTCGCCGAAGAAGCCGCGCCGCGCGCGTGCGGTCGCGGTGTGCTCCCACTGCTCGCGAATCAGCTCGTCGTCGTGGTCGAGAATGCCGTTCACGATCCACTGCGCCGACATATCGGCGCCGGCGAGCGACCAGTCGAGTCCGGTGAGGTAGTGGAGCTGAGTGTGTTCGGCGATTGCGTTGTCGGTGAACGGGTCGGTCGTATTGAAGCTGCGGTCGAAGTAGAGCGCGGCTTCGTTGCGCCAGACCAGCGGCCCCAGCGTTGTGCTGAAGCTGCCGCCGGTGACGAACATGCGTTCGTACGTCGGCGTGCCTTCGACCGACTCGGGAACTCCCTGATCGGAGAATGCCGGCTCCAGCGACAGAACCGGCTCGCTGTCCCACGCCCAGGCGGCCATGATCTCGGCGTTCACCGCGGCGCTGAAGTACGAGAGTTTGCCGTAGACCTCGCTGTTCTCGAGCGTTCGGTCGGGTAGCTGCGGAGTCGGATCGATGCTCGGTTCGATCGGCATACCGGAGAAATCGGGTGTGCGGGACCAGTACGAGCCCGGCGGCGGCATGCGGTTCGGGACGAACTCCGGTACCCAGACCGCCTGGGCGGTGAACGGTCCGGCATACAAGTCGATCCTGGCAGCCGGCACCCCGATGCGTATTTCATCGAAGTCGGGAAGGATAAAATCGGTAAGATCGCGCGGGCTGACGATATCGGTGATGAACGCTCCGTCGGCCTCGCCCCAGACGATTTGCTGCTTTCCGATTCGGACGTCGGCGGACGGGAAGAAGAGCTCGACCCACGCCTCGCGCACGTCGATGTCGACCACTCCGTCGGCGGTCACATCGAGTACCGGTGTGGCCACCATATCGGCGCTGCCGACGCGCGCCGAGAGGTCGAGCCGCAGCGTCTGCACATTGCGTATCAGCTCGAGGTCGAGATCTTCGTCGACGTTCATCGCCGTCGACGAGCGGACCATTCCGCCGATATGCGGCTCGGCGGCCGCCGGCATCGCCGTCAGTGCCACTGCTGCTGCAATGATCGCTCCGCTCAGTGCGCCGCGGGCCGCGCGGGCCCGCCTGTGAGTAACTAATCGTTTCATGGTGTTCCTCCTTCGGTTATCGAACGCCCCGTTGCATGGTGCGCTCGGAGAAGATGTTCTCGCTCAGTCCGACGTTCAGCTCGATCCCGCGCATTTCCATGGTCGTCGAGTGGTCGCGCTGCTTGTCGGTCATCGTCATGCGGGGTATCACCCATACGTCGTCGATCTGCTCGTATTCCTCGACTTCGAGTACCTTGTAGAGCCGGTCGCGGTCGTCGTAGTACTCGCGGCGGATTCCGATCCATTCGCCGTCGATCACCCACGTAACCGTCCGGTCGAACGGCGCCGAGCCGTCTCTCGGAACGCTCTCGACGACGTAGGTATCCTCGCCGCGGTGCGTTTCGCGGCGCAGCAGCTCATGCCGGTCGTCGTCGGGGTGCCGTCCGCTGATGTCGTCGTAGGTGAAGTCGCTCCCCATGAACGAGTCGTGACGCGCCTCCGCGCTGATGCGGCGAATGCGGCGCAACGCCGGAAGGTAGATCCACTGATCGTCGCTTCTTCCGTCGTCATAGCTCCACGTCATGAACGAGGTGTCGCGCACGTCGGCCGGAGCGGTGAAGAAGAGCAGTCTGCGCTCTCCTTCGGCGGTGTCGAGCGTGTACTGTTCGATCTCGCGCACACGCTGCGACCCGCGCCGGTCGGTCAGGGTCATGGTGACCGTCGCGTGCATGTCCTCGGCGATGGGGCGGTCATGGACCGCTTCGATTACCTCACGGCCGGTCAATTCGCCGGCGAAAGCCGCGGTCGCCGTCAGGGCGAGCGCGGCGCTCATTAATATGAGTCGCTTAGTTCCTGTGAGTCGTCTCACTGTGATGCTCCTTCTGTCGCATAAGATTGTTTCTGAAAGACCGGACTACGCCGGTAGTAGTACATAAGCAGGACCGGTAATACGGTCAGGGTGGCCGCCGCGCTCGTTGCCATGTTCAGCGCGATGAGCCCGCCCACCTGCCGGTTCGGCGGGAAGAGGCTGAACGCGAGCACGGCGAAGCCGCCGGCGACGGCTACTGCGTTGAATATGATCGCGCGGCCGCTGTGGGCGAGCGCGGCGGCGACGATGCCGGGGAGATCTCCGGAGCCGTCGATTACAGCGTGACGGCGGAACTGCTCGATGAAGTGGATCGCGTAGTCGACGCCGATTCCGATTGCGATGCTCGATATGAGTGCCGTCGCGGAGCTCAACGGGATGCCGAGAAGTCCCATCACCCCGAAATTGACCACTGCCGTAATCGCGATCGGAACGGTACCGAGAATTCCGATTACCAGGTCCCTGAATACGACCGAGAGCAGCACCGCGACGATTGCAAAGGCGATGAGCAGACTCCACATCTGCCCGGTGAGCAGCAGATCGGCGAAGACATAGCTTTTGTAGCCGCTTCCGGCGAAGTTGACCGACAGGCCGAGATCGTCGAGATCGGCGCGGTGCGGGTCGAGTGTCGCGATTACCTCCTCTATGATCGCCGAGCTGTCGCTTTTCAACTGGACGGTGAGGTTGGCGGTGCGATAGTCGTAATCGACGACCCGGTTGAGATTGTCCGGGTCGCCCGACATCTCGTAGAGCAGCAGGTACTGCGCGATCAAATCGCGTGTTTCGGGAATCGCGAAGTACTCCTCTGCGTCGTCGTGCATGACGCGGTGCATGCGCTTCATGTAGTCGGCGATCGAGAAGCTTCCCCCGACCTCTTCGTGACCCGCGACCGAGCGCTGCAGCCGGTCGACGGCGCTCAGAACCTCCGGCTCCCGGAACGCGTTGTCGCGGTCGGCTTCGAGGATGATGTTCAGGCTCGAGGTGCCGGGAAAGTGATCGTTCACGAACCGATCGGTGCGCACGATGTCGCTGTCGCGCTCGAAGTTCGAGAGGAAGCTCGTATCGATCCATACGCGCGAAGTGCCGAACGCGGCGAGCGCGACGACCGACGCGACGAGCGTGACCGTGAGTACGCCGCGGCCGGCGAGAACGGCGGCCACTCGCGAGCCGGGCGTGCCGCTCTCGTCGGAGGTTGCCGGAGAACTCTCCCGCCGTCCGGCGCGTCCGATCCCGAATGCGACGATCGCCGCGGGAACGAGGATGAGCGCGAGCACCATCTCGATCAGGAC
Organism: Spirochaetales bacterium; assembly: GCA_007135605.1. Classification (GTDB taxonomy): domain Bacteria; phylum Spirochaetota; class Spirochaetia; order DSM-27196; family SKKC01; genus SLAN01. The sequence continues at coordinate 2,671 of SLIN01000173.1, read as the reverse complement.
GCCGGCGGCGGTGAAGAGACCGAAGTAACGCACCGGCAGCACCTGGCTTGTCAGCAGCGCAATGAAGCCGACGGCGGTCGTGATCGCCGCCATCGATACCGGTCGCAACATCGACCGCACCGCATGTTCGGCGATCCGCGCTCGGGAGGCGTCGGGATAGCGTCGGGCGTACAGGTGCGCCGTGTTATGCAGATGGATGCCGAACGCCGTGCCGATGGCGATCAGCATCACCGGCATCATGGTGCTCACCGCGTAGACCGGGATGCCGGACAGCGTCATGAGACCGAAGCTCCAGATCGTTCCGGCGCCCACCACAAGCAGATTGACCGCTGCATGCAGCGCGCTTCGCAGAAGTATCAGAAGCACGACCGCCATGACGGCGATCACCAGCGGCGCCATGCGCGCCATATCGGCCGGTCCGAGCCGTGCAAGCTCGCCCTCTACGATCGGGCGGCCGGCGATGTGGATCTCGGCTCCGGAGTCGAACGCGTCGACCCATGCCACGAGGCGGTCATACAGCGCGTCACTGTACTCATCGCCGGGAATCTCGGCGACCACCAGCGCCGCCGACTCGTCGTCGCTCACCATTCGTCCGGCTACCATCTCGTTGGCCCGGACCGCGGCCCGCAGCGCTGCCGGCTCGGCATCCGACAGCGGCAGCGCGTCGTAGAACGGCCGCACCTCCAGTCCCCACTCGCTGCCGATGATGTTCTCGGCGGTGTAGAGCGAGCGGACGTCACCGGATTCGATTTCCTCGAAATCCGAGGCGAGGCGTGTCGAAATATCGCGGATGAGCCCGAGCGTTTCGTTGTCGTATATCGACCCGCCCGAATCGATGGCGATCAGTACCCCGTCGTGAATGTCGAACAAATCTTCGGCCATGTCCGAGTAGACGAACGCCGGGTGGTCGGACGGCATGTACTCGTCGAGATCGGTTTCGATCCGGGCTCCGCCGACGGTCACGTACGCCATAAGTGCGGTTACGGCGAGCACGACCGACACCGTGATCCACGGATGCCTGACCGCGCGCATTATCATTCGTACCATCAATCCCTCCTGAGAATTAGTTATCGATCACTCACATTCGATCGCCGATTCACGATCGCCGCCGGCGCCCACCGGCGGAGTGGCGGCCGCCGACGCTGTACAGCGTGCGGCCGGTTGGCCGCGGTGCGGCGGCGAATGCCGCGCGGCCGCCGCCGCTACGGCGCGCGTGCGCCGCTCGCCGGCTCCACGCCGGTCAGCAGTGCGGACAACACGCCGGACACATGCCGAGCATGTTCGGCCGGCTCGCCGCCTCCGGAATGCCGCACGACGCTCAGGCGGATGGTGCCGAGTATCATGGTGGCGAGGTCCCCGGCGGCAATATCGTGTCGCCACTCGCCTGCCTGTTGCATCTCTCGCACGAGGTCGGCGATACGGCCGATCTGTGTTTCCACCGTCGACGTTATTCGCGCTTCGAGCTTCGGTTCCTGGTGCAGCAGTTCGTCGGTGAACAGAAGCGGGACGAGCGCCGGCATTTCGGCGAACTTCTCGAACATCCCGATCAGGAAGTGCTCGAGCACTTCGCGTCCGCTGCCGGCTTGTCGCCGGGCGTCGGCGAAATGGACACGCATCGTTTCCGAGACATACTCGAGCATCATTTCGAGCAGCACCGCCTTGTTCGGGAAGTGGCGATATACCGCCGGCTCGGTAAAACCGACCCGCTTCGCGACGTTGCGAATGGTCAACCTGCCGAGCCCCTCCTCGCCGATCAGGGTGAGCGCCGCGTGCACGATGTCCTTCTGGCGCCGGCTCATTGTCGTTTCCATATCGGTCATCTGCATTTCACCTTAGTTATCGATCACTAACATACCAGCCAACACGGTAACCGTCAACATCGGCGCCGCGATTCTTCGGCCTCGTGATTCTTCGGCAAGGCGAATGTGCAGGCGATGCCAATCTCTTGGCGGTGCCGATCTCCGGGCGATACCGTGGAAGGGGCGGCCGATTGCGCCGTCCGGGATCCGCTCCCCTCTACAACCGCCGTCGCGCCTCCAGCGCTTCCTCGGTTTCCGGCATGCGGTCGATGAGCCGCTCATAGAAACGGGCGGCGTAGCGCTGGCCGTCGCGCCGCTCCTCCAGCAGCTCTCCGGCACGTAACATGGCGGCGGCCCAGTGCCGCGAGTCGGGGTAGAGTGTGGCGAGCACACTCCATGTGATGATCGCCTCGTCGGTTCGGCCGACAGCTTCCTGCTTGCGTGCGGCGGGGTAGAGCGCGCTGTCGGCGTATGCCGATCCGGCCGATCTGCGGGCGACGTCGAGCACCTCCTCAATATACAAGCCGGCGAACTCCGGATCGCGGAGTGCGGCAAATCGTTCGAGATAGTCGCGAATGCGTTCGGCGTACTCTACGCCCTCCGGATCGGTCGCACCGGGGACGGCCTCATCGTTCTGCGCGGCGAATGCAACCTCTTCGGCCCCGAACATCTCCAGCAACAGCGCCCAGTCTTCCGGCCATCTGGTACGCTCGGCGGCGACGATGCGGGCGGCGAGGTGCTGCGATTGCGGCGTGAAACGGCGGTCGGGGAAGAAGTAGATCTGGCGCGATAGATGGAGAAGGGCGCGTGCCGGCTCGCCGGTGCGAAAGGCGAGCGAACCGCGGTAGTACTCGACCTCCGCCCGGTACTCG
>SLIN01000224.1 GCA_007135605.1 Spirochaetales bacterium | reverse complement strand
GTGAAACTCACGACTGAACACAAAGATGTTTTCCGCTTCGCGTTCCACCCGGAACGGTTCGTCCACAAGCTGGCCGTCCACGCCGCCGAATCTCATCTCAAAGGCTCTGCCTTCGCTCTCGCCGGCGAGAACCATGTTCACCGGCTGATCGCCGTCGTAGTGATTCAGCAGCTCGATCGATCGTACAACCGCCCCGACCGGGTCCATGACAACCCGCAACGTGTCCGACTCGTATACGATCGGCTCGGTATCGATATCCTCGTCGAGCGGTACCGCGACGATATTCGACGGATCCACTTCCAACGGCTCGGCATCGCGATCGTCGTCGGTTACGCCGGGCGCAACATCCGGGGCCTCCACATCAGGCGCCTCGGATTCTGCCTCCGGTTCCTCCACCGGCGGAATCGGCTCGAACTCCTCGGGCGGAAAGAGAAGATTGTTCAATCCAAACATGACGATGACAACGATCACCGATAGCACAACGGCCAACAGCGTCCGCTTTTCCATAACGTTCCTCGCTCACGGCGCCCCGGGAAAGCGCCGAATGCCGCCTGGCGGCAGGGTGATCAAGACTCAAGTATCTCCGCACGCCGACAAAGACTCAGAAATTGTCCGCTGCGCTCGCGATACGAGTCGTGACCGGGATAGAGTATCCAAATCAAGTCGTGCCCACGCTCCACCAACTCTTTCTGGTTGCGGTACGACTCACGCCCGATTCGCTTCGCGCGATTCCTTTGAACCGCATTCCTGTACCGCCGTGTCGGTACGAACAGTATCCGGTTCCACGTAAGGTTATTCGGAGTTTCAAGTAGCTTTGATCCGCGGCAGGTGACGGCACGAGCCGTGCGAAAACAGTGTCGAACCTCGGTTCGCCCACTCAGGCGTTCGCACTTAGTAAGGCTTTTTCTCATCCGAAATCGATAGTTTGCTTCGCCCCTTGGCACGGCGACGGCGCAAAACGGCACGCCCTCCCCTGGTTTTCATACGGGCACGAAATCCGAGTTTCCGATTACGCTTACGCTTGCTAGGTTGATAGGTTCGCTTCATAGCGTTCCGGCTCCTATGACAGTTTACAGGTAGAACGGGACGGCGAGGTGTATTCGAGAATTCGGCTGCCGTCCGTATCGCTTATGGCGGTGCCATGAAAGCGTTGCTATTATAGGAAACCGTAAAACAAAATGTCAATAAAGGCTACTCGCGTTCTTCTATCTCCCGACGCAAGCGGGCAAGCGACTCGCGAAACGACTCATTCCCGATTCTTGTCAGCAACTCGTCGTCGTCCTTCGCACTCTCCTGTCCGGGCCGTTGATCCTTCGCTTCCCGTTCCGCGCCAATTCCTTCGCTGTCGGGTTGACCGCGGTCTTCGAAAGCATCCGAGCGTTCGGCGTTGAGAAGATCTACCCGGCGCTCACTGATATGGTAATGAATCGCGGTAAGCCCCAATTCAGGGAAACGCCGTTGCAGTTTGTCGAGCAGTCGTGCATGGTAGAATTGAAGCAGCTGAAGCCAACCCGGGTGGTCGACGGCCACGATGATTGCACCGTGCCGTACATCGACAATGGAGCTGTGATCGGCGAGCCCCCGTGACGAAACCTCATCACAAACACTTCGCCAGGTTGTGAACAGACGAGCGTAGCCGTGTTCGTCCCGGATATTGAGCCGTTCAAACAGTGCCTGCAGTATCTTGTCCGCTCGTTCCATATACCGCCCCGTCCGCCACCGTATATACAAGAGTATCACGTTTGCGTAGCGACGAAAACTGTTCGTCGGGAAGGAAAGTGAATATCGCCTGATCGTACTCAGGGAGACTCTGGAAGAAACGAGCCCGGCGGAGCGGATCGAGCTCCAGCATCACGTCGTCGAGCAGGAGAAGCGGTTTTCGCTTTGAATGGCGACCGAAGAAGCGGCTTTGTGCCACTCGCAGAACCAGCGAAACGAGGCGGAGCTGACCGGTGCTCGCGGTTTCGGTGAACTCACGCCCGCTCATCATGAAAAAAAAACGATCGCGGTGGGGACCCGATGTAGTCGTCCGTAGCCGTTTGTCCGTCTCCCGCCGTTCTTGTAACTCTCTCATGATGGAATCGACATCACCGCTTTCGGCGCGCCAGGACGGGCGATACTCGACGGTGAGAGGATTCTCGAATCCGGAAATACGGTGGTACAGGTCGGCGAACTGTTCACTGAATCGAATCGACGCCTCGGTTCGTCGTTCCTGTAGCAGCTTCCCGGCTTCTGCAAGCTGCGGATCGTATGCGTCAAGAAGCTCATACTGTTCGCCCCGTAATGCTGCGTTTCTGCTCTTGAGAATGCGCACGTAACGGCGCCACGTATCGAGAAAAGGGTCGTCATACAAGCTTAAGGTTTGATTGAAAAACCATCGTCGGTCCTCCGGCGAACCGGAAACGAAGCGAATATCGTCGTGACAAAAGACGATACACGGCATGTTCCGGATAATGTCGCGGCGGTCGCCGACCGGAGAATCGTTTACCGTGATCTCCTTTCCGCTTGAGCGCAGGCGCACTCGAATATTCAGCGTCTGCTCGTTTTCGATGCGCATTGATCCGGTGAGCGATGCTTCGCCCTCTCCATGACGAACGAGATGCTTCTCGCGGCGAGTACGGAAGCTGGAGCCATAGCAAAGCACATAAATCGACTCCAGGATATTGCTTTTCCCCTGGCCGTTCTCGCCGACGAGAAAAACGTCGGGTGCGTCGAGATCGATCGTACAATCGGAGATATTCCGAAAATGGTAGTAGCGAACGGAAGTGATGCCCATGTCGGCATGCGCCGCGACGAGCGTCGCTTCAGTCCAGTTGCATCGGCATTATGATGTGGAAATACGAAGCGCGTGGTACCGAATACAACGTAATCGCCTTCGTCGCCTCCGAGAACTGTATCTCCACCTGATCGTTCTCGATTACTTTGAGAGGTTCGCTGAGATAGACGTAGTTCAGCGCCATGAGGGTTTCCGGCCCGTCATATGCGCAAGAGAGCTCCTCGTGAGCGACTCCGATTTCGCTTTGTTCGCTCGATATGCCAATCGATCCGTCGGCGATCTTCATGTAAATGCGACGACTCTTTTCGACGAGCAAGCTGACTCGCCGAAGCGCTTCCGACAGCTCATTGCGGTCTACCGTCGCGGTATACTGCTGACTCTCCGGTATTACGCGCTGATAGTTCGGGAACTGTCCTTCGATGAGGCTCGAGCTGAGCTTCTGATTATCGAAGTGGAAGAATACCGCCTTCGGTGTGATCGATATTCGGACCGTTCCTTCACCACTGGCGAGTTTCCGTACAAGCCCCAGTACTTTCGGCGGTACGATCACACCGGGGAAATCGGGAAGCTCGCTATCCTCTTCGCTGCGAATATAGCTAAGCCTGCGGCCGTCGGTCGCTACCATAACAAGGTGACCGTCGACATTCTCCATGTAGACCCCGTTCATGAAGTAGCGGGTCTCATCATCGCTCACGGCGAACGCTGTCTGGCGAATCATTTCGATAATCGCAGCCTGTGAAAACTCGAAAAAAGAATCGCTCTGCGCCTGCTGAATCTCTGGAAACTTTTCGCTGGAGATACTCTTGAGCTGGAAATCGATCTTGCGAAACACCGGACGAATACTGAATACGTCGTTTTCGCTTGTCTCGAACTCGACTTCACCCTCGGGAAGGGAGCGCAGTATCCCGAGGAGCTTGTCGCAGAAGACGGTGCTCGAACCCTCCTGCGCTACTTCGACCGGAATACGGGTCTCGAAGCCGACTTTCAGGTCAGTTGCCCTTATTCGCAATGTATTCTCGGCAGCCTCAAGCATTACGTTGCTCAGTATGCTGAGAACGTTTCGCGAAGAGATGATCTCTTGAGCGACCGAGATTTCCTTGATGAGCACATCGCGCTCGCATGTAAACTTCATCATAGCAGTCGGCTCCTTCCGGTGATTCGCCAAAATACCGCGGGTATCGCTTTTTCGCAAGCGTGCGACTCCCCGATCTCGAGCTGTACTAGTATCCTACGATTACTGTGTATAGATACGATGTCGCAGTCGTTGGAGGTGGACCGGCCGGGTTACTCACGGCGTTACTATGTGCCGATCGCGGCGCACGGGTTATCATTGTCGAGCGAGGCAATCGACTCTGTAATACCGAGGGAGAAGCAGCTCGACTTGTGCACGATCCGGCGCGGAAGATTGTTATTGCCCTCGATCCCGAGCTCGGCGACGTGTTAACGAGATATTCAAAACACATCTCGTCGGTATCGTTGTATCGTAACGATTGCCTGCTCCGGAAACTCGATTCAGGAGCGAGTGTACCGACACCGTTCTACAGCTTCGACAGCACACGGTACTGCCGTGCGCTCGTGCACGCGGTACTCAGGAGTCGCTCGGTAGAGTCTATGCTTCGAACAGAGGTAATCGCCATTTCTCCGGCGGATGGATTACTGAGAATTCGAGGTGCACGATACGATCAGATCACGGCCGGATATGTGGTAGTAGCCGACGGCGCAGCGAGCAGACTGCGTTCGGCGCTATCGGTTCCCTTTCGTGTAAAGCGATACCATGAGGCGTTTCTGGTGTCAAATTCGTTTACATCGTCCGGACAGTCCGAGTGCGAAATCTACGCCCACCGAAACGGCACGGCGGTCTTTCTTCCCGTGGGCGACAATCTGGCACAGTGGTTCGTACAAATCGACGACCGAATCGGTATACCTGAGCGAAAAGTGTCGGCACGATACGCGAAACGTCTTGGCTCGGAAACCGATACCTTGGACCAGGAGGTTCGTGTAAGAACCGGCCGGTTGGGCAAAAACGATACGCTCGATAGCGTCGATCTCGTGAGAGTACAGTCAGCTCGTGCCGATTCTATGAAAGTAGGAAGAGCGTTTATTGTCGGTGATGCTGCGTATCGGATCCCGGCCATGTCGAGTGTTGATTTCGATCATCTTTGCTTTGACATTTCGCTTGTGGTGCATTCCATTACGACCGGTGAATGCGTCGATGAGAAGCGACAAACGCTTTTAGCCGATTCTCTCGGTAACGGATCTCGTATCAGTCGGCGGGTGATCGGCAAGGGATGGCAAGGTCTATATAGAGCTGTACGGTTCGGACGACTGGCTTGCTTGGTGCCTTCTTCAACTCGTTATAAATACAGAGAAGAGAAGTACTGATAGTAGGCGCATGTATAGTGTGGATAAGTGCCGTAATTCATGTACCAGCCGGTGCCTGCGGTATGAACAACTACGGCGTAATATGCAGAGGTCTTCCACACTATCCACTGACAGTGGATTCTTTCAGCGAGTATACGTCGTTTATTCACACGATATACCCAATCGATTCACGGCTCGCAGAAACGTGATCTATCGTGCGGACTTCTCTTTGATGGTTCGGATGATGTTTTGAATGGTCGGTTCGAGGGTTGCGTCTGTACGCATTCTGCTCTCGATACGTTGACAAGCATGCATTACCGTCGTGTGGTCGCGCCCGCCGAACTCAAGGCCGACTTCAGTGGTTGAGTACTCGGTGATTTCGCGGGTAATGTACATTGCCAGCTGTCGGGGAAATGTTATGACCTGTGTGCGCTTCTTTCCCTTCAGATCGTTCGTTGACAGTCCGAAGTACTCGGCCACCTGTCGTTGAATCAGATCGATGCTGATATTACTCTGCTTCGGATTGGAGAACACGTCCTTGAGCTGCTGTTTTGCAATGTCCAGAGTGATGTTCTTGTTGACGAGCTCGGCATATGCGATAAGCTTCGTCAACGCGCTTTCGAGATCGCGAACATTTGTCGTGACATTTGCCGAGATGAGACTTATAACCTCTTCGGGAATCTGAACGCCCGCAGTCTCCATTTTTTTCTTTAGAATGGCAAACCGTGTTTCATAGCTTGGCGGTTGCAGATCGACGTTGAGCCCGCGCTCAAAGCGACTACGAAGCCGGTCGGCAAGCTCCCGCAGTTCGCTGACCGGTCTATCGCAGGTGAAAACCATCTGTTTGTTTGCATCGTACAGCGCATTGAATGTGTGAAAAAGCTCTTCCTGGGTCTCGGTCTTCTTCTGCAAAAAGTGGATATCGTCGATGAGCAACACGTCGGCGTACCGATACTTGTTCTTGAATTGGTGCATCTTCTTCTCGCGGATACTTCGGATAAACTCGTTTGTGAAGTTCTCCGCGGTAACGTAGACGACCTTCAGGTCGCGAAACTCGTGATGTACCGAATTCCCGATACTCTGAACCAGATGTGTCTTACCAAGCCCGACACCGCCGTATACGAGGCAGGGATTGTAACCGGTTCCCGGATTTCGTGCGATCGCCATGGCTGCATTAGCCGCGAAGCTGTTATTCTCACCAATAACGAAATTTTCAAAAGTATATTCGGGGCGCAGTTCGGGGTGCGGCTTGCGTCGTTTCGCGTTCTGTTTCGGTTGGGTGGTTGCCTGTGTCGGAATGGGTTTCTCGCTTTGCTTCGCAGGTCTGATCTGAAAGTCTAGCGAAAAGCTCCGGCCGGACAACTCCTGTAGCTTCTCTTCGATTCGATTAAGGTAGCGCTGCTTCACTTGGTCGCGGTAGAAGTAGCTGGGTACCGAGACGGTAATCGCGTCCTCGTTACAGCCGACATAGCTCATACCGGAGAACCACATAGAGAACTCCTGTTCCGAGATTTCCGATCGAAGCTGATTGATTGCTTCATCCCAGAACAGCGAATAACCGAGCGTGTCACCTTCCATCGCTATCTACTCCATGGCCGAGAGAGGAGTGTATTTGATAGACGCTGCTCATTCAAGTCGCGTGGAAGTCGCGTGGAAGTCTGCACGCACGTGTGAAGTGGAGGGTAGCTTTACCACGAAGCGGAAAGTTTCTATAATGGCATCGTCGCGAAATCCGTACATTGAGTAACCTATGCAACAAGCGTATTCAGCCCAGAACATCCAGATTTTAAAGGGACTCGAGGCTGTCCGGAAGCGTCCGGGCATGTATATCGGTTCGACCGGAACCGACGGCCTTCATCATCTCGTATATGAAGTCGTAGATAACTCGATCGATGAAGCGCTTGCAGGACATTGCAGCGAGATTCATGTTGAGCTCGAGCGGGGCAGTCTGGTTCGGGTACGCGACGACGGACGCGGCATTCCGATCGACATGCATACCGGTGAAGGCATCAGTGCACTCGAGCTGGTTATGACTCAGCTTCACGCCGGAGGGAAGTTCGACAAGGAGTCGTACAAAGTGTCCGGTGGGTTGCACGGGGTCGGTGTCTCGGTCGTGAACGCGTTGAGTCAATTGTGTCGGGTGACGGTACATCGTGACGGTCGTTGTTATAGTCAGGAATATCAGCGCGGTATTCCGAAGGAATCCATCGTTGATCTTGGAGAAACGACGCTCACTGGTACCGAAACGGAGTTCATACCCGACGAGACGATCTTTGAAGTAACCGAGTTCAGTTTCGATACGCTGTCGAAGCGGCTGCGTGAGCTCGCATTCCTCAACAAGGGAATCCGGATTACGATTACCGACCGCCGGACACCGACCGAAAAGAGCCACGATTTTCGATTCGACGGCGGAGTTGCAGAGTTCGTCTCCTATCTCAATAAGAATAAGACCGTCATTCACAAGCCGCCCGTGTATCTGGAAGGCAAGCGTGACGATGTGGAGATCGAAATTGCGATAGAGTACAACGATCGCTACGACGAGACGCTCTTCAGCTTCGTAAACAACATCAACACGCGCGACGGCGGCACGCACCTCATCGGTTTCAAGAGTGCGTTAACCCGAACGCTCAACGAGTTTCTTCGGCGCAACCCAAAACTCGCCAAGAAAATGGACGAGAATTTCTCCGGCGATGATGTCCGGGAAGGGCTGACGGCGATCGTTTCGGTGAAAGTGCCCGAACCCCAGTTCGAAGGTCAGACGAAGGGGAAGCTGGGTAACAGCGAGGTCAAAGGAATCGTCGAAAGCTTCGTTAACGAGTATCTTACCTTCTTTTTCGATCAGCATCCGAAGGTGGTATCGAGCATACTGGAAAAAACGATTGTCGCCGCAAAGGCACGGCAGGCGGCACGCCGGGCTCGCGATCTGACGCGGCGCAAGAGCTTTCTCGATTCCGGAGGATTGCCGGGCAAGCTTGCAGACTGCAGCGAGCGCGATCCGAGCAAGTGTGAGATCTATATCGTCGAGGGCGATTCGGCCGGCGGCAGTGCGAAGGCCGGTCGTGACCGGGAGTTTCAGGCTATTCTGCCGCTCTGGGGAAAGATGCTGAACGTCGAGAAGACGCGTATCGACAAAGTATTGAGCAATGACAAGCTTCAGCCGATTATCCAGGCGCTCGGTGCTCAAGCCGGTCCCGACTTCGACCTTTCAAAGCTACGCTACCATAAGGTCATTATCATGGCGGACGCAGATGTGGACGGCTCTCATATACGTACGCTGCTTCTGACCTTTTTCTACCGGTACATGCGGGAGCTTATAGAAAACGGTCACTGTTATATAGCCATGCCGCCGCTCTATAAGCTGCAGTACGGAAAGCGAATTGAGTATGCGTACAATGACCACGAACGCGATCGCCTGCTCGAGGAAATGCGCGAAGGGCACGACGACCGAAAAATCGTGTGGCAACGGTATAAAGGTCTGGGAGAAATGAACGCCGAGCAGCTGTGGGAAACCACGATGAACCCTGAAACCCGCAATATCATCCAGATTCAGATGGAAGATGCCGTCGAGGCCGAGGACATTTTCACCACGCTCATGGGTGAGCATGTCGCCCCTCGCCGTGACTTCATCGAAGAGAACGCACTCCGGGTGACGAACCTGGACGTATAGACCGGAGCTCCGGCGTACACACACCTCAAAGGAGATACTCCACCATGGCGGATAACCGCGGAAACGTTATACCTGTCGCTATCGAGGACGAGGTAAAGGATAGTTTTCTCAACTACGCGCTCAGCGTAATCGTCTCTCGGGCGTTGCCCGACGTGCGCGACGGACTCAAACCGGTTCATCGACGTGTGCTCTACTCCATGGATGAGATGGGGCTTCGCTATGATCGCCCGAGTCGTAAGTGTGCGCGTATCGTCGGTGACGTTCTCGGTAAATACCATCCGCACGGCGATCAGTCGGTGTATGACGCGCTCGTCCGAATGGCGCAGACATTCAGCATGCGCTACCCGATTATCCGCGGACAGGGGAACTTCGGTTCGGTCGACGGTGATTCACCCGCGGCGATGCGCTATACCGAGGCGAAACTCGACCAGATCGCCGAGGAGATGACCCGGGACATCAAGAAAGAGACCGTCGACTTCACCACGAACTACGACGACTCGCTGCAGGAGCCGGTGGTTCTCCCGGCAGCCTTCCCGTATCTGTTGGCTAATGGAGCCAACGGTATTGCCGTCGGGATGGCTACGAACATGGCTCCGCACAACCTCCGTGAGATCGGGGATGCGATCTGTCACCTCATCGATAATCCCCAGGCGGATGTGGAAGAGCTCATGCAGTACATCCAGGGGCCGGACTTTCCGACCGGTGGCATTATCTACGGTCGGCGCGGAATCCGCGACGCCTTCCGCACAGGTAAGGGACGTATCCCGGTGCGGGCACGGTTCACCATCGAGACCACGAAAACCGGCAAGGATGTGATTATCGTTCACGAGATTCCCTACATGGTGAACAAGGCATCGATGGTTATGCGCATCGCCGAGCTCGTCCAGGACAGGAAGATCGAGGGTATCTCGGATCTACGCGATGAGAGCGACCGCAACGGGATGCGGGTGGTGATTGAGCTCAAGAAGGGGGCGATCCCGAAGATTGTTCTGAACCATCTCTTTCAGAATACGCAGCTGCAAACGAACTTCAACGTGAACTCCCTGGCGCTTGTCGACGGGAAACCGAAGCTGCTCAATCTCAAGGAGCTGGTTCAGTGCTTCATCGACCATCGAAAGGATGTGGTCATTCGCCGCGCCCGGTACGATCTGCGGAAGGCCGAGGAGCGCGAACACATCCTGATCGGCTTGAAGATCGCACTCGACAATATCGACGAAGTCATTCGACTCATTCGCGAGAGTGAGAATGTCGAGGTCGCCAGAACGGGACTCATGGAGAGCTTCGAGCTGTCCGAAGTACAGGCGCAGGCGATTCTCGACATGCGGCTGCAGAAACTGACCAGCTTGGAGACGCGGAAAATCATCGAAGAGCTCGAGGAAGTGCGTGCTCTGATTGCGTATCTGAAGGAGCTGCTCGCAAGCGAAGAGAAGATCCTCGGTGTTGTGAGAAGCGAGACCGTCGAGATCGCAGAGAAACACGGGGACGAACGGCGAACCGATATTGTTCCCGACGAAATCGAGCAGATCAATATCGAGGACTTGATCCAGAAGGAAGACATGGTCGTCGTCATGAGCAACGACGGCTACATTAAGCGTGTTCCGGTCAGCGCGTATCGACTGCAGGGACGTGGAGGGAAAGGCTCGATGTCGACCAGGCTTCGGGCCGACGATTTCATCAAACATCTGTTTATTGCGAGCACTCACGATTACATCATGTTCGTCACAAGCGAAGGTAAGGCGTACTGGATGAAGGTCCACGAGATACCGGAGGCAACGCGGGCTTCGCGAGGGACGCACATCAAGGGGCTGATTGCGATTTCGGCAAACGAGGAGATTGCCACGGTTGTGAGCCTTACGGCGTTCGACCATGAGAGCTTCGTTTTCATGGCGACCTCGCGTGGGGTGGTGAAGAAGGTTCGTACAAGTGATTTCGCCAACGCGCGTACCCGAGGAATCGTCGCTATCCGACTGGATGAGGGTGACAAGCTGGTGCAGGCGATGCTGACAACCGGCTCGGGCCATCTCGTACTGACCACCCGTCGAGGATACGCACTGCGAGTCAATGAGGATGAGGTGCGTGCGATGGGGCGCGCGACGCGAGGGGTGCAAGGTGTGCGCCTGCAGAATGACGACGAGCTCGCCGGTGCGGTCACCGTGAGCGAGGGCCGGCAGTTGGTGGTGGTTACGGAGTTCGGTTACGGGAAACGCGTCGATTTCGACCAGTTCTCTCCGCACGGACGCGGGACCCGAGGTCAGAAAGTCTTAACCATATCGGAGAAGAGCGGAGAGATTGTCGGTGTGATCGGGGGCGAGCCCGACGATGACGTAATGGTGATTACGAGCCAGGGGAACACGATCAAGCTACGACTCGAAACAGTTCCTGTATATGGGAGACAGGCAACGGGGGTGCGGATCGTGAATATCGAACGACCTGATTTCGTGGTCGCCGCCGACAGGGTGGCAAAAGACGAGGCGGATTAGCTCGGATGTTTCACGTGAAACATTCTGGTGCCGGTATGCGTTTCCGGGCGAATGCTTGTGTATTCGTCCGGCATTCGGTTCGGAAGTGAAACCCGAAGAAGTGCCCCGGCGCCGTTTCGACTATTTCGAGCCTACCGGTGCAGCTGTTTCCGAGTTATCCGATCGTAGGTCCCGTTTCATCGGGCGCGTTGAACCGCTTGCCGACGCCGGCCAGCTGAAAGAGCGACTCGATGAGCGGCGCGGGCAGCACCCTGCAGCGACACACGTTGTATATGCATACGCAGTGGGAGTGGCAGGCCCCATGGATGAAGGGTGTAGCGATGATGGAGAGCCGCACGGGACCGCGGGGCGGCCTGTTCTCGATGCGATCGGATACGCTCATCTGACGAATACGCTCATAACAGTGGTACGCTATTTCGGGGGGACGAAGCTCGGTACCGGCGGATTAGTCCGAGCCTACGGCGACGCCGCGCGTCAGGCTATCGCCGAGGCGAACGTGCGACGCTGCGTGGAACGAACCACGTTTCGCCTCTCGCTACCGTATGAGCTGTACGAAGCTGTGAGAAAACTGTGTACCCGGAAGGATGCTGATATCGTCGGAGAGGATTTTGGCGAGCAGATAGAACTCACGCTATCGGTGGAAAGCACTCTCGTCGAAGAGCTTGACGCCGAACTGCTCGATCTTTCGGGAGGGTCGATTTCACTCCGACGTTAGGCTCGTTGCTTGAATTTCTCGAGAGCTTTCGTGTAGGTGCTCTTCAAGCGCCGTTTCTCTTCGTCGGAGAGGAATGCCGAATCGATGGTTCTTTCGTTGATTTGCACGAGATCGTCAACGGTTAAGCCGAAGTAACGGACGGCCTTTGCGTAGTCGTCGGTCAAGTCCGAGTCCTGAATCGTCGGGTCATCCGAGTTCAAGGTCACATTTACCCCGCGGCGATAGAGAACTCCGAACGGATGGTGCTCTTCGTCGGTCCACGACCCGGTCTGACGATTGGAGGTAATGCACTGTTCAAGCGCCACGCCGGTACTCGCCAAGCGCTCCTGTAACTTTTCATCTTCGATCGCGGATGTTCCGTGACCGATTCGGTCGGCCCCGAGAAGCGTCAGCGCCTCCCACACTTGTTGGGCGTGAGTTACTTCCCCGGCGTGAATAGTTGTACCAAATCGCCCGTCGTCCCTCACCGTCTTGAAAAACCGTTGAAAGAGCTCAGGAGGATAGTTGATCTCGTCGCCGGCGAGATCGATTCCGACGATCTCGGGAATATCGAGATCGCGCAGCTCGCGGTAGAGAGCGAGCATTTCCTCTTCGGTCTGTTTGCTGCGGTTGAAGGTGATCAAATACCGGAGCTGCACATCTGCCTCGCGAGCACCTTCATTGCCGGCGTCGATCACGAGTCGAGTGATCTCTCGGCGATCGAAATTGTTATGTATGGCGAAGTGCTCCGGAGAGAAACGTACTTCGATGTAATGGAGGCCGTCAGCCGCGAAACTCTTGATCGACTCGTACGTAATCTCACGTACGTCGTCGAGACTGCGGTACCAGTTATTTCGGAACTTGCTGAGAAAGGTAAGAAAGTCGGGCTCTGAATCCTTCGGAAACTGTACCTCACGCTTGAAATCCTCAAACGTGGACGGCAGATCCAACCCGTTGCGCTGAGACATTGCAAAGAGGGAGTTCAGTTCGAATGTGCCTTCAAGATGTCGATGCAACTCGACCTTCGGAAATCGGGCGAGCTCAGCATGCGAAAGCTCGCGCGCCCGAGAGGTCGACTCTGCGTTCATGCCTTCCATGGCGTACCTCTGCATGAAGTGTAGCGATTTGAGTGCAAGTTCGCAAATCGTGCAATCGGTGCTTGAATCGATCGTGCCGTTCATGGCATGAGGATTTGTGTCCCTATGATCGACTCGCGGCATCTCACAGTCTACTTGCAGCTCGTTCTCGCTATGTTCTTTTTCGGACTCAGTTTCGTGTTCAGTGCGCTTGCGCTGCAGACGCTTCCGCCGATCACGTTGATAGTCTTTCGGCTGGTTGTATCCACCGCGATACTGCTTCTGTTCTCCCGTGTTTCGGTCGTAGTCCGAATTGTCGGCTCCCTTCAACGACCGGATCGCAACGACCGCCGACACTTCCTAATGATAGCGTTCTTCCAGCCGTTTCTCTACTTTCTCGCCGAGAATACCGGTCTGCTGTACGCATCTCCGGCGGCGGCCGCCATAGTCGTCGGGACAATTCCCGTCGCCACCCCGGTTTTCGCCCATTTCCTGATTCGTGAGCGCATCGGGATAGCAACCGTTGTAGGTGCAATCCTGAGTTTTTTCGGCGTGCTCATTCTCGTGCTGTCGGATGCAGAGTCAGGTCGGTCACAGCCGATCGGGGTACTACTCGTTTCCGGTGCCGTGATCGCCGCGGTCGGGTACTCCATCGCTCTGCGGAAACTCCCCGACAAGTACTCGGCGATCACCGTTGTCACTTGGCAGAACGTAATCGGCCTTCTCCTCTTCACACCACTTCTCGTGCTCGTCGACTTGCCGGGGTTCCCGGCGATCGGTTCGCTGCTCTTCGCCGGTCCCGAATATGACTCGTTGTTTCAGCTTATCGGTGCGATCGTGTTCCTCGGCGTGTTTCCGTCGACGGTGAGTTTCGTGTTTCTCAGTCGTGGGATTCGCATTCTCGGCGCGACGCGGGCCAATGTAACGACTAACCTCGTTCCGGTGTTCGCTGCACTCTTCAGCGTTCTCGTGCTCGGTGAGCGGGTGTACATCGGAACGGTGACAGGAATGGCCGTAGTAATATGCGGGGTTCTGTTGAGTCAGTTGAGCCGACTGCGTGCGAGGGCGCTGGTCCGCCGCTAGTTCTTGTTCTATAATCGCTGAAGATTTATGACGCACATAATAGTCTTTGCGAACCAGAAGGGTGGTGTCGGCAAGACCACGACCGCCGTTAATCTGGGCGCCTATCTCGCTGAATCGGGGAAGCAGGTGCTTCTGGTTGATTTCGATCCGCAGGGCAATCTTTCAAGCAGCGTCGGTGGCGACCGCTCGAAACCGGGCGTTTACGAGTTGATCGGCCGTAACGCCGGTGCCGGCGATGTTGTGCAGAGGACCGATTCGGAGAACCTTTGGGTTGTGCCGTCCAGCCCCGATCTCGCTGGAGCGGGAATCGAGCTTGTCGAAGAGAGTCGCCGTGAGTTCTTTCTGAAAGATGCGATTCAACCCCTCAGAGGTCGATACGACTTTATCCTTATCGACAGCCCGCCGAGTCTCGGTATTCTGACGCTGAACGGGCTCGTTGCCGCCGAAGAGGTATTCATACCGTTACAGTGTGAGTATTTCGCCCTCGAAGGACTGGCTCAACTGCAGCAGACAATCCGCAGTGTGCAGGGCCGTCTCAACAGTGCATTGAAGATCGGAGGGATTGTTTTTACCATGTACGACTCCCGCACACGCCTCGCTCATGAGGTTGTCGAGGAGGTTGTCGGACATTTCGGTCGAATTGTGTTCCGTACTATCATTCCCAGGAACGTGAGATTGAGCGAAGCGCCCAGCTACTCGATGCCCATCAATCGGTACGATCCGAGCTGTCTGGGAGCGAAGAGTTATCGGGAGCTGGCATCGGAGGTACTCGAACGTGGCTAAGCGAGGACTTGGGCGAGGAATCGACGCACTCATGAGCGCTCAGGAAATCGATGAGCCCACGGCTTCCACCGCGCCGGTCCAACCCGGTGTTCACAAGATACCGCTTGAGAAGCTGAAACCGAACCCGTATCAACCGCGCAGTGCGATCTCCGAAGAAGCACTCGAGGAACTCGCCGATTCGATCCGCTCCCGGGGAGTTATACAGCCGATTCTCGCCGAGGCCGACGGTGACGGCAATTACACGATCATCGCCGGAGAACGGCGGTTGCGTGCGGCCGACAAGGCGGGACTCGCCGAGATTCCGGCAATCCTGACGGAGTTCAGCGACGCCGAGAAACGTGAGATCGCACTCGTTGAAAATATTCAGCGGGAAAATTTGTCGCCGATCGATGAGGCGACTGCGTACCGAGACATTATGGAATCCGCGGGGATCGGGCAGGATGAGTTGGCGCGGCGAGTCGGGAAGAATCGCTCCACGGTGGCCAACGCGCTGCGCTTGCTGAAGCTGCCCGAGGAGGCACGGCAGGCGGTTGCCGACGGACGGGTGAGCTCGGGACATGCCCGAGCCCTGCTCAGCCTGACCGATCCCGATCGCACTACTGAGCTGCTACAGGAGATCATCGACGGTGGACTCTCGGTGCGCGTCGCCGAGCAGCGTGCTCGGGAAATCGAGCAACGCCCCGGGCGCAGGAAGAAGCACGACACCGCGACCGGTGATCGCGGAACGGGTAGTGCCGGCGGTTCGGCAAAGAGCGCGGAGATGAGGGAGCTCGAAGACCGGCTGATTGAGAAACTGGGTACAAAAGTCTCGATCCACGGGTCGAACGAACGTGGCCGAGTCGAGATTGCGTACTATTCGGTGGACGATCTCGAAGCTCTGTATCGTCGGCTCACCGGCGACGATCCGCCGGAGTGACCGCGGATCGTGGCACTTGACTGCGTGATTGAAACCTGCTGCCGTGTTCCACAAAGCGCAAGCGCTCACTCTGGGGTCTGCTCAATCCGATCCGAAGCGTACGTTCCAGCTGCGCTGGAGGGCGATACGCTCCGGGCTCGATCCGAAGCTCGGAGGTGGGTTCAAGCAGAAAGGTGCCGTTGAACGAGCGATCGATTTCGAGCGCTTCGCACAGTTTACCGGGCCCACTGCACAGAGCCGCAATATCCGCGACCGATCTCTTCTCTTTCATCGCGTCGATGCCCTCGACCGGCTCAAGCGCCCTGATTAGAACCGCTTCTCCGGTCCCCGCCGGAGCGGTTGCGATGTTGAGGCAGTGGTGAACCCCGTAAATCAGGTAAACGTACGTCACACCCGGAGCCTCGAACATCGGCGCATTACGGACGCTCGGCCCCCGATAGCTGTGGGAGCTCGGGTCGGACTGAGTGTATGCTTCGGTCTCCACGATTCGTCCGCTGCGTCGCCGTCCGAGCCCGTCGACCCGGACGAGCAGATGCCCGATCAGCTGTTGTGCGGCGAGAATCGTGTCGGTTTCTAGCGAGGATTGAAGCGAGCCACTCATTCTCCGACGAACTCCGTCCGGCGAGTTCGGATCGATCGTTCGATAGCGAGAAGCGTACGCACGTCCGCGATTCCGTCAGAGAGCGAATACTCCGCTTCCCGGCGATCGGTTGCCGCTGCGGCGAGGGCGTCCCACATCAGATCGTGATTCGGGGTTTCATCGGTCGCCTGTTCCGAGATTGCTTCGTCGAAGTCGATCGTACGAATACCGCCGTCGAAAACGATTCCGAGCGGATATTCGGGAGCCTCGCGCCACTGCGATGCGCCGTACTCACCGGCCTCATTTCGATCGCCGCCAAGATACAGGTGCGTCACGCGACGGGCGCTTATCGGAGTGCCGATTCGCCCCGAACGCACTATGTCTGCAGCGGTCTTGAACCTGGAGTCGTACGCGTTGTTCTCCAGAATATAGAGCGGAACCGATGCTCGCCGGCCGGCGACCTCGAGCGCTGCACACTCGGCTTCGCTCATGGCTACCGGTTTCTCCACGAAAACGATCTTACCGTGTTCCAGCGCCCGAATGGCAACGCTCGCATTCAGAGGAATCGGTGTGAGGACGAGAAGCGCATCGTACCGTCCGACCGAATCCGCCTCGAAAAGCTCGTCGAGGGATGAGTACTCTCGCGCACCGGCGAACTCTTCGACAACCGCCTTGCGTGTCGTCCGGCTGCGTGCGCAAATTCCGGTGACTTCGAACGTCTCGTTGCCGCGTCTCATATTTCGACTATGGACCTGTTTCCATATAAGCCCGCCTCCCACGAGACAGATGCGTATTGGTTTCATATCGACCGCGAGTGTATCATGCATACGAGTGCTCTTCATGAAGCGTTCGAAGTACTCGATACTAGTAAGAGCAGGAGGGTTGCGAACTAGTGAGTGATGGTCCGCTGAACATTTCGCCCGTAGCTCGGGCAGTCAAACTGATCGTATTCGAGATCGTACTCCTCGCCGCGGTGCTTCTTGCCATATTCGTGTATCTTCCGACACTCGTAACCGTATTGGAGACCGAACCGGGGCCTGCGACCGAGATCAGCGAACCTGCCGAGCCGATCAGAGCGGCTCCGGAAGACGAACGAGAAGATGCCGACGTTGACCCCGCCGATCGCCGGATAATCGCAACCCATTCGGTCGAGAAGGGTGACACACTGTGGGATCTCTCGGAGCACTATTGGCAAAGCCGACATCTGTGGCCTGATCTCTACGAGTGGAACGCCGATGCGATCGATGATCCGGACCACCTGCAGATCAACACGCCACTCCGGATTCCCGAATCACTCATGCACAATGCAACGCTCGGCGAACATGCTCGTGAGCACCTGATGGACGCGTACGTCGTCGCATATCAGGCGTATCGTGATATCGGAGCGACACTCAGAGATCGGGCGCGTATCACCGGACGACGGGATCTGGATGTGCGAAGTCGCCTGAAGTTCAGCAAGGCACAATGGCTGCTCTACTCAGGCACGCGGTTCGACGCCGACTACATTGCAACTCGGTCGGCGGCGATTCACGCCTCGGACATCGAAGCCGTCACGCACTTTTTGGACCGCTTCGGTCGCCCTCCCTTTGAGTAAAGAGCGTCGGTCGCAAAGAGCGCCGGTCGCGTTGACAAACGGAAATGCCGTCGCTATAGTTGGGGCTTACTTGGAGACGACACCCCGGAGAGATGTCAGAGTGGTCGAATGAGGCGGTCTTGAAAACCGTTGAGCCCTCCGGGCTCCGTGGGTTCGAATCCCACTCTCTCCGTCAGTAATAGCCGGCGGCATCGCGCCGGGGTGTAGTCTTCGTTAGTTGCACCCGACCGGAGAGGTGCGAGAGCGGCTGAATCGGGCTCCCTGCTAAGGAGTTGTACCCGTCCGGGTACCGAGGGTTCGAATCCCTCCCTCTCCGTTTCCGATGTGCCCATAGCTCAGTTGGATAGAGCGTTAGGTTGCGGACCTAAAGGTCAGAGGTTCGAGTCCTCTTGGGCACGAAAAT
>SLIN01000187.1 GCA_007135605.1 Spirochaetales bacterium | reverse complement strand
GCTTCGCCAGACGGTCGACGACAAACCAGAGCACAAGCCACAATACGACTCCTTCCAGCGCCGCTTCGTAGAGCTGACTCGGATGTCGCGGGAGGTTTATCATCATGTCCGGATCGGTGATCGGGATGCCGACCGTCTCCGCCGTCTCGATGACCCAGTTCTCATTTGCCGGAAAGCGCGCGGCATTCGGAAAGAGCATTGCTGTCGGACCGGTACTCACCCGGCCGTACAATTCGGCGTTGATGAAATTGCCGAGCCGTCCGAAGGTGTAGCCGAGCGGAACACTTACCGTCGTCAGATCCGCCCACAAGAGAATGCTGTGGCCGCGACGAATACAGTAGATCAGGCCCGCGATAACCGCGCCGATCAGTCCGCCGTGATAGCTCATCCCCTGCAGTCCGACGAACGTACCGTCGCGGAACGGCCAGAATATAAGCCATGGGCGCAGCAGATACTGCCCTTCGGGCTCGTAGAGCAGTGCGGAGAGCAATCGGGCACCGAGCAGCAGCCCGATAATACACCAGAAGATGAAATTGAGCAGATCGTCGGAGTCAATATCGAGTTTCTTGCGCCGGATCTGCGCACGCATGAGCAGATAGGTCGTGGCGAAGGCGAAGAGGTACATCAATCCGTACCAACGGATCGGAAGCCCCGGAATCACCTCCGGGGTTATCCAGCTCGGATACTCAATGTAGCTCAGCATTGTGGAGAGCGCTCCTTCTATACTGCTTCAATCGGCTCGCTGACGATCTTACCGGTTTCGGGGTCGAACTTCAGGCAGACACACTGCACCTTCTCCCGAATCTCCCGCGTGCGGCCGTGACTTTCGAAAACTACTCCAGGATACAGCGTCCCGTAAACCCGGACCTCCGAATCCGCATGCTCCTCCAGCTTCTCGCGCAGCGTGAAGAGCTGAACGCTGTAGTGTTCCATCTGCTTCATAAGGGTCGCCTTCTCACGCTGCGCCTTCGAGAGCTCGCCTCCACTCAACTCCCCCATTCTCCGATCGACAGCGAGGAGTCTGCGTTGAGCTCGTTCGAAGCGCTTCTCGATGTCGCCTATGCGGTGTTCGGTCAGGTAGTCCTGCCCGAAACTGATCGCGGTTCGTACTCCCTTGTCGGAACCGAGGTCGGCGACTTCAAGCCCGTGTTTTACCTTGATTTCGCCGCCGACAATCCTGCTCCGTTGCCGATCGCACAGAAGCTTCGCATTGCACTTGATCGATGAGAGCATCGCTCCGGTCCCCAGCGACATATCCCCAACGGCAAAGACCCTCGCCCGCTCGATAAACGGCGCGGACAGTCGCCCCTTCGATCGAATCACACCGCGCCCGGCTCCCTTGACGCCACCGCCGATCGTCACATCACCGTTGGAAGAGACCAGCGCCGCCTCCACGATCTCACCGATTCGGACATCACCCTCGGCAACCACTGCGAATCCGCTGCGCACGGTACCGGCGATATCCACCGCCGAAGGAAACTCCACGTTTCCGCTACTCATATCGACATCACCGTCGATGGTATGAGCCGTCAGCACGTGTACGACGCATTCCCCGACCACAAGCCGGCCGTCGGCGGCGGCGATCAAGAGGGTCGACCCCTCTTCGGTAGCGGTCGAGCGCACGTTCTCGCCGGCATGGAGCATCCCCGTAGCGTCGTCGCGTGCCTCGACGTGCGTACCGTGCACTGTCATGCCGGGTCCTTTCGGTGCGTCGCGGAACACTTCGGCGATCGGTTGCCCGGCGGTCACAGTGGCAATGTGATCACGGTTTCGATAGTCGGCCGCGCCGTTTCGCAGGATTCGGACCTTCTCCTCATTCGGAAGCGTCACGAAGAGCTGTACGGTCGGCCCACCCTTTATCGATCCGACGCGGCCGCAAGCGATCAGAACCGTAGTCGGCTCGTCTCCAGGTTTGTCCGATTCGAGCGCTTGTACAATCGCTTCGTCCCGTACACCGTACGTAATGCCGCGCTCGGCGAGTGCCTCTCGCAACATCTCCTCGGTCAGCGTGTGGCCGGTTCCCTCGTGCGGCGTTATCGTCAGATAGGCGCTCAACGCGTCCTTTGAAACCCGACACCGCACCGATACGTCCCGGTGCGGGCGCACGCGTATATAGATCCGCTGTCCGTCTCGCCGACGGTCGACAACGCCGTCGGCGGTCGCGAGTACGAAGCTCTTCTTGCGGACGGCGGATCCGTAGAGGTGCAGCTCCGGTTCGGGGCCGGGCTCACCGGGGATCGGCTTTCCGAACACGTCGGCGCCCGGGTCACCGGGAACCGACGGTGCGATAGTGAGGATGTGTTGATCCGCTTCCACCGGGGCAACGTGTTGAATCGACCGCGGCGGAAACTCTTCGAGCCCGGCATCGGTCCCGGCGAGTTCGGGGTTGCTCGACAGAAGCGATATCATACGCTCCCGCTGGGAATCCGACACATCGCGGAGCGCGAAATCGATCGCCGGATCGGGACCGCGTTGCGGTGGCGTACCCTCGGAAAGCAGATAATCTCGCAGTTCAGTTTCGCCGGAACGGAAGAACGCCGAAAGCTCGGCCCGGACGTTCTCTCTATCCAGCGTCTTGATTCCGCTTTTCGCTATGGCGTTACCCACCTGTGACGGTTGGAGCGGGCGTCCGCCGCCGCGGCCCTTGATCAGGTGGAGGTACGCTCGTAACCGGTCCGAGCTTATCTCGATGTCAAGAAATCCGTTTAAGCTCGTCGCGATCGATACCTCGACGAGTCCGGAACGTTCGCCGGCGGCGCGATCGATCATCGCTTGCACATCTGCTGCATCCTTCAGTGCGGTCGCCGGGTATCCGGATCGCCTCGCCTCATCGAGTACGGCGTCCGCCGACGGCCGGCTGTCGAAATCCTCGCCCGGGGTGTAGCTCAGTCGGCAATCGCCGCGATCGGAGCTCAACGTGATGCGCCAGTCGTGCGACCTATACGGTACGATGTCGAGCCAGTTCGGGCCGACGCGAAGGAATCCGTGCGCCTCCGCGTAGACGTCGCGTCCTTCGATGCGGACGTAGTCGCCGGCGTATACCCACGGATCGACCGGCCGTTGGGCTGGAATGCTCTCTCCGGTAACCGTACGTCCCGGTCGGCCGAGTCGTCGGGGCTCGATACGTGCTATCAGGGCTCCCTCGGGTACTACCCGTACCGCTTGGAGCTTGCGGGCGACCGTACCGCTGATTTCACGCTCGCGCTCTTCGGTGACCTCGTTCCACTCCGTACGACCACCCACGATACCGAAGAGCCCTCTCCGGCCGGCCGGCCGTCGAACCGTCACCGTTTCGAGAATGGTCCGTCGTGCGCGAGGAGCTCCGTACTTTCGAAAGAGGCGCTTCGCCTTCTCTCTCAACTCGTGCGGAACAGTCGGGTGTTCGAGCAGCGTAAGGCGCTCAGAGGTGCCCGGCTGCGGTCGTGTACCCTCCGCTACGAGGACTTCACGGACCGATCCGGAGGCGTGGGCGTGCTCCCGAGCTGCATCGAGCTCGTTCTCGATCTGTTCGGTTCTCATGCCGTAGCCCACGCCCGCGGCGGCGAGTCGGGAGCGCAGCGCGGATACGGTGAGATTGGTCGCATCCGTTTCCGGTGTAACCGGCACGAAGGCTTGCATTCTATCGTCGGATATCCGCACCGAAGAGTCGCGTGTGGCCATATTCGTGCGTACCCGTTTCGAGTCAGCCGCCGAGACCGTGCTGCATGGCCCGAACGAGCTTCGATTTGAGCAGGTTGTTCTCTTTCTTTAACTGGTTGATTTCTATCTGCTGCATCTTGATCGTTTCAATCAGGTCGCCGTGCGTCAGCGCACCGGTATGCAGAAGGTCTTCCACATAGCTGGTCTTACTGGCGAAGTCTGCTTCGGCCTCGAGTCCCGCCTCCCGATAACTATCGTCGACGTGCTCGAAATCGAGAAAGTCATCACCATCGTCCTCCAGGCCGATGAGCTTGTCGGCGATCCGGTATACGGCCTGCGACAGAACCGACTGTGGCTTGTAGCGAATGATCGGGAGCCGGGAGCTCAGCGCGATATCCTGCAAGTCATCGCGATATATGATCCCGAGGTGCTCGAGCTCGATACCGAGATAGTGCGAACAGGAGCGACGTAGCTTGCGCGCCCGCTCGGAGTCCTTCGGATCCTCGATCATGTTCAGGACCAGACGCGGCCGGAATCGCTCGATCTGACCCATGCACTTCCGGTGCCGATCGGGATCTATGCGACTGATCTGCTCGAGTATCGCCGGTATATAGGCGCGTTGCAGTCCGTTGCCGTCCTTCTTCAGCGATTCGATGAAGTTTGCCGCCTCGCTCTTCTTCGGAAAAGAAGAATTCATGATGCGAAAGACTGCGTTCTTGAGAAACAGGTACGCGCTCACCGTGGCGGTCGGCGTCGGCGTGGTGATTACAATGCCTCGGGTACCCATCAGGAAGAAATCGAGCGTGTTGTAACTCGTGCCGGCTCCGAGATCGAGTATCAGGTAGTCGCATTGCAAATGTCTTAGCCGTGACAGCAGTTTGCGTTTCTGATTGGCCATGATGTTGGCGAGGCCGGGGATCTCTCCGTCACCCGGTACAAAGCGCACGTTACGGTACTCGGTCTTATGAACGATGCTCGCGAAGTCGGCCACACTTCCGGTCAGGTAGGTGCCGAGCCCGCCGCCATCGGCGGGCGAAGTGATTCCGAGAATCATGTGAAGATTCGAGCCGCCGAGGTCGAGGTCTGCGAGAACGACGTCACGGCCATTCTCACCGAGGGCGATGGCGAGGTTCGCCGCGGCAAGCGACTTCCCCACGCCTCCTTTCCCGCTGGCAATCGGTAGAATTCTCATTGAGCCCCCGATTGACTCGGCGATTCGGTCGCATCATGCTCCGCGGTCTCCGTGCTCTCCGAGCTATCCTCGCCTTCGCGTTCAACCTCGCCGTTCGGCTTGACGGCTTTGTTCGCCGCGGGCGGATCACGTCGGATGACGAGAAGACCGGTGAGCAGAAGAAGGTCTCCGGCAACGATCGCGATCACCACGACCGAATTATGCGTAATCTCAACCATACCCCCATGCGTAAGAACTGCCGGCACGGCGGCGGCGGCGCCCGAAGAGACGGCGAGCAGTTTCGCGAGAATCACGATTCCGAAGAGACGCAGATAGCGATCGGGAAAGACGGCGAGCATAAGGAACATGCCTGCGATGACAAGCTGGGGAGATGCGAACCAGATTACGGATGCGTTTCCGCCCGGAAGTGGCGTGTTTGGTCCGAACAGCACCATTGCGGCGAGCCCGAAGCGGACACACTCCCAGACACTCCCGGTAAACAGGAGCGCAGACGACACTTTCATGACAACGTCCGCGAGTGTACGGCGGCGACCGATCG
>SLIN01000353.1 GCA_007135605.1 Spirochaetales bacterium | reverse complement strand
TTCTGCTCGATTCACATCCCACTTACTCATCGGTGTTCGTTTGGCCATCTCACCGACCATCCTACCGAAGGGGACATTTCTATCGAGTTACTGAGGGGACATTATCATTGAGTTTCAACACGTATCGGACCGACCGGCCGATGCAGGAACTCGGCGGTTGGATACGACGGGAGGCGTAGCTCCGGTCGCCGCAGCGCTGCTACGACTCGACGCGATTGCGCCCGAGCGCCTTCGCCTGGTAGAGCGCCTGATCGGCACGATGAATAAGATATTGAGCAGTTTCGGGTCGATCCGCAGTGGTCGCGGCGACACCGAAACTCGCGGTAACGAAGACAACATCGCCGCCGCCGTCGGCGCCGCGATAGTCATGAGGTATCGCACATCCGGCGATCGCCTGTCTCAGCCGCTCGGCAACGTGCAGGGCGCCGCGCAGAGTCGTCTCCGGCAGAATGATCGCAAACTCCTCGCCGCCATAACGGGCGACGAAGTCGGCCGGTCGCTCGAGCCGCTCTCGACTCACTCGCGCAACCTCCGCGAGTACGCGATCGCCGGCCTGGTGTCCGTAGTTATCGTTGAACTGCTTGAAATAGTCGATGTCGAACATCAGCAGGCTCAACGTCGTTCCACTCCGTTGTGCCCGGTCCCACTCACGGGCCATGGTTACGTCGAAGCTGCGGCGGTTGCTGATACCCGTCAGTGCGTCGCGGAAACTCAGACCGGTGAGCTGGATCTTTTCGCGAAGGAGCATTCGCGTGCGCCGATAGTTGTCGGCAAACTGCCCGGTGAGAACCATGCTCTGTGAGAAAAGGAACGCGAAAAGCCCGACAGCCGCCAGATACGTAGTCCAGACGAGGCCGAGGTTATACAGGAGGTCATTCACCACCGTCGCAAGGAGCACGATGAGACCTACTATCGAGACCAACGATCCGCGCCTCCGGGAACCCAGGGCGCGACCGACCACGACGACGACATACACGGATGCTCCGACGGTCAGCAGATGGAAGTACGGGAGAGTCGCGGTGAAATAGCGCGCGGGAGCAAACAGCGTGAGAAGCGCGAACGGTGATCCGGTCATCGCAACGAGTCGCTCGACCCGTCGCGTGCGCTCCTGCGGGAACAGCTCACCGATGTAGAAGACGAAAAGCACGACGCCGACGATCATTGTCAGGTATTCGATAGTCATGAGTAGCTCGAAGTGCCACACACGCTCGGCGCGAAGTATGTAGGCCGGCGCCACGATCGCAGTTCGGACCGCCATGATCAACGTAATGCAGCCGAAGAGCAGCGCCGCCCGCCGGCTGACCCCGAACGTATACAGGCCGAGATGGTAGAGTCCCATGATCAGCAGGGCACCGAGAAGGAAAAACGCAATCTCGCGGTCGAACCGGATCCACCGCTCGAAGATCGGTCGGTCGGCAAGCAGCAGCGGGTCGAGCATGCCGCCGCGAGCGTGATGATAGTTGGAAACCTGCAACAGCAGCATGACTTGCTCTGTTTCGACCTCCACCGATCCGGCGAGCACGCCCCAGCTCGGCTGCGTTGTCCGGCGACTCGTTCCGGGCGTGCCGGTGGCCGCGACCGGAACTCCATTGACCGTTAGCCGTGCACTACTCGACGCCTCGGTTGTGTAAAAATGAACGGTCGCCGGAAGCTGCGACCTCTCAAAGAGGAGATCGGCCCGGTAGGTCGCATGACCGTGTCGGTCGAGGTGTGTTTCACCGACCCGTGCACCGCTCCAACTCCCCGGCGCGGCAAGCGTTCCGGTCGCAACGGGCGGAGCATCGCCGGTGAAATCGTCGTATTCGATCAGCCCGTCGTGGTAGAAGCTCCACTCTCCGTGAAGCGCAACCGACCGGGAGAGGTCGCGTCCGCGCAGATCGGCCTCGCCCGAGATAACCGTCTGCGCCGCACCAAACGCAGAGGTAGCATGGCGATAACGCGGTGCATCTCCGGCGTCGAATACGAGCACGAGAAGCGCGAGAGCAACAGCGGCGGCGACGGCAAAACCCGCACCTCGATAGATGTACGCACGTAGAGCGGCCCTCATGTCCGCAGATTAGCCGGTCGAGTGCGCGAAGCGCCAGCGAGTCACGGCACAATCGACCGCCGTGTTCAACTATCGCAAGAAGAGTTTGTGGGACCTCACGTCGGTATCGAAGATCGGCCGCTTCCGCCGGCGCTCGCGTTCGGAGCCGCCTCTACGGGGTATTCAGCCCGAGAGTGCGCTGATAGTAATCAAGCACATCGATGAGATCGCGGGTGCCGTCGTGACCGGGGAAATTGATCAGCTGAACATATGTGCGCTCGCCGGTATCGAACGGCTCGCCGAGCGGCACATGCCAGTTGTCGACAATCAGGTCGGGCTCCTGGCGCTCGACCTCGGCAATCGTTCCGGTAGTCGGCTCACCCGGGCCGAATACGGCGACAATGTCATATCCGAGCCATTCGATTAACGGTTCGTAGAAGCTGTTTACCGCCACACGCACCGATCCGGCTCCGGCGGCGTCCGCCGCCGCGAGCAGAGTCTCCGCTTTCGCGTCGAGCTCGGCGGCGAACGCCTCGTACTCATCCATCGTGCCGAACCGTTCCGCCAGTATGCGAACCGCCTCGCGCATCAACGGCGGTGTGTTGTTCGTACGCACCTGAACGATCCGCTCTTCGGGGATCTCCGCGGCCTCGACGAGATCGGCGATAAATCCCTCGTAGCCTCCCCACACGATGAAGTCGGCTTCCACCGCCCGCCGGATATCGCGCGGACTGAAGTCATACTCCGGCGGATGACGTAACTCGTAGCCGGCGAGCACGTCGACATCAGCGCCGGCCGCTTCGGCCAGCGCGCCGGTCCAGGCGGTCGAGGCGGTGACCTTCGGCGCATCCGCGGACAGCGCAACCACCGGCAGCAACACAAAAGCGAGCCCCGCAAACGCCGCGGCGGCCGCACGCATCATCATCATCAATCTGAAATTCTTCATTTCTTCCTCCATTCAAGGTTATCCGGTTCGTGGTGAAATGAGGGCGGTGAGGCCGAGCAGCACGCTGGCCACCGCCGCCGCGCTCGCGCCGATCGGCAGATCGAAGTAGACGGCGAGCAGAAATCCTCCGGAGGTTCCGGCCACTCCGAACGCCGACGAGAGAAGGAGCGCGGACCCGAGACCGCGCGCGAAGCGCAACGCTCCGACCGCCGGCAGCAGGATAATCGCGTCGACAAGGAGTGCTCCGACCAGTCGCAGCGCCGCGGCGATTCCCGCTCCGAGCAGCAGGAAAAGCCCGAGAATGACCGCCCGAACCGGCACGCCGAGGGCCTGCGCCCGTTCGGCGTCGTAGAGTACGAGCTGAATCTCGCGGTAAAAGAGCACGAAGGCGGCTACGATAATTGCGCCGAGCACGATCACGGATACCAGGTCGGCGCTGCGAAGCATGAGGATATTGCCGGCGAATACGGCGAAGACATCCATCGCGGGGACCCCCGCGCGCGCGAGCAGTATGAACGCACCGGCGAGCGAGCCGGTCATGAACAACCCGCCTGCGGCACTCGCGGAAGTCGTGCGCCCTTTGCCGAAGAGTCCGAGCAGAATCGAGGCGACCGGGACGAGCGCGAAGGCGCCGGCGCTCGCCGAGGCGCCGAGCGCGATTGCCGCCGCCGCTCCGAGCAGACCGACGTGCATGAGCATGAACCGCATGACCTGCAGGTGCAGTGAGACGACGACTACACCGAGCAGGCTCAACGTGGCGCCCGCGAACACCATGCCGATCAGCGCGTTCCGGATGACCGGTATGGAGAGAATTTCGATGAGCTCACTCACGATTCGCGCCTCCGGCGGCCGGGCCGGCGCCGCAATCGCCCGCGGCGCCGGCGCCCCGACCCCGTCGTCTGCCCGCGGCTGCCTCGGTCCGCCACCGGGCATCGGCCGGGTCGGCATCGGTCCGATCGACGGCTACGCGGCCGCCGGCGAGACGCACCACCCGATCGGCGGCCGACTCGGAGAAGCTGCCGTGAGACACGAGCAGCACCGAGATTCCGTGATCCCGGTTGAGAGCGACGATTCGACGGCCAAGGTCGGCCTGCGCCTCCACGTCGAGATGCGTGGTCGGCTCATCCATAAGCAGCAGCGCCGGCTCCCGCGAGAGCGCACCGGCGAGAGCAACTCGCTGTCGCTGTCCACCGGAGAGCGCGCGGACGTCGCGGCGGGCGAGTTCGCTCATGCCGACCTGGTCGAGCGCGCGGGCCGCGGCTCGACGATCGCTCGCGCGCGGGCGCTTGACTCCGCCGAACGAGCTGCCCCACCGGCCGAGCAGCACCGCTTCGGCGACGGTCATCGGTAGGGCCGGCGGGTCGTGAACCTGTGCGAGATAGCCGATGCGGCGGCGCACCGCCCGTGCGCGGGACGCCGCTCCGACGCCGGTCAGCGAGCGGCCGAGAACGTGCACCTCGCCGGCTGTCGGGCGCAACAGTCCGAGGATCGTCTTGAGAATGGTGGACTTTCCCGCCCCATTCTCCCCCTGCAGGAGGAGAAACTCCCCGGACTCC
Source organism: Spirochaetales bacterium (assembly GCA_007135605.1). Classification (GTDB taxonomy): domain Bacteria; phylum Spirochaetota; class Spirochaetia; order DSM-27196; family SKKC01; genus SLAN01. The sequence continues at coordinate 13,944 of SLIN01000353.1, read as the reverse complement.
ACTCGCAGGCTCACTCCTTCGACGACCGGGGTGTTGCCGTAGCCGACGCGAACATCGATAAGCTCCAGCACCGGGCTCCCGCCGGCGGCTGTATCGGTAACGGTTCCCGGTCCACCTTTGGCGCCCGGCTCACCTTTGGCCCCCGGGGGGCGTTCGGTCGGTCGCGGCCCGGCGGCCGGATCGTTCCCGGCAGCTCTCAGCGGAGCATCTTCGGCGAACCTGCTCACGCGCCGATCTCCTTGTATATATCTTCGCTCGCCACGAGGTTCAGCCGCCCGAGCACGCCTTTCGCCGAAACAAGGCGCGAGGCCCACGCATGTACCTCGCCGGCGGTTCCCTGAACGACGATTACCTTGATACAAACATTGCCCGAAAGATGCAGTTGCAGGTTCGAAGCGATGTGGATGGATGGGTACGCCTCGGTGGCCACCCGCGGCAGCGATCGACCGTATTTGTAGATGAGCGTTATGACACCGGCGACGGTGCGATCGTCTTCGGCCTCGGCGGAGCGCACAAGCGCATCGCGCACGAGCGAGCGAATCGCCTCCGAGCGGTTCGGGAACTCTTCCCGCTCAACGAACTCGTCGAGCAAGTCGACGAGCCGCTGTTCCATCGATACACCGAATCGCGTCATTGTATCGACAATCGTAACACGAATGCATTGAATTGTGCTATCACCTTCGTCTTTGACAACTGCAGGTCGGCCGCATACCCTCGCCTGCATGGCGACATTCACCCCGGAACACTACCTGTTACGCTTCACGCCGGATCTCAAGCGTTTCGTCTTCGCCGGGCATACCGAGATAACCGGTACGCTCGCTGAGCCGAGCGACGCTATTTCGCTCGATTCGCTCGATCTGGAGGTTCACTGGGCGGAAGTATGGAAGGATGATGTGAACGCGGGCGGCGAGCCGCTCACAGTTACAACCGCGGTCGACGAGGCGGCGCAGCAGCTCACCTTGACCCTCCCGCATCCGGTCACCGGAAGGGTACGCATTGCCATCGACTACACCGGCATACACAACGACAAGCTCGCCGGGTTCTACCGGGCGTCGTTCACCGAAAACGGACAAACCCGCTTTATGGCGGTCACGCAATTCGAGGAGACCGACGCACGGCGTGCATTCCCGTGCATCGACCGGCCGGCGGCAAAGGCGCGATTCGATGTGGAGCTCGTGCTCGACCCGGATACCGTCGGGATCGCGAACACACCGATCGCGTGGGAGCGCGAGCTGAACGAGGGCGAGAGTCCGGGCGACGCAGGCACCGCGCAGCCGGGACCGCACGCCACGACGCCGCCGGCGGGGCCTCCGGGCGGCGCAGGCGCAGCCGAGCCATCACCATCCTCTGAGAAGTTCCGCCTGATTCGCTTCGAGACTACCCCGCCGATGTCCACGTACCTGCTTTTTTTCGGCGTCGGTCCGTTCGAGTTCTACGAAGACAACTCCGGACGCATTCCGGTACGCGCGGCGGCACGGCCCGGGCAGGCGCGCTACGGGAAGGAGGCGGTCGAATACGCGAAGGAATCGCTGCGTTACGGCGAGCAGTACACTGGTATCGACTTCCCCATCGGCAAGATGGACCTGATCGCCTGCCCCGATTTCGCTTTCGGCGCGATGGAGAACTTCGGGGCGATCAGCTATCGCGAAAACCGCATGCTCGTGCATCCGGAGGTGACTCCGAAAGCTGACCGGGAGCGCGTCTGCCAGATCACGTGTCATGAGGTTGCCCATATGTGGTTCGGCAACCTGGTCACTCCGCGCGACTGGAGCTACATCTGGCTCAATGAGGCGTTCGCCACCTACTTCGGCTACGTAATCGCCGATACCTTTCACCCGGAGCTCGACGGGCTCGACCAGTTCGTCGCCGACCAGATGGATGTCGCGTTCCGCCGCGACGCGCTGATCGAGACGGTTCCGGTCGAGTTTCCCGACGGGCGCGAGCTCGAATACAGTCCGGCCACCGTCCCGATCGTCTATCGCAAGGCGGCGTCGATCCTGCGCATGTTCCGGCTCTATCTCGGCGACGCCGGTATCGAGGAGGGAGTCGATGGGGATGCGCTCCGCGTACGGGCGTCGGCGGAGGCAACGGGGGCGGCTGGGGCGGCCGGGGACGCAACGACCGGACATTCGCCGGGTATGCGGGCGCCGGCGGAGGCGACGAGGGCCGACAGCTCGGGCGGCGCCGGCAGCTCGGACAACGACAACGGCTCGGGCGGTGCCGGCCCGACCGGCGCGGGCGACTCCCCCGCCCTCTTCCGCGCAGGAGTTCGCGAGTTTCTGCGGCGCCACGCATTCGGCTGTGCCGACACCGACGAGTTTCTGCGCGCGTTCGCTGCCGGCGTTCAGGCGGCCGCGGGCCGCGACGGCGGGTCCTCCGCTGATGCGGCGGCGGGCGGCTCGTCCACTGCAGCTGAAGAACGGGGGTCTGCGTTCGATGAGCGCATGCTGTCGCGGTGGATTCGCACGCCCGGATATCCGGTCGTGAGCGCGGTGCATACCGGCGAAGAGCTTCGACTCGTGCAGAACCGCTTCACCCTTCTCCCGAACGACGATAGCGCGCTGTGGCCCATCCCCCTGACCGTACTCATAATTGGAGCAGACGGGTCGGTCGAACAGCGAAGCGTACTGTTCGACACCCGCGAGCACACACTCCTATTGCCGCCAGGCACGGCGACGGTCAAGCTCAATGCCGGGCAGAGCGGCTTCTACCGCGTTCGCTACGACGATCGAACGCTCGAATCGCTCGCCGAGCTCGCATCCCGACGGCTCCTGTCCCCCCGCGACCGCTTCGGACTGCTCTACGACCTGCACGCCTTTGTTCTCGCCGGCGAAATCGAGCTCGACCGCTATCTCTCGCTCCTCGATCGTCAGTTCGCCGCGGAGGTCGAATTCCTGCCGGTATGGCAGATATCCCGATCACTTCGCGAGTTGCACAGCTTCGCCACATCGACCGAAGAGCGCATTGCCGCGTGCGGGCGTACGGTACTCAGGTCGGCTATCGAGGCAATCGGCGTGCGACCGAAGATCGGCGAACGCCACGTCGTCGCCCTGCTGCGCGAATCGCTGCACTGGACCCTCTATCTGCTCCGTGATCGGGCGATCGGGGATGAGCTCGAAGGATTCGCGGACTCCGTCCTGACCGGATCCGGCCAACGCTCGGTACCGACCGATTTGCGCCCGGTCGCGTATCGGGTCGCCGCCGCCTGCCGCCCTGCGAGCTTCGAAACCCTTTGCGAACGTCTGGAATCCGCGGAGGTCGAAGAGGTCGAAAAACAGTCGATCGCGATCGCGCTGGGATCTTTCCGTGACGAGCGCAGCGTAGAACGGATGCTCGACTATGTAGCCGACCGCCTGCCGGCGCGAAACCGGATTCTCCCGGTTGCGGCCGCCGCCGCGAACAAGGCGGCTCGAGCCGCGCTCTGGCCGTGGTTTCAACGCGCTTTCGACAGGCTCGAAACCATGCATCCCTTCCACTTTCTTCGCATTCTCTGCGACGCCTGTGCCTATGGCGGTATCGGCCGCTCGAGCGATGTGGAGCGTTTCTTCGACGATCTCTTGCAGCGCCGGCCGGAGACGTCGCGGGAGACGGTCGAAATGGCAAAAGAGAATCTGCGGGTCTGCGAACGGCTTTACTCGCGGTTGTAACGGAGCTTCGATGCCTACGCTCATGCTGACGGAACTGCTGCCCGGAGCCCAAACGATCTGTCCGATCTGCAACGCGCAGTGTTATCCCTCCGGCGACCGGTCTGCACTGCCGCGACGACTGCGAGATATGAAGGTATCCAGTCCCGGACGCATTCCGCTCAACCCGTGTCCGAGCTGTGGGGCAACCGACGACGAACGACTGATCTACCTCTATCTATTGCATCGCACAAGAGCCTTCGAGCCGACCGCTCCGCGGCTGACCATACTCCACATCGAGCCGGAGCCGCGGCTGCACGAAACGCTTCGGCGAGTTTCACGGCTCAACGTCCTGAGCGCGCCGGCCACCCGGGTCGCCTCGCTCGAGGATGACGATCGATCGGTAGACATCGTGCTCTGCAACGACGTCCTCGACCGAGTTCTCGACGAGGCGGCGGCACTGCGCTCAATCCGGCGGGTGCTTCGAACCGACGGTCTCGCGCTCGTGCAGAGCGCGGTCTCTTCGACCCTGCCGGCGACGCACGAGGATGCACAGCTCACGACCGATACCGAACGCTTCAAGGCGTTCGGTTCGGCGCTGCGGGTGCGACTCTACGGTGCCGATTACGCCCAACGCCTCGAACGCGCCGGTTTCGCCGTGGAGCGGTTTCGCTGGTGGCGCGGCGGGCGGCGATTCGGCGGCGCATTGCGCAACCGGTACGCCCTCGTTCGAGGAGAGATTCTCTACGTTGTCCGCCTGGCGACCGGCCGCTCGCCGGCAGGCCGGATCGGCGGCGAAAAATTATCCCCCGTGCCGTGACAGAGTCGGGAACGCGGGGTAGGATTGCGTGCGGAGTTATTTCTATGAAAAGCAATCTGGTGTGGCCGGTTATCATTCCTGCTGTTATCGTCATCGTTCTCGCATTTCTGAGCTTGACGGAGGTCTACTCGGGAATCGATGCCGGGATTTACGATCTGCTGCTGCGCGTGCGCCCGGCGGTCAAAGAGGACGAGCGCTTCGTCATCCTGGAAATCGATGATGCGTCCATCGATTCGGTCGGCATGTGGCCGTGGAGCCGGCATATCCTCGGAGACGGGCTCATGCTGCTGCGGGAGGTGGGAGCCGATCGGGCGGTCTTCGATATCGAGTACCTCGACGAAAGCCCGGCCGGCGTCGATCGGCGGCTTCTGCAAGAGGATCTGCCGCGCGATGTTGAAGCAGCAATCGAACAGGTGGGGGGTAATGCCCGGCAGCTCTTTCAGGCGGTCGCCGACGGGCAGCTTCCGCCGGAGGCGGCCGGCGACCTCATAGACGATTTTCGTGCTCTCGAAGCCGACGCTCGCGATACCCTTCTCGACCGCGTCGCCGACGTTGCTCGCGACAACGACGAATACCTCGCTCGTGCCGCCGGAATCTTCAACAATGCGTGGTTCACCATCTCAATGCTGCCCGGTGAGCGGCACCTGATCGATGTAGAAGAGGAGTACCTTCAGTGGGTCTCCGATCGCTTCGCGCACCGTGAAGCGCCGAGCGATCATCCGATAACCTCATTCGGCACCATTCAGCCGACGATCGAACCAATAGCGAGGCAGGCGCAAGGGCTCGGCTTCACGAACATCGAAGTTGATGATGACGGCGTTCGACGCCGAATAGACCCACTCGCCGAATACGGCGGCGTCCTCTTCGGCCAGCTTGCGCTCACGCCGCTCTTCGACCTTATCGGTTCGCCGGAGATCGAGCTCGACGGACGACGCATGATTCTCCGCGATGCGCTCTATCCGGGTGAAGAGGAACCGCGGGATGTAACCATCCCGCTCACCCACGACGGGCATATGATGATCAACTGGCCGCCGAGAACCTTCGACGAAAGCTTCCGGCATGTCAGCTATACCCGAATTCTCGATTTACAGAACGCCGAAGAGGGGATCGCCGGCAACATCGCGCTCATGGACAGCGCAGGTTTTCTCGACCAGCACGATGTCCCTCTGCACATGATGCAGCAGCAGATCGATGGGCTCTATCACGAGCTGTTCGCCGGCGAACGCTCGCCCGAGGAGGCCGATCAGTACGAGGCGATGCGGGAGCAGTACTACGACGAGCTCGATCGATTCCTCGAAGGCCCGGCTGAAGACGAGCTCGTCGAACACGTATCCGCGGCGATGGAGCAGGTCGACCCCGACGACGAGGAACAGATTGCCGATCTCGAAGGCATCCTCTCCGATATCGAAGAGATCTTTGCGGCGACCCGCGGCCTTCTCGAGCGCCGGACTGAGCTATTCGACTCGCTCACCGAGGAGCTCGCCGGCGCGTTCATTGTTATCGGTCAGACCGGTATCGGTACGGTCGACGTCGGGGTGAATCCGTTCGAAGGGTTGTACTTCAACGTCGGAACGCATGCGGCGGTGGCCAACACCGTGTTGCAACGCGACTTCCTCACCGTGGAATCTACCTGGCTCTCCATTGCACTCGCTGCGCTCTTCGCGATCCTGCTCGGCTTCTTTATTCGCAACCTGGAGGCGAGCAAGAGTCTGCTTTTCGGTGCGGTCGCAACCGCGTTCGTCGCGGGAGCCGGTGTACTCTGGTTCGTTGCCACCGGTCGCTATATCCCGTTGCTTGCTCCGGTGGGAGCGGTATTCCTGACATTTGTTGCGACGAGCTCCTGGTCGGCGATCACGAACGCCCGGGAGCGCAGCTTCCTGCGAAACGCCTTCTCCCGCTATCTGTCGGCCGACGTTATCAGTCAGATCATCGACAACCCGGATATGCTCGCCCTCGGCGGTCAAGAGAAGTACATGACCGCGATGTTCACCGATATCGCCGGCTTCTCCACGGTGTCCGAACAGCTCGCACCCGGTGATCTCGTGCGCCTGCTGAACATCTACCTCACCGAAATGAGCAATATCGTGCTCGATGTGAAAGGTACGATTGACAAGTACGAGGGGGATGCGATTATCGCGTTCTTCGGAGCTCCGGTCGACGACCCCGACCATGCGGCGAACGCCTGCATCTCGGCGGTCCGCATGAAGCGTATCGAAGCCGAGTTGAACGAGCGCTTTCTCAATGACCAGATGAGCCCGAGCCCGCTCTTCACGCGGATCGGCATAAACACCGGCGAGATGGTTGTCGGCAATATGGGAACCGAGAAGCAGATGGACTATACAATCATGGGCCATGCGGTGAACCTCGCCGCGCGATTGGAAGGGGTGAACAAGCAGTACGGCTCATGGATTCTCATCAGCGAGGAGACGAGAAACCAGATCGGCGACCGGTTCCTGATTCGTCCCTTCGACCGGGTGCGTGTGGTCGGTGTGAATCAGCCGGTACGCCTCTTCGAAGTACTCGAGGAAAGCTCGGCGGCCGGCACCCGATTGCGAGAGCATGCCGAGCAGTTCACCGAAGCGGTTGAGCTCTTTCAGCAGCGCCGGTTCGACGCCGCGCGCTCGCTCTTCTCAGACCTGCTCAACGACGGCATGGACGACGCGCCGGCGCAGAAATACGTCAAGCGGTGCGAACGCTACCTCAACGAGCCGCCCCCTGGCGACTGGGACGGTGTCTATACGCTGAGTGAGAAGTAGGTGCTGCGGGCAATTACCGATATCGACCTCAGTCACGCCGCAACGGAACAAAACGCGCCCCGGTGAGCCTGCGCAACCGCTTGAGCTTGCCGGAGCGTTTCTCGAACACCTCGACGATCTCGTTGCCGCCGGGGCCGATCGGTATAACCAGCCTCCCCTCTTCGGCGAGTTGCGGAACGAGCTTCTCCGGAATCTCGTCGGCAGCCGCCGAGATGATCATCGCACCGAACGGTTCATAGCCCTCGACCCCGTCCCACGCGTTTCCGACCAGAAGCGTTGCGTTGTCAACACCGGCAGCCCGAAGGTTCTTCTCGGCCTGCTTCGATAACGAGGCAATACGGTCGATGGAAACCACATGGGTACACAGCTGCGCGAGCAGTGCGGTCTGATAGCCGAATCCCGTACCGATCTCCAGAACCGTGTCGCCGGGACGCGGATCTACCGCATGGATCATCGCAGCCACGAGTGACGGCTGACTCGTGGTCTGCCCCGAACCGATCCCGACCGGGCGGTCATCGTAGATCTCCGCGGGTGGCGTACCGGATGGAACGAAAAGCCTTCGATCGATCGCACGCATTGCGTTGAGAATTTGCGGCGGTAACGTACCGTGTCGCTGAGCCGCGCGAACCAGCGACTCGTTGTCGGGCATAGCGAACACTCCTTCAAAGGGGCATGCAAGATCGAGCACGTTCACTCTATCATCGATCGCTGCCTTCAGTCCCCCGTCTAACCGCCGAGCGCGGCGGTGTGCCGAATACATGTGCCGAAAACGGAGTGGGCAGAGTTGTAGCGCTCTGCTACACTGCCAAACGTTGATTTACAGGATCCCCCGACACACACTCTCGCGCATCTACGCCGGATTGCGGCGACTACTCCGTCCAACTGCAGTGGCGGGTGCAATGGTACTGCTGTTATGGGTATTCGCATCGGCCGGGAGCCCGGCAGCTCTCCACGGCGGCGAGGTGATTCTGCTCAACGATTCCCGCCCCCGCGCGACCGGAGATCCGGATCCGGTGACCGGAGTGGCCGAGATAGTTCGTGCCGGGGACCGTCTGCCGGCGGTAGATTGGGGTGAATGGGTCCGATCACCGGCCGGTGGCGCGATCCGTTTCGTCACTGTTCTCACCGAATCCGGAGCGCTCACTCCGTTTCGGCACGACGAAGTCGCACAGATCGTTCACGAGGTGCCGCGTTACGAGCTCGGCGTTCAACCCGAGTCCGATCGCCCGAAGGGGTGCTCGCGTCTGATAGTCGCGGTACAGGATCGTCACACTCGCCGCCATCACTACGAGTTCTTCGACCGGAAGATCGTGTTTGTTCCCGTATTCGAGTCGCGCAATGAAGGAATGCAAGGTGTCGAGCACGAATACTCGTGTCGCAGCGCAGCGTTCGAACATCTCGATCTCGACCGGGTCTCGGAGCTTGTGCTATCGGTGGAGTTCGCCGCCGGAAGCGGTGTCTCCGCATCAACACCGTTTGCCGTACGTACCGAGGATTTCACCGGTGATGGGATAACAGAGCTCGTAATCGAAGCGCACGCGACAACGATCACCGCAGGTGCTGCGTATGCAAACTCAAGTCACGAGACTCACGTGTTCACATTCGACGGCGTCGACCCGTCGCCGCTTGTACGATTCGTCAATGTGACCGAGGCGGTGGGGCGCACTATTGAGTATACCCACGTCATCGAGCGTGATTCCAACGGCGCAATAGAAGAGCTTCATCAGTATGCCGTCCAGCGTGCAACCGGCGGGCGCCATCGCGTTGACAAGTCGGTCCGCCGTTATCACGGCGGTGACTTCGAGTGGGTTCTCGAACGTAATCGGATGACGAGAGTTATTCCGAACGATCGGCGCGCGGAGCTCCGAGCCGAACCGCATATTGAGTCACGGGTCCGCGATTGGCTCATGCGCCCCGAACCGGTCCGACCGGTGGACGTGCAGACTGATGACGACGGAACGGTCTGGCTCAAGATCGATCAAGCGCGAGGAGCGTCGGGTTGGATTCGGGATTCGCACGTTCGCTGGCGTCCACATCAACCGTAGTTATGAATTGTGAACCCGATCACTTGACGCAGGCACGACACCGCATGTCTACTTGAGGGCACGTATGGCTGACATTTCCATCGAAGGCCGAAAGATCGTCTTCATTAAACCGCCAAGCTGGTTGCGCGACGAGCTGATTCCGACGCTGGTGGCGCAGGAGTTCAAGGTGTTCTACCTCGATGATCACCGGATGCTCGGCACGGTAATGCACAAGTATCCCGGGGCACTGATCTTTGTAAACAAAGACAAAGCACCGACCGGGACCACGTGGGATTCGGTGATCGACGGATTCAGAGAGATCCGTGAGACCGCCGGAGCTATCGTCAAGACAGTGTCGATGGACGGAGACCGGAAAGGCGTGGTAGCCGTGGTCCAGGCTACAGTCGATAAGCATGGAGCACGGGGCCGCAGAAGGTTCGCACGAACGAACTGTTCCGAGAACGGCGATGCGACGCTCAACATACGACGCGATCGCGACTTCTACAACGGAGTGATCATCGACATCAGCTCGGCCGGATTCGCCTGCCACGTTCCGACCCTCGAGGACTTTCTCAGTTTACGTATGGTCATCGACGACGTGCAACTGACGCTCGCGAACGCACGCGTACAGGCACAGGCGACTGTAGCGGCGGTGCGAAACGGAAATCCGAAAACATACGTAATGCTCTTCGCAAGCAAGCTCTCGCAAGCCAATCAGCAGAAGATCTACTCGTATATACGGAGGACCAGTCAGCGGAATTTCGAGCGGAGCCTGAAGGCCTAATAGCGCGCGGACCGATAGACGCGTGGAACTCGATGATTGATCTGACTGACAATCTCATACGGTATCGTACCGACCAGGTCGGCGAGCTCCTCGGCGTCGGGGCCGCGCGGGTCGGGTCCGAAGAGTACGACCCGGTCACCGACGCGAACATTACTATCCGGGCCGCAATCGATCATGAGCTGATCCATGCAAACTCGACCTACCACCGGAACCCGGCCGGCTGTGCGTGACTCGGATCGCTTCATCCCCGATTCCGTTGCTCCAGCCTCGTCCCCGGTAAAGAGCAGCACTTCGGCGCGGTTGGAAAGCAACCGGTTGTACCCGTCGGCATAACCGGCCGGAACTGTCGCGATGCGCGTACGGCGATTCGCGGTCCAGGTACGCCCATAGCTCACCGATTCGCCTTCGTCCACGCTCTTCACGAACACCACTCGCGACTCCAACTCCATGACAGGCTTCAGCTCGACCGCTCGTCTCTGGTCGTGTGACGGATAGTACCCGTAGACGGAAATACCGGGCCGGGCAATATCGAGCCAGGCAGCATCAACCTCCAGACATGCGCCGGAGTTTGCCGCGTGCATGCGACCGGGATCGACTCCCCGCGACCGGATCGTCTCTACCGCGTGCTGGAAACGCTTCAGTTGATGGTAGGTGAACGATTGATCGTCGGCGTCTGCGGCGGGAAAGTGGGTACAGACACCGGCGAGATTCAGCCATGGTTCCCCGGAGATCTGTACGGCGAGCTGCGCTGCCTCCTCCGGCTTGCAGCCGATGCGTCCCATCCCGGTATCTATATTCAGATGAACCGGGATCGCACGCGCAGCCGCACTACCCTCGGCGGCTTCGGCGAGCGTTCGGATATAGTCGCGATCGGCAACAAAAGGCTCCAAACCGAGCTCTGCGATAGCAGCCGCCTCTTCGGCCAACGCAATGCTATAGAGGAGTATGCGACCGGAGAAGCCGACGTCGCGTACGTGTGCTCCCTCCTCGACCGTCGCCACGCCGACCCCCTCGGCCCCTTCGTCACGGGCAACGGAGGCGACACGACCTGCACCGTGACCGTAGCCGTCCGCCTTTACGGCGACTATAAACGGTACCGGGGCCCCGCGTACCGAACGGATCCGCCCGGCGAGGCTGCGTATGTTGTGGCGCAGGTTGTCGAGATAGATGATCGCTCGCGTCGCTCGCATTTGGCTTTAATATTATGTCGGAGTGACTCTGTCCGCAAACGTATCGGGTTCTTTCGGTTCCGTCACCTCGTCTATGGCTGCCACGGACCTCGCCGCTTGTGGACTTGCGCGGCCTGAACACGTCGGGATAGGGTCTCCGGGATATGGAACGGACCGAATGGTGGAAGCGGGCTGTAGTCTATCAGATCTATCCGCGGAGCTTTCAGGACTCGAACAGCGACGGCATCGGCGATATACCCGGGATCATCTCTCGCCTCGACTATCTTTCCGAGCTCGGAGTCGATGCGATATGGCTGTCGCCGGTATACGACTCGCCGAATGACGACAACGGCTACGATATACGCGATTACCGGGCGATTATGTCGGAGTTCGGCACGATGTCGGACATGGATCACTTGATCGAGCAACTCCACAAGCGAGACATGAAGCTGATCATGGATCTGGTCGTCAACCACTGCTCGGACGAACACGAGTGGTTTTGTGAGGCGCGGACCTCTCGCGAGAACCCATACCACGATTGGTTCATATGGCATCCGGGCCGCGGGCTGACCGAGCCGAGCGCCGAGGATGAACCGATTCCGCCGCTACCGAATAACTGGAGGTCCTTTTTTCAGGGCTCGGTATGGGAGTGGAACGAGCCCACCCGCGAATACTACCTGCATCTCTTCTCGAAGAAACAGCCCGACCTGAACTGGGAAAACGAATCGCTGCGAAGCGCGATATACGACATGATGCACTTCTGGCTGAAGCGCGGTGTCGACGGCTTTCGCATGGACGTCATCAATTTCATCGGAAAACCGGAAGGACTGCCCGACGCACCGAACCCGCACGGCCACGAGTTCGTGTTTGCACCCGAGATGGTAGCCAATCTTCCGCGCACACACGAGCATCTGCAGGAGATGCATCGGGAGGTTCTTTCACACTACAACTGCATGACCGTCGGCGAGATGCACCAGACCGATCTGTCCGACGGAATCCTGTACGTCGAGCCGTCACGGCGAGAGCTCGATATGATTTTTCAGTTCGAGCACATGTATATAGACAATGGTGCCGCCGGGAAGTACGACATTCCGCGGTCGTGGTCGCTTCCCGAGCTCAAAGAAATCGTCCGACGCCGGCAGACGGGCATCGCCGGACGCGGATGGAATTCGATTTTCACCGGCAATCACGATCAGCCGAGAGCGGTGAGTCGGTACGGCAATGACGGTGGTGCATCCCGAATGGAAGGAGAGTGGGATGATGAGGCCCGCCGCCGTTCGGCGACCGCCATCGCGTGCGCGTTTTACCTGCAGCAGGGAACTCCGTTTATCTACCAGGGCGAAGAGATCGGGATGACGAATGTCTCGTTTCCGTCGGCCGATTACTACCGTGACATTGAGTCGGTCAACTTCTATCGCAAAGAGATTCGCAAGAAGAACGCATCTCCTGAGAATCTTCTGCGCATTCTCCACCTGCGCAGTCGAGACAATTCGAGAACACCGATGCAGTGGAGCTCGGATACGCACGCAGGATTCACCGACAACGTACCGTGGCTCTCGGTAAACCCCAACTTCACCAATATTCACGTTAAACGTGAACGCTCGCGCGCCGACGGCATATACGCGTTCTATCGAGACCTTATTGCACTGAGAAAGTCGAGGCCGGTGTTCGACGACGGTGAATACGTTGACTGTGATCCGGAGGACGAGCACGTGTTCGCGTACCGGCGCGATGGAGGGACCGAACACGTTCTCGTGATCGTCAATTTCAGTAACACTCCGTCTTCGTTTACGGTAGCGGCCGATGTCGCCCGGTCACTGCGTTACGGGCTGCTTTCCAATCGGCAGGCGCCGCCCGATGGGCTGCCGGCGGAAGACGCAGGAGAATCGGCTGTCACACTCTCGCTGCACCCGTGGGAGGCGTTCGTATCGAGCGACACGGACAGTGATTCCGGTACCTCGGCTCTTTGGAACGTACCGTAGAACCATGAACGATTCGATCTCACTGGATAAGATCGCCGCCCAACTCGAGGCGCTCGAAGAGACGATCATCATGCGTTTCATCGACCGGGCCCAGTTCGCCGCCAACTCGGTCGCCTATGAACGTGGACGCAGCGGATTCTCGGGCGCCGGCGATCGGTCGTTGTTCGAGGTTCGCCTCGATGCTCAAGAGCGAATGGACGCAGAGTTCGGTCGATACGAGGTGCCGGAAGAGCGTCCGGTGAACGATGATCTTCCGGCGCCGCGGCGCACGGTACATCTCCCGGCCTCGCCGTTGCGGATCGCCGACTACTCGATCGTTTCGCAGAGCCGTGCGATCCGTGACGCGTACCTCGCGTGTCTGCCGGAACTCTGCGCCGACGGTGATGACGGGCAGTACGGTTCGTCGGTAGAGCTCGACGTATACGCGATTCAGGCGATCGCCCGCCGCGTGCACTTCGGCGCGCTCTATGTTGCCGAGGCGAAGTTCCGCGGTAATCCGGGCGACTATCGCAACGCAGCCGAAGCGCACGATACCGACCGGATAACCGCAATGCTTACCAGGAGCGAGGTTGAGCAGAGAATCGCAGGACGACTGGAGAAGAAGGTGGCCTATCTTCAGCAGCATGTGAATACCGACGTCCGTCGCGTTATTGGCGCACAGGTGATCGTGACATTCTACCGCGAGCGTGTGATCCCCCTGACGAAACGAGGCCAGGTGGCATACCTTCTGAACAGGCACTGACGTCGGTTTGCGCCACGACGGTTTGCGCCACGACGGTTTGCGCC
>SLIN01000137.1 GCA_007135605.1 Spirochaetales bacterium | reverse complement strand
GCCGCAGGTGTCGGAGTATTCCATTCGCCACGTCGAACGGCCGCATCACGCGGCAAGATCTGACGCATACACGCGAGCCACAACGCGATCGTATGATCGCTGACCTCCTCGACGGTAACCGCAGGCTGATTGATCACAGCGATGCCCCGCTTCGCCGCCGCGCGAACATCGATCGCGTCGAATCCGGCGCCGTATCGACACAGCGCTCTGCATGCGGGGAGACTCTCCAGCTCGCGTTCGGTGATCGGCGTCAGATTCACCAGGATCGCGTCGGCACTCTTCATCCAGTCGGGCCAGTCCTCGCGCTCGGGAGGAATATCGAGCACGCGGTGGCCTGCCGCCTCGATAACCGCCCGCTCGATCTCGTGACTCTCGTATCGCTCCTCAAGTATTCCGACCGTCGCCATCAGTCCCTACTCCTCACCGTCGAGTACCAGCGCCGATTGCGGTGTCTCTTCGGCCACACTACCACGATCGCCGTACTCTCGCACCGTTTCGGTCTCCCGGCGCACACTCTCGTTCGCCTGGTAGAAAACCGTATAGCTATCTCGAACCAACGCCGTTACGAGCAACAAAACCAGGACACTGCCGAGTATGCGTTGTGGAACGACCGTGTCGAGATACGGATAGAGTATCACAACACCACTCACAAGCAATGGAACATGCACGAACGCGGGAATCGGCGTTTCCCAGACAACGCTCAGTGCGATAAGGCCGACCGGAGCAACAAGCAGAACGATAACGACCCCGCGCATGACCTTCGAGTAGAACGCGGCTGTCACGCACATTATGATGTAAAGGAGCACGAACGGCCCGCTGCTGAGCGCGAGACCGAGCAATCCTTCGGTATCCACCCCGGCCGCCATTCGGGGTACCGGCGCGGAGATCGATCCGGTCAGGTGCCAGTCCAGCAGCGCCCACCCGAATGCAGCCGAGATAACCGGGAAGAGAAGCACAACGAGATAGATCCGCCGGCTGTGCCCGCTCGCGGCCGTTGCCGCCACCGCCACAGCGAACGGCACCGCGTACGTCGCGCTTTCCGGCACCACGAGGTATGCGGCGCCCAGCGCGAGGCCGCAGAGAAATATATCGACCCCTCGACCGCGCCTGCAGTATTCGAGGAGAAAGCCGTATGAGGCGACAACGAGGGCGACGAGCAGAAACCAGTCCACGTTGAACAGTACGAGCGTGATCATCGACGGCGAGAGCACGATGTAGATCACCAGCAGCACCCTGAGCGGAACGGAGCCGGCGTACGTGGTCGCGTAGTAGGAGAGATATCCGATCGTGGTACCGCCGACGATCGCGGCGAGAACAACCGGATGGCGAGCGATCAGGTGACCGATCAACAGCAGCGGCGGATGACCCGAAAGGGTGTCCGGACCACCGTCGGTGAACACTCCGGCGGCAAGCCGGTCGGAACCCACGCCGAACCGCCACGCGAGCAACCCGAGAAGCCCGTAGATCGCTGTGAGCACCACAGCGTGCAGTAGAAACCGCCGCCTGTGATGCACGACCAGCAGCGTTTCGACCTGCATTGCGTTCGACCGTGTGCTCATCGACCATCTCCGTTTCGACTGCCGCGCGGCAGGTGTTCGGTCTTCTCCCAGTAATGCGGCCGTCGCAGTATTTGCGCGAGCGCCCGATACGATGCGACCGTCTGTAATAGTCGATACAGCGGGGTACATAGTGCTACCGGGAGCAACCGGTCGTCATCGCGGTGAAACGCCGCAAGCATATGCATATAGATGCCGAGAAACATCGAGACGAGTACGCCACCGAGGGCCAGATATACCACGAGCGGAGTGAAGAGCTGCTGGAGCGTGGCCGGAGCAAGGAAAAGACCGGCCAACGCTACCCCCCATAAAAGCGGCGCGCTCAGGTGCACAAACGGCGTTCCGCCGACGAAAAGCAGCAACGTAAGCCACGCCTTTAGTCCGAGATCGTGACCAACGGTAAACGGATTGCGATTGTACACCAGGAATGTCTGCACGTAGCCCTTCATCCAGCGAGTACGCTGGCGAATCCAGTTTACGATTCGAGGATTCGCCTCTTCGGCCGTCATGCTCCGGAGAATCCGCGCCCGTTGATTCTCCACCGAGAGACGCACACTCAAGTCGGTATCTTCGGTAAGATTGAACGGATCCCATGCCCCGAGCGCTCGGAGCTTACCGGTTCGGAAATGGTTGCTCGTCCCCCCCATCGGGATCGGTATGTCGAGTGACGCCATGCCGGGCATAATAGAGTCGAACCAGTACCAGTGCTCCAGAGTGAATAGCCGGCTCAGCAATGTTCGCGAACGGTTATAGAACTTGAGCAGGCACTGAAAACATATCGTATCGTTGGATGACTTGCCGAAGGCGGCGAGCACTTTCTTCAGCTGATCGCGATCGGGCAGATCTTCAGTATCGTAGATAACGAGGTAATCACCCCGCCCGAAGAGCAGCCCGTAGTTGCACGCCCGCGGCTTGGTCCGCGGTCCGCCCTTCGGCAATGTGAGTATATTCCAGTGTGCCGGGATACCGACGTGCTCGAGCGCGTCCCGCGTCTGATCGTCGTCGGATTCCAGAAGCAACAGCACATCGAGCTTATGCTTCGGATAGTCGATCGCCTCCACGGCGCCGATCAGCTGCTCGATCGCTGCAGATTCCCGATACATCGGCAGGAGGATAGTGTAGGTCGGTAGCTCCTCGTCTCGAAGGGCGGCAAGCTCGTGCTGATTCACATCGACGACCACATCGTCGAGCGAACCGATTACACCGAGCAGAAACCGAAAAGTGAACACCGCCACATAGGCGAAAAGCACGGTTAGAAAGGCAACCCGTACGACCGGCACCGGTGCAAGCACGAGTGCGACGACAAAAGCGGCGAGAGCACCGGAGAGAATCGCCCCCTGACGCCCGGTGACGACCCGCCCGGCGGTCGCCCGCCCGTCGATATGAAACCGTTCCGCCTCCGAAATCAACTCCTGCTCGAAGACGCGCTGCAACACCTCAATAATGTCCGGAACGCTGACGACGATTTCCTCGACCCGTTCGACACCCAACTCCTCCCGGAAAAAGCGCTCTGCGGCGTGATTGCCGATTCGCGCGGTGATTATCGTTAAGCTCGAGCCGTTCCGCGATATGGGCACCGCACCGACCCGATAGGCGGCGTGTCGGCCTACCGACTGGACGAGCGATTCATCGAGGCGGGCAACGATCTCATCGGGACGTCCGGCCAAACACTCCACGCCGTGGTGCGCTGCACTCTCGGCGGCCACCCGTCGCGGGTCGACGCCGCCGTAGGCAACCAGCGCCTCGCTCAGCCCGATATCGTACCGATCGGCCATCTCTCGCGAGCGCTCGATCGCCTCCGGTGTCGTCACATCAAATTCGACCAGTCTTCTCTCTATGCTCAGGCCCATGGTACCGCCAATGCCAATAGTGTAGCCGGTTCACGGCCATGCTGTCAGTCGCATTGTCCGGCAGTCAAGAAGCGCACGGTAGTGCCGAACCGCCGGGTGGCCGGCGGTTCAGAGCGTTAGTAACACGCGGTCGAAACCTATCCGCTGCCGGGCGATCACCGGCCACCGTCTTTGATCTCGAGTAATCGCCGGATCCGCTCCTGCGTCGAGGGATGCGTGCGGAACACGCCCGCCTCTTCGCGCTGGGGAACCGGAAGCAGCACCCCGAACAGACCGCGAGCAGGGTTTTCGATCCGGTAGAGCGCCGAGGCGAGGCTCTGCGGGTCGCCGGTCAGTTCGGCCGCCCCCAGATCCGCTGCAAACTCACGCGTACGCAGAAGTGCGAGCTGCAGGAAAAAGACCGCAAACGGCGCAGCAACCACGAGCGCGAGGATATCGAGCGGGACAATCTCGCCGGTGAACATCATGAGCGGCAGCTGCAGCAGGACGAAGAACCACGTGAAGCGCGCGAGAAGGATCGTAACTTGCTTGATCACCTCGGCGAATGCAAAAAAGGTGAGATCGTTATTCCGAATGTGGCTGATCTCATGCGCAAGGACACCGGCGACCTCGCGCACGCTCAGCCGGCGCAGCAGCCCGTCGGTAACGATAATTACCGCCTCCTCCGGACGACCGATCGTGGCTGCATTCGGCACCCGCGAAGGCATGAGATAGAGCATCGGTACGCTCCGGAGACCCGCACGCTCGGTAAGCTCACCGACCACCTCGTGAAGCTGAGGAGCTTCATAGTAGCGAAGCGGCACGGCGTTTCGCAGCAGGTGTACCGGCGTCTGCCGATTCGCCTGGGCGACAAGCACTACAACCGCGATGCCGATCGCCGTGAAACCGACCGGACCGAAGAGATTTCGCCCGATGGCAACGAGCGGAACGACCATGAGCACGGCGAGAAGCGCTGTTTGCAGATACCGGGTGACCTTGCGTTTTCCGATTTCACGCGCGAGTATACTCATGACATCTCGAATCAGCTTGGCTCTATCGATCGCCGGTGGTCAAGCGATCGCGCAACCGTATCTCTTCAGGAGCCTGTATTGGAGATTACCGTATTCCGAGATCCCGTATTCGAGCTGCACGAGCAACCGGAAATGCACCCGGAACGGCCCGAGCGAATACGGGCAATGTATGAGATGCTCGACGGCGCCTCGTTCGCCGGCTCTCTGGTCGCCGGGGAGCCGCGCGACGCTACCGATGAGGAACTCCGTGCCGTCCACACCGCCGAATATATCGACAGTGTGGCCACGAGCGCCGAACGGGACCTCACCGTCTTCGACGCCGATACTGCTGCCAACCGGCACAGCTATGCCGCCGCCCGCCGGGCAAGCGGATGCGCATCCGCTGCCGTCGATGCGGTAATCGACTCATCGCGCCGCCGGGCACTTGTCGCTTCCCGCCCGCCCGGACACCACGCGGAGGCCGACCACGCGGCCGGCTTCTGCTTCTTCAACCATGTTATGGTCGCCGCCTGTCACGCGCTCGAGCGCGGGCTGGAGCGCATCTTCATCCTCGATTGGGATGTCCACCACGGCAACGGTACCTTCCACTCGAGTTACCGGCGCGACGACATCTTCTACGCGAGCCTGCATCAGTATCCCCACTATCCGGGCACCGGCCGTCTCGGTGAGACCGGCGCCGATGCCGGCTCCGGGAGAACGCTGACAATTCCGCTTCCCGGCTCCTGCGACGACGAGGACTACCTCTATCTCATGCACGAGCTCGTCGCGCCGGCCGTCCGGTCGTATCGACCGGATCTCCTTATCGTCAGCGCCGGATTCGACGCCCATCAGGACGACCCGCTCGGCAGCATGCAGCTCTCCAGCCGCGTCTATGCGTCGTTCGCCGCCCTCGAGTGCGAGCTCGCCGACGAGCTCTGCGACGGCAGACTCATCTACGTTACCGAGGGCGGATATAACCTCACCGCCCTGCG
>SLIN01000235.1 GCA_007135605.1 Spirochaetales bacterium | reverse complement strand
TTCGTTTCGTCAACGTTGCACGCCCCGGCGACCGGCGTGGTCAAGCGGATCGACCTTGTTCCCACGCCGAAGGGGCCGCGCAAAGAGGCAATCATAATAGATGTTTATCCCGGCGATTCGCAGGAGATCCTCTACGGCGCCCCGCGCGACATCGATTCAATGACCGCGCAGGAGGTCATCCAGGCGGTGCAGGATGCCGGGCTTGTGGGTCTCGGCGGCGCCGCCTTTCCCACGCACGTAAAGCTCTCCCCGCCGCCGGAACACACGGTGGATACCGTGCTGATAAACGGCTGCGAGTGCGAGCCGTACCTGACCACCGACCACCGGATCATGCTCGAGCAGGCGGCTGAGCTGGTGCGCGGAACGCAGATCCTCATGAAAACGGTCGGCGCCGAGCACGGCGTGATCGCCACCGAGGACAACAAGCTCGATGCCGCCGAAGCGGTGCGGAAGGTGCTGCCGGCCGACGGCAGCATTACCGTCGAGGTGGTTAAAACGAAATATCCGCAGGGTGCGGAGAAGATGCTTGCCAAGGCGCTGTTCAACCGCGAGATCCCGTCGGGAAGCTACCCGTCCTCGGTCGGCCTCAGCGTGTTCAACGTCGCGACGACCACCCAGCTCGGCGAGCTGCTGCCGATGCAGCGCGGCGTGATCGAGCGTGTGGTGACGATTACCGGCCCCGGTATCGACCGGCCGGGGAACTATCTGGTGCCGATCGGAACGCCGCTCCGCTTCATCCTTGAGAAACTCGGCTATACCGGATCGTCGCGCTACCTGATTACCGGCGGACCGATGCTCGGCGATACGGTCTCCTCGCTCGATGTGCCGATAACCAAGGGGTGCGGCGGTTTTCTCGTGCTGCGACCGGAGGATTTCGCCGAGCAGCAGCTCTCCGAGTCGTTTCCGTGCATCAACTGCGGCAAATGCGTCGACGCGTGCCCGATGTTCCTGAACCCGAGTCAGCTCGGGAAACTGGCGTCGAAGCGGCGCTACCTCGAGATGGACAAGTACCATCTCTTCGATTGTTTCGAGTGCGGCTGCTGCGCTTACGTATGCCCGGCCGGCATACCGCTGGTGCAGTATTTCCGCGTTTCGAAGGTCATGTATCGCGAAGAAAAGGCGGCGGCGGAAAATGGCGCGAGTAACGGCTAAAGCGGACACGGGAAGCGACGCACAGCAGGCGTCGCGGGCGATCGGCCGGGAGATCGATCTGCGCACATCGCCGCATCAGCGTACGACCGTCACCGTTGACGTTATTATGCGCAACGTCGTTCTTGCGCTCCTGCCCGTCTGCGCCTTCGCGGTCTATAACTTCGGGCTGAGCGCGCTCGCGCTGATAGTCGTAACGACGGTTGTCGCGGTGGCGACCGAGCACCTTTTCTGCAAGCTCTCGGGCCGGGCGAGCACGGTCGGCGACTGGAGCGCGGTCATCACCGGAATACTGCTCGCGCTCACGCTGCCGCCGGCATTTCCGTTGTGGATGGCGGTGGTTGCGGCGGTTGTGGCGATCGGAATCGGGAAGGCGTTTTTCGGCGGGCTCGGGTATAACCCGATGAATCCGGCGCTCGTCGGCCGGGCGTTCGCACAGGCGGCGTTTACGCTTCCGATGACGACGTGGACGCCTGCGCTGGTGCCGGGACGGTTCGCCGGATTTATCCCCTCGACGCTGACCATTCCGTTCCTCGAACCGGTATCGAACAGCGAATGGCTCGCCCGGAGCGTGCCCGACGCATTCACCGGCGCAACGCCGCTCGCGCTCATGAAATTCGATCAGATACCGACCGACAGCATGCAATTGCTGATCGGAACGGTTTCCGGATCGACCGGTGAAACGGCCGCGCTGTTGATCCTCGTTTGCGGACTCTATCTGGTTTTTCGAAAGATGATGAACTGGCGCATACCGGTAAGCATTCTCCTGACTGCCGGGCTGCTCTCGGGCATTTTCCATCAGCTGAATCCGGAAATCTATCCCGATCCGTGGTTTACCCTCTTTTCCGGCGGACTGATGCTCGGGGCGGTGTTCATGGCGAGCGATATGGTGGGCTCTCCGGAGACCCGGCTCGGTGTGTGGGTATACGGAGCGTTGATCGGAGCACTCGTCATTATAATCCGGTTCTTCGGCGGACTCAACGAAGGGGTGATGTACGCGATACTGTTCGGCAACGCGGCGGCGCCGTTAATCAGCAGGGTCACTCAACCGAGGAAGTACGGTGCGGTCAAGAAGAGGAGCACGGCGCAATGAGCGAGAAAATGGAACCTGCGATGCCGCCTGCCGGCCGATTGATTCTCATTCTTTCGGTGATTGCGCTGATTTCGGGTGTGACGATCGTTTTCGCCTATCAGATCACTGCCGAGCCGATCGCGCGCAATCATCGGGAGCGGCTCGAGCGAGCCGTCTTTACGGTCCTTCCGGGAGCCGAGCAGCGGGTGAATTACTCTCTGGATGATGACGGCCTCGCCAGGTTGGCGGGCGAGGAAATTGACCGGGCGAATGTCTACGCCGGATACGACTCCGGTGGTGATCTTGTCGGCGTTGCGCTGGAAGCCTCGGCGATGGGATATGCGGATACGATCCGGATGCTCTACGGCTATTCGCCGCAGCGCGAATGCATCATCGGATTCACCGTGCTGCAGAGCTCGGAGACGCCGGGACTCGGAGCGCTGATTGCAACTGACCCCGACTTCCTCGCGAACTTCGAGTGCCTCGACGCAGAGCTGAACGAGGAGCAGACGGCGCTCGAGAACGAGATACGTACGGTTACGAGGCGCGACGCGGAGGAAGACTGGGAAATCGACGGCATCACGGGGGCGACGGTGAGCTCGGAGGCGGTCGGCAGAGCGCTTCGGGAAAGCGCCGAACGGTATCTGCCGCTGCTCGCGCGTTATCGCGACGACCTTCCGGAACAAATGGAGGCTGAGTAATGTCGAGCGCTTCGAAGCAGGACGGACCGATCACATATGAGACGTTCATGTCGGGTGCGTGGAAGCAGAACCCGGTCTTCTCGCGGCTCCTCGGGCTTTGTCCGGCGCTTGCCGTCAGCAATACGGCGGTCAATTCGCTGGTCATGGGCCTGGCGAGCAGCGTGGTCGTCATATGCTCGAGCATCATTATCTCGTTGCTCCGGAACGTGATCCCGAAACAGATCCGGATCGCCGCCTACATGATCGTCATCGCCACCTTCGTAACGGCGGTCGACTACGGGATCCACGCGCTCAGTCTCGAGCTCTACGATGCGCTTGGCGCCTTCATTCTCCTCATTGTCGTTAACTGCATGATTCTCGGTCAGTGCGAGTCACACGCGTCGAAACATCGCGTTACGACCGCCGCCGTCAATGCGGGTGGAACGGCCGCCGGGTTCACTGCGGCGCTTCTTATGATCGGCTCGATACGGGAAATCCTCGGATTCGGAACGTTTTTCGGAATAACGGTATTCGGCGAGGGCTTCCAGACCTGGGCGATTTTCGTGCTGCCGCCGGGCGGATTTTTCGTCCTGGCTGTCTGGCTCATCATCTTCGCGATGGTTCAGCGGAGAAAGGAAATGTCGGCGCGGCCGCAATCGGCGCGCTCCGGCAAGGAGGTCGTTCATGCAACCTGAGTCGTTGTCGTTTATCTTTTTGAACGCGTTCCTCATAAATAACTTCGTCCTCGCGTCGTTTCTGGGACTGTGTCCGTTCGTCGGGGTCTCCGGGAAGCTGAATACCGCCTGGCCGATGGGGGTGGCGGTCATCTTCGTCATGCTGGTGGCATCGGTCTGCGCCTACGCAATCAACAGCATCCTCGTGTATTTCGGAA
Source organism: Spirochaetales bacterium (assembly GCA_007135605.1). Classification (GTDB taxonomy): domain Bacteria; phylum Spirochaetota; class Spirochaetia; order DSM-27196; family SKKC01; genus SLAN01. The sequence goes on along the minus strand of SLIN01000235.1, from coordinate 1,598 downwards.
TCGAGTACCTGCGCCTGATCGCGTACATCGCGGTGATCGCCTCGGCCGTTCAGCTGGTGGAGATGACGATCAAGAAGTTCAGCCCGACGCTGTTTCGACTGCTCGGAGTGTATTTGCCGCTGATAACGACGAATTGCGCGATTCTCGGCATGGCGCTGTTTCAGACATTCAACGAGTACAACTTTGTACAGAGTATTTTCTACAGTCTCGGCGCCGGATTCGGTTTCATGCTTGCCCTCGTGCTCATGGCCGGACTGAGAGAACAGCTCGAGTTCTCGAATCTGCCGTATGTCGCCACGAGCGGCGCGGTCGCGTTCATGCTGGCCGGCCTGCTTTCAATGGTGTTCATGGGCTTTGCGGGACTCGGTGGATAGAGGGGTGCGCGATGATCGTAGACTACCTTGTAGCGGTGACGCTCGTGCTCGCAGTGCTCGGGGGATGGATAGCGGTGCAGCAGGGCAGTCGCCGGTTCGCCGCGAGGCACCCCGAATACGGTCCGCATCGCGAATGTGTCGGCTGCGCTTTGAGCTGCGTCTGCGAGCCGGCGTCAACGGATCGGAAAACCACATCAACACGAAAACAGCAGGCGACTCCGCAGAGCGGAGGCGCAACTGGAAACAGGAGATAAGTAATGAAAGCATCAGAATTCGAGGTAAAGCAGCCGCAGACGGCAATTGTCGAGAGTAGCGAGCGGATTACGCCGCCGGATGCCGACGAGGTTCGACACATCGTGTTGAATATTCCCGATGCGACATTCGATTACATCGAAGGGCAGAGCATCGGTGTGCTCGCACCGGCGCCGAAGGATTTCGGAAACGACACGCATTTCCGGCTCTACTCGATTGCGAGCTCGCGCGAAGGCGAGGATGAGAATCTCGCACAGATTGCGGTAGCCGTACGGCGCTGTTTCTATATCGATGAGGTCAGCGGTGAGCGATACCCGGGCATCGCCTCGAACTTCCTCTGCGACCGCAAGCCCGGTGACGAGATCAAGATAGCCGGTCCGTACGGCCGGCAATTCCAGGCGCCGCGTGACAAGAACTGCAATCTGCTGATGATCGGGATCGGCACCGGGATCGCCCCGTTCCGCGCGTTCATGAAGCACATCTATCGCGAGCGAAACGAGTGGCTGGGCAAAGTACGGCTTTTCTACGGCGCGCGCACGGGTATGGACCTTCTGTACATGAACAAAGAGCGCGACGATATGAGCAACTACTACGACAAAGAGACGTTCAAGGCGTTCGAGACGATTGCCAGGCGCCCGTATCTCGGCGAGGAGCCGCCGATCGAAGAGACGCTCATGGACAATGCCCAGGAGGTCTGGTCTCTCGTTCAGGATCCGAAGACCTACGTGTATGTAGCGGGGCTGTCGTCGCTGGAGAAGAAGCTCGACCGCGTCATGAGCCAGATGGCGGGCTCGGAAGAGGCGTGGCAGGAAAAGAAGAAGGAGCTGAAACACCAGCGGCGCTGGCAGACGCTTCTCTACGATTGAGTGAGTGCGGTGCGGGCAACGCGGTCATCGTTGCTCGGCGCCGGGGCGGCGACCGCTCCGATACCGGCCGGCGCTCAACCGGAGCCGTTCGGCGCGGGCCGCCGCT
>SLIN01000090.1 GCA_007135605.1 Spirochaetales bacterium | reverse complement strand
CTCGATCGAGGGATTACGCTCTTCGATACGGCGGTCGCGTACGGCGACGGATACTCGGAGGAGATCCTCGGTCGCGCACTCGCAGGGCGTCGCGGTGATGCGGTGATCGCGACGAAACCGCCGGCGAGCGAGGCGACAGCCGACGAGCTCGAGCGCTCGTGCGACGGGAGCCTGAAGCGGCTCCGCACCGACTACATCGACCTCTATCAACAGCATTGGCCGAAGCACGACGCGCCGTTCGAGGAGACGGTCGCCGGCATGGAGCGACTGCAGGAAAAGGGCAAGATTCGCCGTTGGGGGGTGTGCAACTATGGCGGAGGCGATCTCGGTGATCTGCTCGAATGCGGCACGCCCGCGACCAACCAGCTTTGCTACAGTCTTCTCTGGCGCGCCATCGAATACGAGGTAGTACCGAAGTGCGTCGAGGCGCAGATCGGAGTTCTCTGCTACAGCCCGATCGCCCAGGGTTTGCTGACCGGCAAGTTCCGTTCGGCGGACGATGTCCCGGCCGGACGTGCGCGCACCAAGTACTTCGCGTCGAGTCGGCCCGAGGCGCGGCACCGTGAAGCGGGCGCTGAGGCGGAAACCTTTCGTGCGATAGATGCGGTCCGCGATCTCGCCAAAGATCACGGCCGCTCGATGGCACACCTCGCAATCGGGTGGCTTCTCGCTCAGCCGGGGGTTACCTCGGTGCTCACGGGGGCACGGCGGGCCAAGCAAGTCGATGAGAATGCCGCCGCCGGCGATGTCGATCTGCCGCGGGAGCTTCTGGACATGCTAACCGCCGAGACCGATGAGTTGAAGCAGAAACTCGGAGGCGACGCCGATCCGTGGGCTTACCGGATGCGATAACCGTTGCGTATTCACTCGCGTGCCCCCGGTGAGCCGATATATACTATGAGTGGGGCCGGTGGGGGTGTGGCCGGGAGCGTATACGGTTGAGGGAGGAGATACAGCGATGTTTGAGCGAGCGGTTCTGGTTACCGATCTTACGAGTGGCGGAATTATTCTCGGTGAGTGTGCGCCGGGTTTGTGGGATCTCGGCGTTCGCGAAGTAATCGTCGCTGAAGCGGTAAGCGCTACCGTCGGCATGAGCCTTGCGTTCTCTTACTATGCCGGAACCGCAGAGTCTCAGTTGGAGCGGGAGCGCAAGAAACTCACCGAACGAGGTTTCGTCGTCGACAACGAAATCCTCTCCGGACGGGCGGGTGCGCAGGTCCAGGAGTTGGCCGAACGACGGGACGCATGCATCGTGGTTGTCGGCACCGAGCATCACTCGATCGCCGGCGAGGCACTCGGCTTCAGCTTCACGTGGAACATAATCGGTCATAGCAAAATACCGGTCCTGACCGTTCCGCTCGAAGAAGCCGATGGACCGGAGGGACCGCTCGGCGTACGCGGCGGATGGTCATCGGGACTCCTTTCGCACGTCATGCTCCCGACCGACTTCTCCGACGACGCCGATGCGGCCTTCGGAGTGCTCGAATCCGATGTCGCACCGAAGGCAGCCAAGATCTCGCTTGTGCATGTCCAGGACTCCTCGAAGATCGAGCCGCACCTTTCCGATCGCTTGCAGGAATTTAACAAGATCGATGAGGAGCGCCTCGGTGGCCTGAAGTCGCGTCTGACCGAACGAGGAGCAGGAAATGTCGAGACGAGCCTGCTGTATGGACGTCCGGTTTCCGAGATTCTCGAGTTCGCCGCCAACAACGGAGTTACCCTCATGGTGCTCGGTCGCAAAGGCAGGGGCGTGCTTGCTGAAGCGCTCGTCGGAAGCGTAAGCCATAACGTACTGCGAAAGACGGATGTCCCCATGCTCCTGGTACCGAGTCATTAGTGGATCGGGGACGTGTGAGTGAAAAGTCAGTACGGTGAACTGTACAACCACGATGCCGCAGCCCACCTCTACGATCAGGACGTACGCGATGAGAGTAATCCGATTCGCACCGGTTACGCGGCCGCACTGAGGTGGGTTGGCGAGCAGGTCTATCGATCGGGCGGCGACTCGACGCGCGTTCTCGATCTCGGCTGCGGAACCGGAAATACGATTCTTGCATTGCCGCGAGATTGTACGGTCACCGGTGTCGACCTCTCTCAGCGTATGATCGACCGGGCGACTGCCAAGCTTTCCGGTGGTGACCGAGCGGTCAGCTTCGTCCGGGGTGACATCCTCGCATACGTTACGCAGGGCGAAGCCGGTCGATTCGACGCGGTTGTCTCCACTTACACGATTCACCATCTTACCGAGAACGAGAAGCAGGCACTGTTCGCCTCGATCGCCGAGCTGCTCGGATCCCGGGGGCTGTTCGTTGCGGCCGATCTCATGTTTGAAAATGCCGAGGCGGAGCGCAGCCTCCGGAGCGAGCTTGCCGCCGACTACCCGGCCGTTGTGCGCGACTTCGACGAGGAGTTCTTCTGGTACCTCGATACCGCGACTGACCGGTTGACTGCTTCAGGTTTCCATGTTGATGTGCGTCGCTTCTCGAAATTGAGCTGGGGACTCGCGGCCCGTCGCTGATTTGCCGGTCGAACGACCGTGCAGGTATCATGGTAGTCACGATATGCTCTTGAACGACACGTTGCGACGAGCGTGGCGCCGGGTCACCACGCTGCGCCGACCCATCATTCTCTGGAATCTCCTCATCTGGGCGTTCTCGCTGCTCATTCTCGCACCGATTTCGTCGGCGGTACTGGGGGCGGGCGTATTCCGTTCCGGCGACGCAATCGTCGGAAACACCGATCTGATAGCGTTCGCCCTCTCCCCGGCCGGCATCGCATATATCGTGATCGCCGGGGCACTGGCCGTCAGCTTCGCCGTAATGCGTTTCACCGGCGTGTTCCGAATACTCATCGATCATGCCGACGGGCACCGGTCCACTCTGTTCCGAACCGCCCTGGCCGTCGCAGGTCGCTCATCGAGGGTCGGTCGGCTCTGCCTTCTCGTCTCGACGGCAGCGATCGTGGTCGCAGTCCCGCTCCTGCTCGGACTTTGGGGAATTCACTCACTCTTTCTTGCCGAGCACGATATAAACTACTATCTGACAGCTCGTCCGAACGAGTGGAGCTATGCGCTGACCGCCGGCGGAGCGTGGACTGCCGCATGGGCGATCGCGGTTCTCCTCCCCGCTGCCCGGAGCATACTCGTTCTGCCGGAGTATCTCGACGGCTATCGCTCGATACGCAAATCGATAGTGCGCTCCTGGCGTTTGACCCGAAGGCGATCGTACAGAGTCGCCCGGCTGATACTTCAGGCGATAGTTCTTTGGCTTGCCCTTCGGTTTCTCGTCGACGCCGTTTTCCTGTGGCTGTCGTCGCAGGTGCTCGGGGCGATCGCCGGTCTTACCGAGAGCATCCGGTTGCTCGCATTTGCGGGCGGTATGTCGGTGTTGCTCGGGGTTGCGATCGATACCGCCTTGTCGATCCTCGGCTTCTCCTTCGTCTCCACCGTTCTCGTCAGCATCTATCTGGATGAAACCGAGCTGCATGAGCGGGCACCGCATCTGCGCGCGGTCGGTTCCGCGGTCGTGGATACGGTCCGCTCGGTCCGTCGATGGCTGCGCCCGGCGCCGGTGGCCCTCTTTGTCGCGGGAGTGGTGATCGCCGGCGTTGCTTCCGGGGCCGCGTTCGTCGGACCTCTGCCGAATGTCGACTCGATCCTCATATCCGCGCATCGCGCCGGACCACCGCCGGCGCCGGAGAATACGCTGTCGGCGCTCGAAAGCGCGATAGGAGCGGGTGCCGACATGACGGAGATCGATGTTCAGCTGACCGCCGACGAGGTTCCGATCATAGTGCACGATATCGACTTCATGCGTGTGGCCGGCGACCCGCGCCGCGTGGCGGCGGTCTCCTACGACGACGTGTCGGATCTCGTGCAGCGTCCCGACGACGGCACTCCTGCCGGCGAACGGCGCATCGCTACCCTCGGCGATTTCCTGGAGCGCTCCCGCGATCGCATCGATCTCATGATCGAGCTGAAGTATTACGGATTCGAGCCGGAACTCGCCGAAGTCGTGGTTCAGGAGATACGTGAAGCCGAAATGGAGGATCAGTCGGTTGTCATGTCTCTGAGTCTTCCGGCCATTCGGCAGATGCGGCTGATTGCGCCCGACATCCGACTCGGTTATGTGTCGGCGTTGGCAATCGGTGACCTGAGCCTCCTTCCTGTCGACTTCATTGCCGTCGCTCGCCGATCGATCACGCCGGTGCTTCTCCGCCGGGCCGACGCACAGGGAATCGAGGTTCATGGGTGGACGGTGAACAGTGCCGCCGAAATGGCCGAGCTCATCGATCTCGGGGTTGACGGGCTGATCACCGACGATCCGGCCCTCGCGGTTTCCGTGCGGGAGGAAGTCGCGGCGATGAGCGTAGCCGAGCGGATTCTGATGCGGCTCGGATTGTGGGTGGCCGACGAATCGGCGTTCGAGACGGATCCGACCGAAGCTCGAAACGAGCTGCCCTGATACGGAGTGTGCGGGCAGCTCGCCCCTCGTACTACAGCTCAGGCTCCCACCGAACGTACCAGCCGCTCGAAGGCTCGGCATCGCCGCTCAGTGAAGTGTGAAGTGGCGATGTGTCGCCGGCCGGTGTTACCGTTCGAACCGCGAAGACGTAGGCGCCCTCGCCGTCGTCGAGAACCTGGTCGTCGACTCGAAAACTCGCGGTCGATCCATCGGTGGTACCGAGTAGATGCCAACCTGTTGCACTGCGTTCGCGGTAGTAGACCTCATAGTGATCGACTGTGCCGTTCGGTGCTTCCCATGCGAGTGTGAATGATTCCGATTCGATGACAATCGGTTGCGGTGCCGAGCGCGAACGCCCCCCGGTTGAGTTGATTGGTGACGAAGGCATTGAACAGGCGCCGTGAGCAAGTAGAAGGGTAATTACGACGAGCGCAGCGGCCGTACGGCCACGGAACGAGAATACGGTCAGTCTCGAAAGCATATTGCGTCCTCCAGGTAATCGGCGAGCACACGAGCTCGCGTCCCGAAGAACAAGCAAAATTCAGGCCAAGCATGGAGGAAGGTTGGTCGAAACGGTCGAAGTAACTCCGTGAGAAAGAATTAGTGACGGTCGGTGCTGGGGCGTATTCCGCCGCGCAGGTCGCCGCGCCGGCGAGATCAGATTACGATACTGTAATTCGCGTCGATCACTGTTATCTGTTTACGTAATTTGCTTCAATCCACTGTTGATAAGCGCCGCTGCGCACCCGCTCAACCCAGATACGGTGCTCGTGGTACCAGGCTACCGTCTTTCCCAGACCGGAGGCGAAGGGGTGCTCTTGCCGCCAGCCGAGCTCTCGCTTGATCTTGTCGCAGCACACGGCGTAGCGACGATCGTGTCCGGGGCGGTCGGTAACGAAGCGGATGAGCGAGCGATAGTGGGATGGCGAATG
>SLIN01000239.1 GCA_007135605.1 Spirochaetales bacterium | reverse complement strand
GGCAGCGGTGCGCTGATCGGTACCGCCGTATTGCCGTTTCTCGGGCAGCTGTATGGGTGGCGCGTCGTGCTCGCCGCCAGTGGTGCGATTGCCGGTGTCATCGCGCTCACCATCTATCGATACTATCCGCGACAGCGGCAGCGTGAGGTGCCCTCGTCGGAGGTCGGCCCCGATCGTACGGCCGACTTCTCTGATGCGGGGAATGACCCCCCCGAATCGTTTCGACGCGATCTCGCCGAGATTCTCGGCAACGGACCGCTCATCACCATTTGCGTTCTCGGCGTCGTGTTCGGCATGTCGCTTTCGAGTATCACCGGACACATGACGCTCTTCCTGGCGCAGGACCTCGACTATACGCCTGCCGCCGCCGGTATCGGGCTGGCGGCGTTTCACGTTGGGGGGATGTTCGGCCAACCGGGCTGGGGTGTGATAAACGATCGCTTGCTCGGCAGGCGTAGACGTTTCGGCTTGATCGTCCTTGCGTTGTTCACCGCGGCGATGGGGTTGTTCTTCGGTCTTGTGGTAAGCACGGGTGTGCTTCCGTTCTCGCTGGTTCTTGTCTCCTCCGGCTTGTTCGGGTTCGTCGTACTCGGCATTCCCGGTCTCTACTTCACTTCGGTGTCCGAGCTGGTTCCCGGGCGCCAGGCCGGACTTGCGACCGGCATAGCCCTGGTGTTTTCGCGGACCGGCGTCGTGCTTGCTGCTCCGGTGTTCGGATTTCTCTCCGATCGCACCGGCGACTATATGGCGAGCTGGATCGCCCTTGCGTCGGTTGTGTTTCTGTTTGTCGCCATCGTGATTTCTCTTTCCAAACGGTACAGAATGCCGTAGAAAAATTGTGTCGCCACCGCACTCGCAGCGCTTGTGACCGCGTAGATCCGTGGATAGCATGAGCGTATGGTTCTGATTTTGCAAAGGAGTCCTCTCTGAATCCCGTAGCAGCGGTCGTGAGTCTGAGCGCTATCGCGATCGCGGTCGGAGTCGGGTTTACACTGAAGGTCAACACCGGCCTCGTTTCGATCGCGTTCGCCTTCGTGCTTTCGCTGATCTTCGGCATTCCTGCGTCGGAAGTCGTTTCCGGCTGGCCGACGAGCCTCTTCCTGACTCTGCTCGGCATGACCCTGCTGTTCACAATTGCCTCGATGAACGGGACTCTCACGGTGGTCGCACGTATCTGTACCGGCTACACCGGAGGCGATCATCGGCTGCTCCCTTTGCTTTTTTTCGGTCTCGCCGCCGTTATCGCCGGTCTCGGCCCGGGGAATATCGCCGCGTGTGCGCTGCTCCTGCCGATCGCCCTAACGGTATCGGGAGAGGAACGGTTGTCGCCGCTTCTCATGTCGACGATGGTCATTACCGGCTCGAATGTCGGCGGGCTTTCGCCGATCGCACCGACCGGAATAATCGCTACTACGGTTGCCGCCGAGCAGGGCCTCCGGGTGGCAATGCCGGTCTTTCGGGATATGGCGATAAGCGGAACGCTCTTCGCCGCGCTTTGCTACCTTTCTCTCGGCGGACTGCGCCTCGGTCGAAGCGAAGAAACGCACCGGGTCTCGGCCAATTTCAACACCCGGCAGCGAATGACCTTGCTCGTGATACTGCTGGTCGTGCTCGGGATACTGCTTCTCGAGTGGGATATCGGCATGACTGCATTCACCGGTGCGATCGTGCTCCTGCTCATGGGAGCCGGTCGGGAGGAACAGGTACTGCGCGGTCTACCGTGGCCTGCGCTGATTCTCGTGTGCGGTGTGGCTGTATTGGTACATGTGATGGAGCTGACCGGCGGCATCGATCTGGTGACGGCGTTTCTCCGCAGTACTATGACCCCGCTTTCGATGGGGCCAGGGTTCGTTCTCATCGGTGGGGCGATTTCGACCGTCTCGAGCGCCGGTGGCGTGGTACTTCCGACCCTTATTCCGGTCGCCCCCGGGGTTGTACGCTCCATGGCAGGCGGACTGACCGCCGAGCAGCTCATCTCAGCGATCGTCATCGGCTCGCATGTGGTCACCACCAGCCCGATTTCGACTCTCGGCGCGCTTGCGGTTGCTTCGGCGTCCGAAGACAACCGGGACCGGCTTTTCCGGGGGCTCTTTCTCGTAGCCGGCGCGGGGTTGCTGTTCGGGGCGATCTATGTCTTTCTCGCCACTTTTATCTGGTAGCAGGGTGATGTGATCACGCTTTGCGTCCACGTGCACGTGCCGGAAGGACGGGTGAGCAACGCGACACGGTGAACTCGATCTCGTCGCGTCCGCTTGCAGGCGCCCGCGCGCTTCCGGCATACTTGCGCCCACCGATGGGCCGCCATTCCCGCACGACATTTCGACGTCTCTCCTGCTCCGCCCTTCGCTTGTTCGCCGTTCTCGTCGTCGTGCTCGTGGTCGGCGGGGTGTTTCTCTTCGCGGGGCCCGGCGATCGGGCACCCGATGCAGCGGAGGTCTCCAAATCCCATACCTCCTCCCATGTCGAGCGCCCCCTGCGACTCTCGTTCATCGGCGACATCATGGCGCACGACGTCAATTACCGCATGGACGACTTCTCGCGCATTTACACCGAAGTCGCACCGCACTTCGCCGACAGCGATCACGTCTTCGGACAGCTCGAGTTCGTCGTCGACCCCGACCGCCCGTACGCCACCTACCCGCGCTTCAACGTGCACCCGGCGTACGTCGAAGCGGCGATCGACGCCGGGGTCGACATCTTCTCCATCGCCAATAACCATACTACCGACTACAAAGCAGACGGCGTCCTTGCCACGCTCGCCTCCATGGCCGAGCTCACCGAACGCCACGACATTCACTACAGCGGAGCGCGGGCCGAACCCGACCAAAGCCTCGATATCGTGGAGCTCGAATGGCGCGGGCGTTCGATCGGATTTCTCGCGATCACCCGCATTCTCAACGACTGGGACGGATGGGAGCTGACTTACGTAATCGACTGGAGCCGCCGGTCGACCGAGCGCTTTCTCGACCGGCTGGAAGAGGCGACCGACGACTACGACCTGTTTGTGCTCAGCGTTCACGACGGCACCGAGTATCAGCCATACCCGGACGCGCGCTCGATCGCGTTCTTTCGCGAGGCAGTCGGCGCCGGCGTAGACATACTCTGGGGGCACCACCCGCACGTGCTGCAGCCGTGGGAGGTTGTGGAACGGGACGACGGGCGCCGGGCGGTGATCATGCCGAGCATGGGTAACTTCGTCTCCGGGCAGACGTGGGGGATCGGACCTGACGATACCGATCACTGGCGGGCGAACACCGGAGACTCGGCGATTTTCCGGACGACCGTCGATTTCGACGAGCGCGGGGCGAGCATCATCGACATCGATCCGCTCCTTATTACCCACTACCACCATCCGGCAGGCGGTGTCAGTGTGGAGATCTTGATGCCGATGGCCGACCGTGACGATGTCGGCGACGGCCGGCGCGGCTTCTACGAAGATCGCAGGCGTCGCAGCGGCCGCTTCGCGCGGCGGGAAACGTACGAGAACCTGGAGTACAATCTGCCGGAGTACAATCCGGGTGAGAACCAAGGAGGGCGGTGAGTTTGGCACACAGCGTGGTTCCGGAAGCGGAAGAGATACTCGATACGGAGTATCGCGTACTGGATAAGGGATTCGTACGACTGGTCGACTACATGGGCGGCGACGACCGGATCGTGCAGGCCGCGCGCGTGAGTTACGGCGCCGGCACGAAGACGGTGCGCGAGGACGGTGGACTCATCAACTACCTCATGCGCAACCGGCATACCTCGCCGTTCGAACAGGTCGTGCTCACCTTCCACACGAAGATGCCCATTTTCGTCGCCCGGCAGTGGGTGCGGCATCGAACCGCCCGCCTGAACGAGATCAGCGGCAGATACAGCATTATGGAGGATGAGTTCTACGTTCCCGATCCCGCCCACGTCTCCGCGCAGTCGAGCGACAACAAGCAGGGACGCGAGCCGGAGGCGATGCCGGAAGAGAGCGTGCGTGAGGTCCTCGGCAAGCTGGAGGCCGGCCAGCGGCGCAGCTACGGAGAATATGAAGAGCTTCTCGAAACCGGTCTCGCGAGAGAGCTCGCGCGCATCAACCTTCCGCTGAGCCTCTACACGCAGTGGTACTGGCAGATCGACCTGCACAACCTCTTTCACTTCCTCGAACTGCGCATGGACCCGCACGCGCAGTACGAAATCCGCGCCTACGCCGAAGTCATGTGCGATATCGCGGAGAAGGTCGCGCCGCTGGCAACCGCCGCGTTCCGCGAGCATATGCTCGGCGGGGCTCATTTCTCGGCGAAGGAGCTCGCGGCGCTGCGCGAGGTTGCCGGCGGAGCGGCGTTCGAGAGCGCGGCCGAGTCGGCGGGAATCAAAGGGAAGGCGCTCGAGCGATTCCGCGCGAAGCTGGAGTAGCCTGCCGCGTCGAACCCGGTGGTACACGGTCATGAGAGAACGCGAACGGCGGTTGAGCTATGAGGCGGCGCAGGCTCTCTGGCGACGAGCTGCCGAGCTGCAGGAGGAGGCACTTCGGCAGGTCGCGGAAGGTGACGCCGCGGAAGGAGCGAGCCCGAACGCAAACGAGTCGATTAACGATCGCGATACGATCGATCTCTCCGCAGCGAGGGAGGCGGCTCGCGAAGCGGGGATCAACGAGACGTTCGTCGACGAAGCTGCGCGTCAGCTCGAGGTTGTTAGATACCTCGACCAGCCCCGGGGATCGCGCAATGGCCCGAACGAACAGGTCCCGGCACTGCTCGACCCGGAGGCCCTGGTAAGTGTGAGTCGCTCGATCCCGGCCAAGCTCGAGGCTGCCGCCGACGCGCTGCTAAGTGTGGCCGAACGCCCCGGATACGAGTTGCAGATCGTCGAGCTACTTCAGCAAGGCCCCGGACGCGTTGCCTACATATTCGAGTTCCCGTCACAGTTGTCCGGCGGCGCCGAGAGCGGAAGCTTTCGCTACACGGTCAGCTACCTTGCCGACGTAAAGAGAATCGTCGTCTACCTTTCAGCCGCCGACCGCTCCGAATCGGGTCTTGAGCGAACCGGGGTGACGTGCCAGTGCACGCTCTATCGCAGTTGGTGGGTGAATCGGTTGACGACCCTGGGCATGAGAATCATCGCCGGGGGCGGACTGACGATCGGCGGGTATTTCGGAGCCGCGGCCCTCGGCGCGGCGTCTCTCCCCGTGCTGCTGCTGGGAGCGGCCGGGGCCGGAATCGGTGGAACCGCCGGGCTTTCCGCACTCTACTCGCGGTGGTATCGGCGCACACCCGCGCGGGTTCGCAAGGCATTCGAGGAGTTCCTGAATGATGTGCGCCTGGGAGCTTCTCGCACTTCACTTCGGAGTTGAACATCGGCGCATACCTATTCGCGAGCATGCATCGTGACAGCCGAACGTACGCAACCAGCGGTCTCAATACTCAATACT
>SLIN01000122.1 GCA_007135605.1 Spirochaetales bacterium | reverse complement strand
TCCTGTTATCCGGCAGGGTAACGTCGTTCCTGCCGACCGCGTCCAGTCCATCGGTAACGTCGGTAACTCGCAGGTAATGGCGGAAGCGTTCGGCGATCTCGTAAGGGTTTGGTGTGCTCATTCTGCTCTTCCTCCTCGTTCCGGCCGAGCCTATCCTATAGTGAATGCTCAGAACAGATGCCGGATATCGTAAGCGCAAGTACCGACGAAGTCACGGACACCTGTCCACGTGTACGGCGAAAAGTACTCATAATGGTTCGCGAAGCTAGTCAGTTGATCGGATCCGCCGCGCCAGTTCGCGCACTACGGGTATCGAGACGAGCACGCCGCCGGCTATCGCCCCTGCCGAGATTGCCGTACCGGCGGCATCGGTGGGTGCGTTGGCGGTAAAACCGGCAACGAGTCCTGCCACGGCGAAACCGCCGACTCCGGTGACGATGACATCGCTCACCGACGGCTGTCCGAATCCGAACAGGTCGGCGATTTCCTTTGCTATGCCGGCGCCGGTCGCGCCGGCGGTCGACCAGACGAGCACGGTCGCGGTGTGGCGGGGGGATTCCCACGGCCGCGCGGCGAGCGCAGCGATACCGCCGCCGACCAGCCCGGCCGAGATGCCGGCGAGGAGGTGGAGCCGGGCCGCCTTCCGGGTGATCGGATCGATCTCGTCCGAGTCGTTGAGCGCAGAGAGCGGTCCGGCCGAACCGGTCCCGGCAAACAGCGGCTGCGGGGCGGTGCAGGCACACGTGAATACGGCAAGCAGGAGGGCGAGACGGGCGCCGGGAGACATCATCATCCTTCCAATATTCTACCGTTCCACAGCGAGTCGAAGAAGTCGGCGACCGGCACGATGAGGATTCCGTCGACCACGCGCCGCACAGGTTCGAAGCAGGTGACGATCGAACGCGTGAGTCTCGTCTCCTCGGCCAATCGCTTCAGCCCGCGAAGGTCACGCGGTTGCACGTGCTTCGTAGTTTTCACTTCGATGGCTATGGTATTCGACGGATCGTTGAGCGAGTCGGTAATGATAAAATCGACCTCGGTCCCGTCGAGCGTTCGGTAGTGGGCGAGGTGGCGGTGGTCGCGCGTGTACTCGAGTCGCGCCTGCAGCTCGTTATGGACAAGGTGCTCGACCGCACGGCCGTAATCGGTGGTGCCCGGTCCGAATCCGCTGCGCTCGGCGAGGACATTTGCGACGCCGTTGTCAAAGAAGTAGAACTTCGCTCGCGACACCGCCTTACGTCTGGCGCCACTCGGTGCGAACGGCGGAAGCATCGTGCCGAGAAGCGTGTCTTCGAGGAGATGGTAGAACTCGCGTACGGTGCGAGCGGGAACTTGAGCGTCGGAGGCGATGTGCTCGAACACGACCGTTTCGCCGGCACGTTGTCCGGCGACGCTCAGGAAGCGCGCGAAGCTGTCGATTCCGCGCACGAGCCCTTCGGCCTGTACCTCCTGCTGAAGGTAGCTGCCGCAGTAGGCGCGCAGATCCTCCTCCGGTTCGCCGGAAAACCAGATCGGTGGAAGTGTTCCGTACCGTGCGGCCCGCTCGATGTTCCAGTCCGGAATTTCCGCGGAGACCAGGGGGTAGAGCCGGCGAGTGCGTGCCCTTCCGCCGAGAAGATTGACCCCACCACGGCGAAGCTTGGCAGCGCTGCTGCCGGAGATAACGAATCGGCGGCCCGCGCTTTCCGTGAGCAGGTGGACTTCGTCGAGAAGCTGGGGGAGTTTCTGGATCTCGTCGATGATGATCGGTTCGTCGGATTCCACGGCGACAATCTCCTCATACAGGCGGTGCGGGCGCCGTGAGAGGCGAAGAAATACGTCGCCGTCGAGAAGGTTGTACCACCGTGATTCGGGGAACGATGCACGCATGAGCGTGGTTTTGCCGGTCTGCCGTGGGCCGAACAGAAACAGAGAGTGCGAGCGTGATTCGGCGCGAAGGTCGATCGCGCGTTCAACCCACTGCATAGGGTGAGTTTATGCATATCGATGATTTTCGGCAAGTATTATGCTGATTTTTCGGTATTTTCCGCATGATAGATGCGAGAATTCGGGCCGGGATGGGCGCGCGGTGCCGGGCGCACCGGGCTTCATGGGTCGCCGGCCGACGGGTGCTGCCGGCTGCACCGAACGGCAGTCGAGGCAGTTCCCGCTCGCCGCGCCCTACGCCTGCCGACGGGTGCCGCCGGCGGCACCGAACGGCGACCGAGACAGTCCTCGCCCGCGCCGGCGCGCCGCGCCCTACGCCGGCCGCTTCGCCTCCCGTTGTCCTTTCCGGAACATCAGCAGGCGCAGTCCGTTCAGCGAGACGAGCACGGTTCCGCCTTCATGTCCGACAACCGCAAGCGGCAAGGGCAGATCGATTGTGTAGATGCCGACGATCATGAGCGCGATCAGCCCCATTGCCAAGGCGAGGTTCGTCACGAGCGTTCGTTTCGTCCGGCGGCTCAGCGCTACGAGGTACGGCAGCTTCGAAAGATCGTCGGAGAGGAGTACGACGTCGGCGGTTTCGAGGGCGACGTCGGTGCCGGCTGCACCCATCGCGATGCCGAGCCGGGCGCCGGCGAGCGCGGGAGCGTCGTTGACCCCGTCGCCGACCATGGCGGTCGGCCCGTAGCGGCGTTCGATGCGCTCGACGGCGTCGAGCTTCTCGTCGGGCAGCAGCTCGGGAATTACCTCGTCGACGCCGGCCTCGGCCGCGATCGCTTCGGCGGTGCGGCGGTTGTCTCCTGTGAGCATGACGACTCGCTCGACGCCGGCCTCTTTCAGCTCGGAGATGACGCGCCGCGCCTCCGGGCGAATTCGGTCTCGCAGGGCGAGCAGTCCGAGGACGCGAACGGCCGGAGTGGCGGAGGCGTGAAGGCCCGCGGCGTCGGCTCCGGAATCGCTCGCGCCGGCGGAGGCGTGCGAACTCGTGGCATCAAACCCGGAGGCGCCCGAATTGGCGTAATCCCGGGCCCCGGGCGTGCCGGCTGCGGGCATCGCCGTCCCGTCGATCTCCATCAACACGATCACGGTATTTGCGTCCGCCTGCAGCTCATCGATCTGCGGACGTATCGTCTCAGCGCCCCCGTCGACCTGTTCGAGAAGGGCGGGGCTGCCGAGGCGCAGGCGGCGTCCACTCACAGTGCCCTGAATGCCGACGCCGGAGGCATTCTCGAAGTCATCGGGACTGCCGTACGAAATGCCGCGCTCGGCTGCGGCATGTACGATCGCCTCGGCAAGCACATGACCGCTCTTGCTCTCGAGCGATGCGCACGCGGCAAGCACCTCATCCTCGGTCATGCTGTCGGTCGCGTAAACGCCGGTGAGAACCGGTTTGCCTTCGGTCAGAGTGCCGGTCTTGTCGAAGGCGACCGCAC
Organism: Spirochaetales bacterium; assembly: GCA_007135605.1. Taxonomy (GTDB): domain Bacteria; phylum Spirochaetota; class Spirochaetia; order DSM-27196; family SKKC01; genus SLAN01. The sequence continues at coordinate 2,051 of SLIN01000122.1, read as the reverse complement.
GAATGCCGGCGGCCTGTTCGACATGTACGCCGCCCTTGAAGAGAATGCCACGCCGGGCGCCGTTGCCGATGCTCGACAGAATCGACGCCGGGGTGCTGATAATGAGGGCGCACGGACTTGCGGCGACCATGAGCGTAATCGCACGATAGACGCTGACGCTCCATGCCCAGCCGAAGAGGTACGGAGGCGCGATCGCCGCGACAATCGTGGCGAGGATGACGAACAGCGCGTAGTACTGCTCGAACTTGTCGAGAAAGCGCTCGGTCTCGGCTTTGTTCTCCTGGGCGTGCTCGACGAGCTGAATTACCCTGGCGATGGTCGATTCACTGCTCGTTTTCGTGACGCGTACGACGAGCTCTCCGTTCTGGTTGATGGTTCCGGCGAGCACTTCGCTACCGGCCCGTTTGTCGACCGGCATCGATTCTCCGGTGACGCTCGACTGGTCGACGCTGCTCGAGCCGCGCTCTACAACACCATCGAGGGGGATCCGGTCCCCCGGACGGACCTGAAGCAGCGCGCCGAGCGGAACATCATCAATCCTGACTGTCCGGCCGCGCTCGGAATCGGCGGTATCGAGGACGATTGCGGTATCGGGCCGCAACTTCGACAACGCCCGAATAGCACTTCGTGTCCGGTCGAGCGCGAAATCCTGCAGAACGTTCGAGAGCGAGAAGAGAAAGAGCAGAAGTGCACCTTCGAACGGTGCGCCGACCGCCCACGCGCCGGCGGCTGCGAGCACCATCAGCAGATCGATGTCGATTTTGCGGGCACGCAGGCTCTCGATGCTTGCGCGCACGCCGAAGTATCCGCCGCAGATGTAGGCGACGACATAGAGTGCGGCGGAAAGAACGCTCGCGTCCGAACGGGCGGCGAGCCATCCGGCGATCATCGTGACGAAGGTTATGGCGACGAACAGCGGTTCCCGTCCGAGCGAGCGCACGCCGGCGAGCGCGCTGCGAACGCCGGACGGCGCGGAGGAGGTGCGGTCGGGCTCTGTGCCGGATTCGGGCGCGGCGTGCGCCGAGTCGACCGCGGGCGCGGGGTGTCCCGAGTCGGCGGTGGCTGCCGCCGCGGAGTCACCCGTACGCACCGGTCGTGCCGAGACAGGGCAGCCACGCGCATGTCTGCAGAAGATCGTTCCGTCGGGGGCGACGAAGCCCTTGCACTCAACATGTTCCTTGAGGTGCCGTTCACAATCGGGTCTCGGTTTCTTCTCCAGGGTGGTGTTACTCATCGCTTCGGTTCCACATTACCGAACGTGTTCGCCGTACCGTCGGCCACCTTCGACGAGAATGGGCATTCGTTCGGATCGGCCCTCAACAGACAGTCGCTGTAGTAGACCACGCGGCCGCTGAGCACCTTCGAGCCGGTCGCCTCGGAGACCTCGCGTTCGAGCTCGCGCACGGCTTCGCTCTCGAGATCGCGAATCCGGTGGCAGGTCAGGCACGCCAGATTGATGTGCGGTTCGATATTCGGCTCGTAGTGCACCGAATCGTCCCCGGCGGTGCCGAGACTGCGGATCGCGCCGATTCTCACCAGCGAATCGAGCGTCTGGTAGACGGTGGTCAGACTCAGCGACTCGTACTGCTGCTTCAGCTCCTCGTGAATCGATTGGGCGGTCGGATGATCTTCGCGGGCTGCGAGCGCCGCGCAGATCGCCGTCCGCTGCGGGGTGAGTCTGAATCCGGCATCCTTCAAAGCGCTGGTGAGCTCGCTCCGCGTCGCCATATCGATTACTCCATCACTCAATGTATTCACATCAATATTATAGTCACAACAAATCTGTAATGATTACAGATAAAAAGATAGTATGTGTTGATGGTGATGTCAAGCCGCGGGCGAGCGTTCGCGGCGACACGCGTGTGGCGCGCCCGGCGCCGGGCCGCCGCCGAATGCGCTCTGTCCCGGCACGGGGCTGCGCCGAATGCGATCTGTCCCGGCGCCGGGACGCAGGACGGGCCTCGGCACGGGCGGACGGTGAGCCCGGCGCCGGCACTCACCCGTCGGCGAACGCGGCGATGTAGTCGACCTCGAGGTCTTCCTCGCGGCAC
>SLIN01000303.1 GCA_007135605.1 Spirochaetales bacterium | reverse complement strand
GTCGGACTTCAGTTCTGCCCTCATGAGATCTGCCCCTCATGTCCGACAAACTCTTGGGCGGCTCGCACACGTGCGAGCTTCGACGGACGGTAGCACCGAGCCGTACGCCTGTCAAGCCACCTGCCGGATTATGTCACAATCCGCGACCTTCGTGTGGAGGCGCGGGCCCTGTCTTGAGCTCGCTCGAACCGCGTCGAGAGCAACGAGCCACCGACCGTGTTCGATATCGGCTTGTCCCCCGAACCAAATCGGGTTAGTTTGGCGGAATAATCAAGAAATTCGGCGTGTATGCGCGGGGATCGGGAGGTTTTCCATGAACCGGAGCAGATGCAATCTGACAGTGCGCGGACCGGCGGCTGTCGACCTTACACTCGAGGTCAATGGCCTCGATCGACAGGTGCGGATGGAGCCGAGAGCGACGCTCCTCGACACATTGCGCGTTCAACTCGCTCTTACCGGAGCCAAACGGGTGTGCGATCGCGGCGAGTGCGGGGCGTGTACGGTGTTGATCGACGGCGAGGCGGTATACGCCTGCATGACGCTTGCCGTCGAATGCGAGGGCCGCTCTATCGTGACGATCGAGGGACTCGCCGGCGAGGAAAAACTGCACCCGATTCAGCAGGCGTTCATCGAAACCGACGCGCTGCAGTGCGGCTTCTGTACATCCGGGCAAATCCTCGCCGCTAAAGCGCTGCTGGACCGGAATCCTCATCCGACATCCGATGAGATCCGACGCGGCGTCTCCGGAAATCTCTGCCGCTGTGGAACCTATCCCAAGATCTTTCGCGCCGTCGAGCGCGCGGCGGATCTTCTCGATCGGGAGCGCTGACAATGGCGATAATCAGGAAGCAACAGGTCGAAGTAGAAGGCCGCTGGCACGAGGAAGAGGTGATCGTCGAGCAGGACGATCTCGCACCCTGGGCGGATGAGCGAGTGATGACGCATGTCGGCCGCGGCCGCCCGCGCACCGACGCCGAGGCGAGGGTCACCGGCACGGCGAAGTATACCTACGACATTGCCCCGGCGGGAATGCTGTGGGCCGGCATCCTCCACAGCCCGTATCCTCACGCACGCGTCAAATCGATCGACACCACGCAGGCGTCGGCCCTTCCCGGGGTGCGTTGCATCCTCACCCACGACGATTGCCGGCACATCGCGTGGAACGACCATACTCCGCTGCTCACCGATATCGCCCGCTTTCACGGCGACGAGATCGCCGCGGTGGCGGCCGATAGCGAAGCGATCCTCGCTGACGCGCTGGAGCTGCTGAGCGTCGAATACGAGGAGTTGCCGTTTATCGTGGATCCGGTCGCGGCGCTCGCCGAAGGCGCCGTTGAGATCCATCCCGGAACCGATCCGGGCGGAAACAGAGCCGCTCCACCTACGGAATACAGCCGTGGCGATGTCGAACGCGGCTTCGCCGAGGCCGAGGTAGTGGTCGAGGCTCGCTACCGCACGCCGGCGGCGGTTCACAATAGCCTGGAGCCACACGGCAGCGTCGCGATGTGGGAAAACGATCTGCTGACGGTGTGGGACACAACACAGCACATCTTCGGGATACGCGCGGAGCTCGCTGAAAAACTCTCCATCCCCCTGAACAAAGTACGCGTCATTTCGCAGTACATGGGCGGCGGCTTTGGAGCGAAGAACGATCTCTCCAAAGCAACTGCCCTCGCGGCGATTATGGCGCGGAAGACGCGACGTCCGGTCAAGCTCATGTTGACCCGGGAGCAGGAGAATCTTGCCTCCGGGCATCGCCCGCCGGCGGTCGTCGACGTGGAGCTCGGCGCACGAAAGGACGGAACGCTGACGGCGATCCGGGCCCGGGCCGTTTCCACCGCCGGCGCCTATGGCCGATATCCGTTTTCGATTTGCGGGGCGATGCACGAGCTGTATCGCTGCGACAACGTGGAAACAGTCCAGGAAGACGTCTTCATCAATACCGGCCCGTCGTGCGCATTCCGCGGTCCCGGCTACGTCGAGGGGATCTTCGCGCTCGATTCGGCGATGGACGAGCTCGCCGCCGCGCTGGGCATGGATCCCCTCGAGCTTCGCCTTGCCAACTACGCCGAGTCGAATCAGGTCAGGCAGATGCCGTACAGCGCCAAGCATCTGCGCGAGTCGTACCGATCGGGAGCGGCTGCGATCGGCCGGCACGAGCGTTCGAGCGGCGGCGAAGGCCGGCGCCGGCGCGGAATCGGGATGGCGAGTCAGGTCTGGGGCGGCGGGGGAGCCCCGCCGTCGTACGCGACCATGCGGGTAAATGCCGACGGTACCTTCGACCTGGCCACCGGTACGCAGGACCTCGGCACCGGAACGAAAACGGTAATGACCCAAGTCGCAGCCGAAGAGCTCGGGGTGGCCGAGGAGAAGATCAGAATCTCGATCGGCGATACGCTCGCCTGTCCTTATTCACTTCTCAGCGCCGGAAGTCTGACCGTTCCCTCGGTCAGCCCGGCGGTTCGCAACGCCGCCTCGGAGGTCAAACGCCAGCTCCTCGATCTGGCCTCGGCGATGCTCGAAACCGATGCGGCGCAGCTCGATATTCGCGGCGGCGAGGTGGTCGCATGTCCGGGCGGCGAGCGCAAGCTTACCGTTGATGAGGTCGCGGCGAAAGCCGGCAACTACATGATTATCGGGAAAGGAGCCCGCGGGCCGAACCCGACCGACAGCAGCGTGAACACCTTCGGGGTGCAGTTCGCGGAGGTGGAGGTGGACACCGGAACCGGCGAGGTCAGAGTCCTGCGCGTGGTCGCTGCACACGAGTTCGGTCGCGTGCTCAATCCGCTGACGCTTTCGAGCCAGATCGAAGGAGGTGTTCTGCAGGGGGTCGGATACGGAACGCTCGAAGAGCGGGTGATAGATGCGCGCATCGGCCGCGTTGTCAACGCAAACCTGACCGACTACCAGCTGCCGACCGCAATGGATACGCCGGAGATTACCTCGCTGTTCACCGGCCCGCCCGATACGGTGGCCAACAACGTCGGCGCCAAGGGCGCCGGTGAGCCGCCGATTATTCCGACCGCCCCGGCCGTAGCCAACGCGGTATACGCGGCCACCGGCGTGCGGATCCGCGAGCTACCCATCAACGCCGCACGGGTGCTCGAGGCGCTCCGGGACGGAGGCGAGGAATGAGGTCGTTCGAGCACGTTCGGGTACATTCGGTCGATGAGGCGCTCGAAGCGCTCGGCGATGACTGGAGCGCACGCGTTCTCGCCGGCGGCACCGACCTGTTGCACGAAATGAAACAGGGCATCGTTGCCCCTCAGCGGTTGGTGGACATTAAGCGGATACCGGAGCTCGGTGATATATCCGATTCGAAAGGTGGATTCTCGGTCGGTGCACTCGCGCGAATCTCGACACTCGAAGAGAACCCGCTTGTGTGCTCGCGGATGCCGATTCTCGCGCAGGCGGCCGCCGAGGTTGCCTCTCCGCAGCTTCGCAATATGGCGACGGTGGCCGGCAACGTGTTGCAGCGGCCGCGCTGCTGGTACTACCGCGACCGGCACACCGTGTGCCTGAGGCGCGGCGGCAAGCTCTGCTTCGCTGCTATGGGCGACAACAGTCGCCACGCCATTTTCGGTGCCGCGCCGTGTAGCATGGTCTGCCCGTCGGACCTCGCTCCGGCGCTCGTGGCGCTCGGCGCGAAGGTGGAAATCGCCCGCCGGAAGGGGCGCCTGGAGATGCCGCTGCAGGAGACGTTCCGGACGCCGAAACAGGACCCCCGCCGCGAGACTTGCCTTGGACCGGCGGACATCCTCACCGGATTCCGGATACCCGAACCGGCGCCGGGCAGCCGAGGCGTGTTTCTCAAGGCGCGCGAACGGCAGGTGTGGGACTTCGCCCTCGCGAGCGTGGCCGCGCTGGTGCAAACCGACGGCGACGGCGCGGTGACCTCGGCGAGCATCGTTCTCGGCGGAGTTGCGCCGAATCCGTGGGTATCGCAGAAAGCACAGGAGACGCTCGCCGGAGAAACGCTCACCGAGGAGGCGTGCCGTGCCGCCGCAGATGCGGCGGTCTCGGAAGCCAAAGCGATGAAGCACAACGGCTACAAGATCGATCTGACGCGCACCCTCGTGGCGCGGGCTCTCACCGAGCTGCGGGGATAGTCCCACCGGCGGACGGCCGCCGGCGAATTGAAGCGCCGGGACGGCGGAACGGCTCGCGGGGGCCGTTCGCCCACCGGCCCTGTCGAAACCGCCCCCACCCGGCCGAATCCGACGAATCCCTATCGGCCTCCGTTCGATTCACCGCTGCGATCGGTGTTCCGGAGATGGTCCGGCGCGCGCCCGTGCAGTACCGCGAGAATCTCGGCGGCCACCGCCACCGCGATCGGTCCGGGCCCCCGTCCGCCGACGTCGAGCCCGACCGGGTTGTAGAGCCGCGGTCTGAGTTTCCTGGTGGCGTCCGACCCGCCGGTCTCCCCCTCGAGATGCTCGAAGAGGCGTCGCGTGCGCTCGCGTGGACCGATCAGCCCGATGTACGGCGCCGGCGAATCCGCGAGGAGCGCAAGCCACCGGCTGTCCCACTCGAACTGGTGTGTCATGACGACGACATACGTGTTCGGGGTGATATAACCTTCCGGCATCCGTTCCGGCGCGGTGGCGAGCACCTCGTCGACATCCGGAAAGCGTTCACGCACCGCGCCGGCCGGACGGTGGTCGGCGACCATGGTGCGAAAGCCCGCTTGGACTGCTACGGCCGAGAGCGGTACCGCATCGGCCCCGGCCCCGATGATCAGCACCCGCGGGGCCGGACATATCGGCTCGACAAGCACGACGCAGGAAGTCCCTTCCGGCAACACCCGCGGAAACTCCGCAAGCGGCGTTAGTCGGCCCGATCGCTCCACCGCGAAGAAAGCCGGATCTGAGAACTCGTCCGTGTGCTCCAGTACCGGTGGGACGGCGGTCGCCGTGCCCCGGCTTCCTACTATCTTCCCGGATTCGAGCCGGACCGCATGAACGCCGAGGAGGTCGCCGGTGCCACAGGAGGCACCGTTGGTTCGAGCATCGGCGGTGTCTCCGGATGCGCCGTCGGCCGCACCGCCGGTTACATCTCCGATTCCGCCGCCCGCATTGCCGGATACATCTCCGATCCCTCCGTCGCGCGCGGCGACAACCGTTCCCATAACCGCCCCTCGTCCGGCGGTCAGCTCGCTACTGAGTGCGCCGAACACATTCGCGTCGGGAATCTGAACAAGCACGTGAATCAACCCGCGACATCCGCTACCCCAACCCCATAGAGCATCGTCCTCGTGGCGTGAATCATAGGTGAGGAGTCGGGCCTCGCTGGTCGCCAGAACTTCCCGTCCCGCACGAATCGCGTCGTCTTCGAGGCACCCGGCACTGAGCACGCCGTACACCTCTTCGGCCCGAATGAGCATGCGGGCGCCTTCGCGGCGGTAGGCGGAGCCTTCGACTCCCACAATCGTGGCAATCGCCACCGCTTCGCCGCGACGTCGTGCAGAAGCCGCGTCGGCGAAAATCCGTTCGGTATCCCGATCGATCAGCAATCTGTTTCGCCTCCTGGTCCGTAGGCCCGGAGTCCGCGACGTGGGCGGACCCCGGCGTGAGATCAAATCAGTACACCGGCGACACGCGCAACGTCACCCGGAACGGCGACCCCTCCGGCGCGCGATCAACGCAGGCGTCCGGTGCCACCGTTCCATCGTTTGAGGTAAGCCTGATACTCCTCTTCAGTGTCGATATCGAGCGTGATCGCCTGCTCCTCCAGCTCGAGGCGGCGCACCGGATAGCGCTCAATCAAGTCGCGCATCGGACCGCCCTCCGGAGGCTCGGTGAGGATCTCCGCAATGAGCCCCTTGTGGATCAGGACCGGATGCCCTCGCGTGCCACGGTAGTACGGAACCACCGCGCGCACGCTGCTTTCGCCTGCCGCCATGCGGGAGCTGCTCGCTATCGAGTCGCCGATTGCTCCTGCTACCACGGCATAGATTCGCGGTGCGAGCTCCGGCATGTCCCCGTGTGCTACGAAGAACCACTGAGAGGAGACCTCCCGCATACCCGCCTGAATCGAGCCGAGCATTCCGGCTCGGTACACTCGATTCGGCGCCATGACGAGCCGCGAGCGATCGAGATCGCCGATCGCCGCGCCTACGACGTTCGCGCTGTGCCCGACCACCACGATCACGCGCGCGCATGCCTCGAGCGCATTTCGCACGGCACGGCGTACGAGCGGCTCGCCGTCGATATCATGCAGAAGCTTCTCGCCCCCCATACGTGAGGCCAGCCCGGCGGCAAGAATGATACCGTCGCAGTCGCTCGAGCGCATCTACCGGTACTCGTCCCGTCCGATCACGATATTGTCCTGCATGTCTGTATCGCCCATCTCAAATCGATGTACGAGTCCGTCAGGCTGCGCGACACCGTTGACAACGATTTCGATTCGGCCGAATCGATCATTGGTCGACTCCGACAGGCTCAACCTGGAGAAACAAGCCACCTGCCGGATTCGAACCGGCGACCCCGAGATTACAAGTCACGTGCTCTGGCCAGCTGAGCTAAGGTGGCGAAAGGCGGCGGCCGGCCCGCCCGTGGTGCCGGCCTTCCCGTGCGATACGGCGCGACGCTACTAGAAGTATGGGGGAAAGTCAACGCGCGGGCCGGCCGGTGCGGTCAGGGTGTGGCCGGTTTCCCGGCCGACGACAACCGTATGCTCGAATTGAGCGGTCGGGCTGTTTTCGCTTCCGCGCAGCCCGGATGTGGGCTCCCCGGTAATCAACGTCTGGTGAACGAGCGAAAGAACCGGTTCGACGGTGAGAACCTGTCCTGCTTCGAATTGTTGGTCGAGCTGGGTGTTTGCGCTGTGAGCCTCGCGACCGGAAAGGTGATACGGTACGACGGGAAACTCGTGCAGTTGGCGTCCGATTCCATGCCCGCAGCATTCAGCGATCAGGCTCAATCCATAGCGGTCTGCGATGCGCGCGACCGTTCGCCCGAGCGAGCGGTAGCTATTGCCGGCTCGTGCCACTTTAACTCCGGCGAGGCACGCTGCGTAGGCGCCTTTCAGAAGACGTGCTCGCTCACGGGAAATCGGCCCGATCGCGAATGTCCATGCCGCGTCGGCATACCACCCGTCGCGTTCGACACCAACATCGACGGTTACAAGCTCCCCTTCCGGCAGCGGTTTATCGGACGGTACGCCGTGAACCGCAATACTCCCCGGCGATACGCAGCACGTGGCGGGAAATCCGTCATAGCCACGGAGTGCGGGTGTGAGACTTCGCTCTTTCAGGTACTCGGCGACGAACGCATCGATCTCGATCCCGGTCATGCCCGGCTTGATTCGGCGGGAAAGTGCTTCGAAGAGGGTCCCCAAGTGCCGTCCGAGCTGACGGATCCGGACGACCTCCTTTCCGTTCTTTCGGGATGGTCGGTCAGGCGGATTAAGGTGTTCGGGATCGATCGGCGCACGTTGCTCGAGCATGAAGCGTCACCCTACCGGTCCGAAAATTCCGCCCAGGAAACTCGAACCGTATGCGAGCATAAACCCCAGCAGAATAGCGGCTATCGAGTACAGTACGCGCGGAAGCACAAAGAACCGACGTCGTACCATCCAGACGATCAGTACGAGCAGATAGTAACCGGTGACGAATACACAGAGAATCGAGGTTATCTCCAGAATCTCAAGGAGCATGAACTGGCTTGAGTCGAGGAACTGCTGAATGCTGCCGATCAGGTACAACGCGAGAACCAACAGCATGAAGAACGTGAAGAAGATACTGAGTCCTTCCAGTATACGCAGCACACGGAACGTGACGTGTTCTCCAGCCTGTCGATCAGCACGGCGCCATGCCAGCATAACTTCAATGTAGCATATTCAGCCCCTTTGTGCCCTCCCTTGCCAGGGTAGAAACGCGTAGCCTACAATCGAACCACCAGATACCGAGGGAGCGGGTCCGTAAGGCGGTCGTACAGGAGAAGTCTCGTGAAAAAGTTTCTGATAGGGCTTGTCGTTCTGCTGATACTCGGAGGAGTTGTTTTCTACTTCGGCTGGATTCAGTTCTTGATCCCGGACGACGGGTACGGCGTTGTCTTTTCTCGCACTCACGGGTGGGAGAGCGAGGCGATCAGGCCGGGCGAGTTTCAGTGGCGCTGGCAGCGGCTGATTCCGACGAACATGGAAGTATACGTTTTCGATTCCGAGCCGCGTACCGTGCAGGTCGATGCGTCCGGATCTCTACCGTCGGGGGAAATCTACCGCACCGTGTTGGCCGATCGGCCCGATTTGAGCTACGAAATCAGCGCCGCGATGACGATAGCAATTGAGCCGGAGACGCTCCCGGAGCTTGCCGACGAAGAAGGGTTACGGCCGGACAATCTTGACCGGTGGTACGAACGAACCATCGACACCCTCAAGACCGCAGGGGTCGACAGATTGATCGATTTGTTGTCCGACGGAGACGCTGCCGATGCGTTATCGATCGAATCGATCGAAGAGGAGTTGGTTGACTATCTATCGGGTCGGCATCCCCGACTCCGGATTAAGCAGGTCGCCTTACGCTCATATCGAGTTCCCGATTTCGCGCTTTATCAAGAGGCCCGTTCACTCTATCGCACACAGTTGGAAGCGGAGACCGATGCGCTTATTGCAGCATCCGCCGAACGTGCGGACCGTCAGGCGCGAGATGAGGAAATCCAGCGCTCACTGCGAAGCTACGGCGAGGTCCTCGACGAGTACCCGATCCTGCTGGAGTATTTTCAACTCGGTGTCGATCCGTTTCAGTTTCAGCGGCTGTTCGAGGAATAACGCTGCGTGATGGGCGTGCCGGCCCGGGCGCCCCGCCGGTCCGACCTTCCTGAGCGGCGACGCGGTGCGATCGGAATGCGCTCAGCGTCCATCATCGATCACGATCGTTTCGGTGACCAGCGCCTCCATCTGGTCCATAATCCGGATCTCTCGCTCCACTGATTCTCTCAGTCCTTCTCCGCTCCGTTTGGTCCGGCGCATTGACCGATAGCTCTCGTTCAACCGCGGGGAATGGAGGGGGAGAACCGCCTCGAACACCTCACGCATACCCTTAAGGTGCTCGAGCGCCTTGTTTACCAGCATAAGTGCTTCGCGCTGTTTCTGTGCGATGAAGACCCCGTACGCTTTCTGCTGACTGATGTCGCGATCGATATTCCGTCTCAGCCGGGCGAGCGTCTGGCCGTCGTACTCCTGCGGCGCCATCGCGTGATCGATTGCGATAAGCCGCTCGACAACATCCTCGAATGCTCCTGCCTGGTGCATGAGCGCGCCCTGCTCTTCCCGCATCCGATCCGGGAGGATACGACCGATAATCCGTGCCTCTTCCTGAAGCACCGAACGGTAGTGTCCGTGAAGGTATGTGATCAGGCACCGCATTGCCAGTCCGTACTTCGGTCTTGGAAGCGATACGGTCGGCTCCTCCTCCTCCTCCTCCTCCTCCCGGTTTTCATCGTGCACATCCGGAGCCTCGTAGAATGTCAGCGGTTCCAGTTCTTCGTTGAAGAGCTCGCGTACGTGGCGTCCGACGACCCCTACCCGTACGTTCGGGAAGCGCTCGTCGAGTGTGCGCAGACAGGTCAGTTTCAGCTTTGTGCGGTAGAACTCGGCGAGCCTCGGCTTGGGAATATACACCTGCAACCGGTAAAACGGGTCCCTGCGTGCCACCCGGATAATGTCGGCGAGCGGTATAGTCCGGCTGAAATTGCGTGCTGTATCGGCCAACCACGTCATTGACATGGCAAGTCGCTCGGCTTCGTCAGGGGAAAACCCGAACACCTGTAACAGGTCACCGGTTGCGGGATTGTCCTCCGGCAGTCGTCGTGCAAGGTAGAGGGCGTGAAAGAGCCGTTCGAGGTAATCGATGCCCTCGCTCAGGACCATTCTCGTCGAGCCTTTCTGTCCGCGTGGAGATCCCGTTATGCCGTAGCAGCGCAGGAACTCATCGAACGGGAAGTGCAACAACGGTCCCAGATAGTAGAGCGGCAATGCTGCGTTCCCGATTCGTTCGAAGCGGCTGTTGTCGAGCTCGGCGATATAGGAGTCGATGCGTGCGATTGCGAGCTGATGGACGTGCTGTCGATTTCGCTCTCGCAAATAGATCTCCTGCATTTCCTGCTGCGGCATGAAGTGCGAGAGCTCATCGCGCAGCGCCGGCTTGGTGTGGGTAATCGAGCGAAAAAGCGCCTCGATAAACGCCGACTCGTCTTCCCAGATTCGCCTGAAATACGGACGGATTCCGGCTGCCGCATCGTAGAGATCGCCGAAGAGCCCGGCGCTTTCCGCCGGCAGCGTGGTTCCTTCGAAATCGCGTAGCACGGCATGAGAACGGCGGATCGCGCGTTCTTTCCGGTTGAGAAGGTACGGTTCGATGACGCCGAGCTCGTCCTTCCCGCTACGGACCCGGAGCGCCCAGAGCGCTCTGCGATCGCGTCCGGAAAGCTTCTCGATCTCGGCGCGGAGCAATTCGCGACGAGCGCTCTCCTCGACGCGGGCCGGGTAAACCGGTGTGTCGGTCGCAACATCGAAACCGAGTGCATTTCGGATTGTGTTTTCGAGTCGGGATTCATCTTCGCTGCTCAGGGCCCTCGGGGCCGAGACTTCTACGCGGTTGCTCGCCATGTTCCGTACACCAGTTCCGATCCGTTCGAGCTCGAGTCGACAACGAACGGCCGTACGATCAGAATCCGCCCGGCCGTCACCGAAATAGAAATCCGTTCTGTATCGACGATGTTACTCATACCGCTGGTCTCACGCGTCCATTGTAAGCCGTGCAGCGGCCAACGGAGGCCGTCGCTCATGAATGAAAACGGTCCGCGACCGACCGGGAAACAGGAGACGATCGTGCCCGGTTCAGCACCGACTTCGAACCGCTCACCCTCCTCTACCACCAGCATCTCCGCGTCACTGTCGATCCATCCCCGTGGCGCTGGAGTACGTTCGAACGTCCACAGGATACCAAAATAGTGATCCGGTCTCCCCGAAGCCCCCCCACCGAAAATTACCGGGTTGACGAACCCCGCCTCACGCAGTAATCGAAGTCCGATTTCGGTATCGGTTTCGTCTTTTTCCCGACCGAATCGATATACCTGCGCCTCCGGGTACAGATCGGCGATGTCCGGATTGCTCACACTGTCCATATCACCGCAAATCAGGTCCGGAGCGAGCCCGAGCTCGCGCGCGTGGTCGAGACCGGAATCGGCCGTCGCTATGTATGAGACTCTCCCGGCTACCGCACGCAACAGGTAGTCCGGAGCTCGTGCACCTCCGATCAGCAGCACCGAATCAACCACGATACACCGAATAGTGCACCGAAACGCCTCGCAGTCGCAAATCGATATTCGACTCAAGTTCATCAACCTCCCGCCCGACAATCTCAATAAGGCACGTTGTGTACATGTGCCGTGTTCCGGAGCGGAGGGTTTTCCGCGCCGGGCATGCTTCTCCGGCGTAGCCGGATAAGCAGGGTTCGGCGTACGCCGCGCCCGCCGGACACGGATGTTCGGCTGAATGGAGTTCAGTCAAGGAGGATTGAATGATCATCAATCACAACACCAGCGCGATGTTCGCCAACCGGCAGCTGAAGTGGAATGAGGCGAGCCAGGATACGAACATCGAACGGCTGTCCTCGGGGATGCGCATTAACCGTGCGGGCGACGATGCCTCCGGCCTCGCCGTCAGCGAAAAGATGCGGTCGCAGATTCGCGGTCTCAACCGGGCCGAGATGAACGCTGCCGACGGCGTTTCGCTCATTCAGACAACCGAAGGATATCTGCAGACGACGCAGGATATTCTCCAGCGTCTGCGCGAGCTCTCGGTGCAAGCTTCCAACGGAATCTACACCAACGAGGATCGCATGCAGATCCAGGTCGAGGTGAGCCAGCTGATCGACGAGGTCAACCGCGTGGCGAGTCACGCCGAGTTCAACGGTCTGACGCTGATGACCGGGCGTTTTGCGCGCGAAACCGGTGAAAATCAGGTGACCGCGAGCATGTGGTTCCACGTCGGGGCCAACATGGACCAGCGTATCCGAGTGCACATCGGTACGATGACTGCGCAAGGGCTCGGCCTGCAAGGTCTATCGGGCCCACCGCAGTCGGCGACGTTCATTTCGCTCTCGACTCCGGACGGGGCGAATGCGGCGATCGGTACCATCGACGACGCACTCATGAACGTGAGCAAGCAGCGAGCCGACCTCGGTGCATACCAGAACCGGTTGGAGTTCACCCGCCAGGGACTGGATGTCGGCGCCGAAAATCTCGCGGCTTCCGAAAGCCGGATCAGAGACACCGACATGGCCGCCGAGATGGTCGATTTCGTCAAGAATCAGATACTCACGCAAGCCTCAACCGCCATGCTCGGTCAGGCAAACGTGCAGCCCCAGAACGTACTCGGACTGCTACAGTAGTTCGGGACGGCTCCGTTTCCGGAGAACTGATTCGGAAGGTTCATCGCGAGATTTCGCGGTGAACCTTTTTTTTATCTTCGCCGTTTCGTACAATCATGCCTGTTATGGCTTTCAGCAGGAAGGCAACGCTTGATGACGTACCCGCATTCCTTTGTGAGTTCGCCACGAGGTTTACCGAGTCGGGATATCAGTGCTTTCTCGTCGGTGGAGCGGTCAGAAATATCGTGCTCGGAAAGCCTCCCGGAGATTTCGACGTGGCCACCGACGCGTCACCGGAGGTAATATGCGAGCTTTTTCGCCGCACGATTCCCACCGGTATCGATCACGGAACGGTGACCGTTCTCTTTCGCAAACACCGGATCGAAGTCACGACGTTTCGCGAGGACGATAGCTATTCCGACGGACGCCGGCCGGATTCGGTTTCATTCGTATCCGACATCCGGACGGATCTCTCGCGCCGCGATTTTACCGTTAATGCCATGGCGCTGGACCTGGCCGACGGAACGTTCGTCGACCCGTACGGAGGAACCGTAGATATCCGGCGGCGATTAATCAGAACGGTAGGGTCGGCGCGGGACCGATTCCGGGAAGACGGACTGCGGCTGCTACGGGCGCTGCGTTTCTCGGCGGTACTCGAGTTCGAGATCGAGGAAGAGACGGCGAACGCTCTTTCGCTCGAGCGGGAGATGTTAGCCTCGGTATCCGCCGAACGGATCCGTGATGAGCTGGAAAAGCTGCTCGGTGCGGAGCGACCGGGACGGATGCTTCGCAAGATGGCCGAATCGGAAATCGTGGCGATCATTCTCCCGGAGCTCGATGATTGCCGCGGCGAACCCGGCGGTGGTGACTATGACCTTTTCGGTCATCTGGTTGCTACGTGCGAAGCGTTGCCGCCGAAGCGCGTTGATCTCAGACTTGCCGGGCTTCTCCACGACATCGGGAAGGTGAGATGCCGGACTCGCGAAGAAGACGGGAGTGTCCATTACCACGACCACGAGCGGGTCGGTGCGGAGCTGGCCGAGCGGATAACGCGAAGGCTGAAATTCCCGAACCGAACGATCGCGCACGTGTCGCATCTGATTCGACTCCATATGTTCGGGTATGAACCGGGTCGCACAAAAGACAGCGCGGTACGGCGATTAATTGCTCGCGCGGGGCGTGAATCGTTTCCCGACCTGCTCGCCCTGCGCCGGGCCGATATCGCGGGGAAGACGGCCGCACGCATACGACATCCACGCAATCTCGATGAGCTGGAGACGCACGCCGAGCGCGTGCTGGCCGAAGACCATGCCCTCACTATACGCGATTTGAGAATCAACGGTAACGATCTTGCCGATATCGGAATTCCCCGGGGACCGGATATGGGTGTGATACTCCGGGAGTTGCTGGAAACGGTGCTCGACGACCCGACTCAGAACGAAGGTGAGACGTTGCGCACGATCGCAACGCGCATTTACGAGCAGCGGCTCCATCCCGGGATGCAAGCCCGCGACGACACAGAGTGACCGACACGATCCGGTACGTGCGGCGGGGATGGCCGGGCAGACTATCGCGAGCTACTGCGCGAGGCTCCGGATCGCCGTTGTCCCGTTCGTTGGCTATTTCGACCGCCGTTTCTCTGATTGGGCGCTACGCCGCCGTCGCTGTTATCGACTGGAAGGTCCGATTCGGTCATGATCGCCTCGTACGCGAGCCCCGCGGCGTTCTGCTCGGCTTCTTTCTTGTTCTTTCCGTGGCCGGGTCCATAGGTTTTATCGCCGATCTTGACCTCCATCCAGAAGGTCTTATCGTGATCCGGACCGGTTCGCTTTACGAGGCTGTATCGCGGATAGGTCTTGAAGTTCTTCTGAACGAGCTCCTGGAGAAGCGTCTTGTAGTCCTTGCGGTGGCGATCCTCGATTACCTTGTCGATTTCCGGGACAAGCAGACGCAGAATAAACTTCTGCGAGGCCTTGAACCCCTGATCGAGAAAATAGGCGCCGAAGATTCCCTCCATGCAGTCGGCGAGTAACGCCTTCTTGGAGCGCCCACCGGAGTGCTCTTCGCCTTTGCCGATAAGGATGAAATTGTCGACTTTGAGTGCGCGCGCGATTCCCGCAAGACTGTCTTCGCTGACTACGAACGATTTAATTTTTGCGAGATCGCCCTCGGCCTTCCCGGGAAATCGGAGGAACAGGTATTCAGCTACCACGAGTCCTAAAACGGAATCACCGAGGAACTCGAGTTTTTCGTTGTTCCCGATTTCCTCGGCGGTTTCGTTTGCGTAGGACCGATGCGAAAATGCAAGGTTCAGAAGCTCGGGCCTTCTGAACCTGATCTTCGCGTGTTTCTCAAAGAGCTGAAGCTCTTTCTTCCGTTCCGGTTCGACCGGCAGGGCGTGGAGCGGCGCGCGAATTCGGTTGAACCGCACGTACTCACCTCCTGCAGGCTATTTCGTCTGACTCTGTATGTAGTCCAGAGCGTCCTTGACAGTCTCGAATTCGTTCGCCTTTTCGTCGGGAATCGTAATGCCGAGCTCTTCTTCGATAGCATACACCAGCTCATATGTGTCGAGACTGTCGGCGCCGAGGTCTTGTCGAAACGATGACTCGAGCGTAATCTTGCTTTCGTCGATTTCCAGTTTATCCGCGATGAGTTTCTTCATCTTCTCGAACAGCTGTTCATCCATCTACTTCCTCCTAAACGCTATGCGAATAGCGTCTTCCGCACCGTACCCGTTGCCGGTGCGGAACAATCATTCTCCGAATCCTCGTACGGGATCGGTTTAGTCGAGATCCTTCGGTTCAAATATCTGACGACCCTTGTAGAAGCCACACTTACTGCACACACGGTGTGGCATCTTCATGGATCCACAGTTCGAGCATGTTACAAGGCGGGCAACCCGGAGCTTGCCGTTAATTGAGTTCCGGCGCCGTGTACGTGCCTTTGAATGCTTATACTTGGGTACTGCCATGTTACTTGTGGTTCCTTAATGTAATGTAACGATTGCTTATACATGTGTATTACACACGCTCGCAAAGGCTATCCTATCGGCCCGCGGCTGTCAAGAAGTAGCGTATTTCGCATGCAGGCGGTCGGCGACCGATTTCGGTACCATCGTCGAGATGTCGCCACCGAGTCGCGCAAGCTCCTTGATTGCCGAGCTTCTCAGCACAAAGAACTGGGGATCCGTCGGAACGAAAATCGTCTCTACGCGTGGGCTCAAGCCCTTATTGATCATCGATAGCTCGAACTCGTAGTTGAAGTCCGCTAGTGCACGCACGCCCCGAACCATGATTCGTGCTCCGACCTGCTCGGCGAACCGCACCACGAGCTTATCCCACAGATGAACCTTGGTGTTCGGAAACGGATCGACCAGCTCCCGCATCATTTCGACGCGCTCGTCGGCATCGAAGGCATACGACTTCGACGGATTATCCGCAACGACGACGAAAATCTCATCGTAGACATCGCAAATCCTTTGAATGACGTTCAGGTGGCCGTTTGTCGGTGGGTCGAAACTTCCCGGAAAGAGGGCTTTTAACATGTTCGCAGATTGTATGGTTCGTTCGGCGCCCGGTCAATCGTTGTGTGTGAGCGGTCCCGGTGTCTTGTCGTTGCCCGAGAGCGTTGGAGGCGGCACCTCGCGCCGAATGATCTGGTCGGTAAGAGCGGTCGCGATTCGCGCAACGGCGTACTCAATGTAATCGCGTTCATGTACCTGCTTCTTGAGGCGTGAGATACGGAGCGGATCGCTTACTCTTGCTACGCGTGGCATGATTCACTTCCATCCGATAATCCGCGATTACTCGATCTCGAATGCGTGCTGGATATAGCGGATCGAGTCGTCGGATGGATCAACCAATGCGACGTCGAATGACACCCCGAGTACCTCGGATTCATTGAGGGAAGCGAGGTATCCGCGGCAAGCGCGAGCAATGCGGTGCTGTTTCCGTCCATCAATTGCATACTCCAGTTCACTCCGATCGAACGATCTCCAACGTTTCACCTCAACGAAGTGCAGCGTATCGGCGCATCTTGCAATAATATCGACCTCTGCCCCGTATAATCTGAAGTTTCTTCGCTCGATCGAATAGCCGATTTTCTCAAGGTACTTCGCGACGATCTCTTCTCCTCGCCTTCCGGCGGTGACGGTAGAGTTCTCCATGTCATTCAGCACTATTCGGCCTCGACGATCTGATGCCGTGAGGAGGCGATATCCTTCGGATCGACCGATCTCACGATAAAAAGCCGGCGATACTCGTTGAGATCGATGATCTCGCCGTCATCTTCAGAGGCTTCAGCTCCGGTTTCGTCGATCATGATTTTGACCTTCGGACGAAGCGGTGCACCACGGTTTACCGCAACAACACGGCCGACCGCCGCGTTGTTCAGCAGCACGACGCTACCGAGCGGATAGAGACCCATTGTCTGGATAAAGACCTTGAGAACCTCCGGGTCGAAACGCCGGCCGTTATCGCTGAGAATCGTGCGCATTGCCCGATATCCGATCATCGGATCGCGGTAGGGACGCTTACTGATCATCGCTTCAAAGGCGTCCGCGACGCTGATCAGCCGTGCGTGGAGGGCAATCTGTTCTCCACGCAGCCCTTTCGGGTATCCGGCGCCGTCCCAGCGTTCCTGGTGCTGCAACGCCGCCTGTCCGATCGAATCAGGGTATCGCAACTCGCGGACGATTACCTTGTAGCTGTGAATCGGATGGGTCCTGACTTGCTGGAGCTCCTCGGCGCTGAGTTTACCACTCTTGTCGACGATCGCATCCGGAAGTCGGACCATACCGACATCGTGCATGAGCGCGGCGGTCGCCAGCTCGACGATTTTGTGGTCGGAGACGCCCATTTCGCGACCCATGAGTATGCAGAGCGTGGCGCAGTTCAGAGCGTTTTGCTCGAAGCTGCTCGCCCCGTGCAATCCGTAGAGAATGTACTGAATGAGCTCATCACGGTGCGCCCGCAATTCAGCGTTCAATCCGTCGACAGTCTGATCGATTTCGGTGGTTGATACGGCGGTTCGCCTCTTGATTGCCTCGAAGACCGCGGTGACCCGCTCGGTCAGATCGCGATATACGGAAATCACCTTACGGTATTCCGGACCCTTGAATGCGGAGGCGAGAAACGTGTCCTTCGGCTCCTGGTCGTCTTCGGCGGTGTCGCCGGCGATTGGTTTTCCGTCGGTGAGCACCGACTGGATGTTCCACTTCTGGAGACGACTCAAGTCGCGGTCGCGGATCTCCACGTATTCCGGAACGAAGAGCGTATCTCTGTCGATATAGACCGGCTTGTCAAATCGCATACCGACCTTCAGGTTGGAAACGTTAAAGCTATTCATGCTCGATCACTCCGTTCGCCGACTCGGGAAAAAAAGATGAGTAGTTGTGCCACCGCTTCGTACACGGATTCCGGTATCATCTCGCCGATATCGACCTCGAAAAGCGTTTCCGCAAGCGAGTGCGCGGGAGTAATGGGAATCTCGTATGTCCGTGCCAACTCGATGAGCCGGTCTGCGTGTACACCTGTTCCTTTAGCGAGGACAAAGGGTGCGGGTAGCTCTTCTCCGTATCGAAGGGCAACCGCTTTCTTTCGCATCATCATCCCTTCCGGCGCATGACCAGACAACTTTCTTACAGAGGCCCCTAGACCTCAGTATCTATGGTACGTAGTATATGCTCTACCGGTTCATCTGAAAACCCGTCGAGCCGCGGCTCGAACCGGGGCTCTCCGGGAACGAGGCCGAGCGGCGCCAATGCCTCGACAAGCGGTGCGATCATGTGTGCTGCGGTATGCGCAGCCTCGGTATCGCTCGCGGTGAGGGAGACCGGACCTCCGGAGGGAGACCAGCTCGCCTGATAGCGGGACTCTCCGTCCCGAATGCGCAGGGTCGCGCGATCGACAGCACCGGTTTCGCCGAAGCGCACGGCCAGCGTTACCGCTTCGAACGGCTCGACGGCGAGTGGGATCAGCGCCCAGTGCGCTGTGCCTTCACGGAAATGATTCAGGAGATGGATTGGACGTACGGTGGAAGCAGGCGTTTGTACCAGGCTTTTGATGGCCGCTGCGAGGCGGCGATCGGCCTCGCCGGAAGCTCGACGAGTCCCGGCAGCTACCGTACCGGCCTCAACGAGCGGAGGCTCGCCTGCTCGCTGAGTACCCGATTTGCGTGTGGTGTCGCCGCGGGAGCCACGGTCACGGTCGGTGTCGCCGCGGGAGCCACGGTCACGGTCG
>SLIN01000016.1 GCA_007135605.1 Spirochaetales bacterium | reverse complement strand
CGAGCGCGAGCCCGACGCCCCGGAGGCCGACAAACCGGCCGAGGAGCCGCAGCCCGAACCGCAGCCGACCAGATCCGCACAGTTGTACTATGTTCGTGTGACCGACGACGGCATTTTCGCCGAGCCCGTACGCCGCGAGATCCGCGATACCCAGGCACCGTTGACCGAAACCGTTCGTGCCTTGATCGACGGTCCCACGGCCGATGAGGTGGCCGACGGACTGCTCAACCTCATTCCCGACGGCACCCGGTTGCTTCGGGCTTCGGTCCGCGACGGAGTAGCATATCTCGACTTCAACGAAGCATTTCGATTCAATCCGATGGGGGTAGAAGGATACCGGATGCAGCTGAAGCAGATTATCTACGCGACGACCGAATTCTCGACCGTCGATCGGGTGCAGTTCCTTATCGAAGGCGACCAGCACGAGTGGCTCGGGGGCGAAGGGGTCTACATCGGTTCACCGTTAGGCCGCGATTCGTTCTCCTGACCGCCTTCGCCGACAAGCGTCAGATCGAGAAAATACTCGAGATTGCCGCGTCTCCCCCGAACCGGGGAGGGTATCGGCTCGCCGACACGAAAGCCGTCGGCGAGCAGCGCACGGCTCAACGCCTGTACGATCGTCATCCCCTCGTCATCCTCCACTACGCCCCGAAAAGCTCGCTCGCCACCGATTTCCGATTGGAAGTGCTGCCGCTCGAACTGCGGTTTCGCAAGCGCAATGACTCGTCTCGCTTCGGTCAGAGCGGCGATATGCCGAGCGACCCCGAGAAGACCGCGAAAGCTCACGTCACAAACGGCAAAGGCCGGTCTCGGTTGAAGATGGTCGGGCTTCAGATCGAGTACGTTGGTGTTCTCCATTACGCGAACGCGTTCGTCACGCCGCAACTTCCACGCGAGCTGATTCGTACCGACGTCGACCGCGTACACGAGCGATACCCCGCGCTGTAACAACTGTTGAGTAAATCCACCGGTCGAGCTTCCCGCGTCGAGTACCACAGTACCCCGAACTGCGGGGCGAAATGCGTCGAGCGCGGCAGCGAGTTTGTCGCTCCCACGCCCGACCGGCATCTCCCCGGACCACCGCACATCCGCCGCTTCGGCTACCTTTCGCCCCGGATCCCGCTCGGTAGCCCCCTCAACACGGATCTCTCCACACAGCACACGCGCATGAAGCTCCTTGCGTTCCACATCCGGAAACCGGAGCTGCAACAGCTCAAGCAGGCGAAGTTTCTTCACGGCGGCCACTCCATGCGTGCGGGCAGCTCCGCTGCCACATGCGGCCGGTGCATTTCGGTCTTCACGGGCAGCCGATACAGCTCGGTTGCCGTGCATCCCCGCTCCGGTCCGCGGACAACACCCTACACCCCCGGCTCCTCGGCAATACGCTCGATCCGGTCCGCAAGCCCGCGTTCCGGATCGACGGCGACATATACTCCGTGCACGGTTGCCGGGTTATTCGACACCTCATTCTTGAACGGCATTTGGGTCAGCGAACGCTGAATGCTGATGTCGGATCGGAAGCCGATCACGCTCCCGTTCGGACCGGTCATACCGAGATCGGTGATATAGGCGGTGCCCTTCGGAAGAATTCGTTCGTCGGCGGTTTGCACGTGAGTATGCGTACCGACAAGGGCGGCGATCTGGCCGTCGAGATACGAGGCGAGCGCTTCCTTCTCATCGGTGGCCTCTGCGTGAAAATCGCACACCGCCACCTCGTATCGACCCTTCAGCTCGCGAAGCAGCTCGCGCGCCTTGCGAAACGGGCAATCGATGACCGGCATGCGCGAACGGCCCTGAAGATGGAGCACCGCGATCCGCCCGCTTTTCGAGTCACAGACCACGGCGCCGGAGCCGGGCAGTCGGCCCGGGTAATTGCCGGGCCGAAGTATACGCTCATCACCCTCGAGCATCTCCTGAATCTCTTTGTGCTGCCAGACGTGATTGCCGGTAGTAATCACATCCGCCCCGGCTGAATAGATCGCAGCGACGTTCTCCGGGCTCAGTCCGAATCCGGAATCCGCATTCTCGCCGTTGACTACCGTCAGAGCGGGCGAATAGCGACGAATCAGCTTCGGAAGCACAAGCGTTAATGCTCGCAACCCCGCCTGTCCGACCACATCGCCGATCAGGAGAACACCACACGTACGGTTCGCCATAGGATTCAGCGCGCGTACTCGACGATGCGTGTTTCGCGAATCATCGTAACTTTAATACGGCCGGGATAGCGAAGCTCGCTTTCGATCTGTCGCGCTATGCTCTTCGCGATATCCTTCGCCTCGCTGTCGCTGACCGTCTCATGGTTCACCATGATTCGCAGCTCCCGCCCGGCCTGGATCGCGTACGCTTTCTCCACGCCGCCGAACTGCTCGGCGATCCGCTCGAGATTCTCCAGGCGCTTGATGTAGTTATCGAGCGTCTCGCGGCGGGCTCCCGGTCTGCTCGCGCTCAACGCATCCGCCACCTGCACCAGCACGCTTTCCGGACAACTATGCGCCACATCGCCGTGATGAGCGGCTATACAGTTTATCACCCGCTCATCCTCGCCGAGCCTGCGTGCGAGCTCGACACCGAGCTCTACATGGTTGCTGTCGCCGTCGCTCTCGATACCCTTTCCGATATCGTGCAACAGCCCGCCTCGCTTGGCGATGTCGCGATCGGCGCCGATTTCACCGGCAAGCATGGAGGCGAACATCGCAACCTCCCTCGTGTGTGCGAGCACGTTCTGTCCGTAACTCGTCCGATACATGAGGCGGCCGAGACCGCGGATGCCCTCCGGCTTCAGATCGTGAATACTGAAGTCGAAACAGACCTTTTCACCTTCCTCGTAAATCGCCTGACTGATCTCGTGCGTAACTTTTTGGACGACCTCTTCGATTCGCGTCGGGTGTATCCGCCCGTCGGAAACCAGCCGCTCCAGACTCCGGCGCGCCACTTCCTTACGAACCGGGTCGAAGCAGCTGACTACCACCGCCTCCGGTGTATCATCGATAATGATATCCACACCGGTCAGCGTTTCGAGGGTTCGGATATTTCGCCCTTCCCGCCCGATGATTCGCCCCTTCATCTCGTCGTTCGGTAAGCTGACCGATGCGACGGTGACCTCGGCGTTCACATCCGACGCCATTCGCTGGATGGTCGAAACGAGAATCTCGCGGCTCTTCTTCTCCGCGGCCGCCTCGGCCTCCTGTTCGACGCGACTTACAAGCGTCTGGGCCTCGCGCTTTGCATCATCCTCTATCGACTGCATGAGCAGCCGTTTGGCCTCGTCGGCCGAGAGTCCGGAGATACGCTCCAGCTCTTCTCTCCACTTCTCTTCTTGACGCGATACTTCGTCCTCGCGCTCGGCAATCTTCCTCTCGCGGTCTGTGAACTCTTGCGCCTGACGCTCTACGGCGCTCGCTTTGCTCTCCAGGGTTTCTTCTTTCTGCAGTAGCCGTTTCTCATAGCGTTGCAGTTCATTCCGTCGATCCCGAAGTTCCTTTTCCTGAGCATTCCGCTCACGGATCAGCTCATCTTTCGTTTCTAACAGGAGCTCTTTCTTCAGAGCGTCCGCTTCTTTGACAGCGTCTTTCTTCAGGCGTTCGGCTCGCTGTTCCGATGCGGACAACTGCCCTTTCGCGTACAGCCAGCGAACCGTCCAGCCTGCAATGAGTCCCACGAGAAGAAGGACAACAGGTAACAACATCTGCGCCCTCCTCGGGATGTTTACGGAATAGCGTAGGTCTTTGCACGTAGCTTTGTCAACTACACGCAAATACATACACTCTTTCGGGGTTTTTCAGCATAAATATACACATGACAGAGCAGGGCCCCGCATGGTAGCGTCGCCGGGTCGATTCAGGTTATACACCGGGGAGACGGAGCAAGAAGAGCCGGCACGGCTTCTCCGGTCGGTCCGATCAATTGCACGAACCTTGGGAGGCGTATGAAACCCGAGAAAATCCTCGAACTACAAAACGGAGTCTTCGCTTCGCTGCTCTCGGAAGTGCTCGAGGACGAACGGATACCCCATCGACTCGTAAGTTACTACGACCCTGCCTATGCAGGCATATTTCAGACCCAGTCCGGAGCGTGGGGACATCTTGAGGCGCCGCCGGAGTACAGGGAGCAAATCGAAACGATAGTGCGTGACCTCGAATCCGCACAGGGACAGGAGTTGGAATGAAGGATCTCTTTGATAAGTGTAACGGCGACGGCGGATACTTCGGCAAACAGCGCGCGGCGGGTGACATGACCTACACGCGACCGCTGCTCGATCCGAAGGCCGACCGAATAATGCAGTATGATGGGAAACCCCACGTCATGTGGTCGGTGAATAACTACCTCGGTCTCGCCGACCATCCCGAGATCCGGCAGGTCGCCGCCGAGGCGGTCGCCGAGTACGGAATCTCGAACCCCATGGGTTCGCGGATGATGACCGGCAACACGCAGTACCACCTCGAGCTCGAGCTCGAGCTCGCCCGCGTCTCGCAGAAAGAGGCGGCGTTTCTGTTCAACTACGGGTATCTCGGAGTCATCGGGACCATTCAAAGCCTGTGCGGCCCCGATGACATAGTCATCATGGATAAACTCGCCCACGCCTCTATCGTCGACGGGGCGTTTCTCGCCCCGGCGCAGGTGCGCGTTTTCCGGCACAACAGCCCTGAGAGCCTCGAAATCGTGCTGAAGCGTGTGAATCGCGAGCGAAAAGGTGGAGTCATGGTTCTCACCGAAGGGGTATACGGTATGACCGGAGATCTGGCGAATCTTCAGGCGATTACCGACCTCTGCCGCAGATACGAGGCGCGATTATACGTCGACGACGCCCACGGCTGGGGTGTTATGGGCGACGCCGGCCGCGGCACAGGCGATTACCTCGGAGTTCACGACGGCATCGACGTCTACTTCGGCACCTTCGCAAAGGCGTTCGCGGCGATCGGCGGATTCTCGTCGGGACCGAAGGCGGTTTGTGACTGGATCGCCTACAACGCGCGCACGCAGGTGTTTGCCAAGTCGCTGCCGATGGTATATGTGAAGAGTCTCCGCAAGACGCTGGAGATCGTCGAACACGGCGACGACTACCGGGAGAGGATGTGGCGAAACTCCGCGGCAATCAAGAGTGGTTTACGAGAGCTCGGCTACTTCGTGGGTCCGGGCGACAGTCCGATCTGCTCTGTGTTCGCGCCGCTGAAGGAGCGTTCGGCTGAAGAGGTCGGCATACGGACGGTGGATTACCTGCGCGGCTGGGGGGTTTTCGTGACGGCGGTCGTATATCCGGTCGTGCCGCTCGGTCTGTGCATGTTCCGGATGATCCCGACCGCAGCACACACCGAAGAGGATATCGCGGTTACCGTCGAAGCGTTTCGCGGAATGCGGGACGAGCTCGGCCTCGACCTGACCTTCGGCGACGATGAGCGGGAGAAGGTCAAAAAGGTCTACGGCGAGGCTGCCGAGCGCGCGGTTGTTTG
>SLIN01000310.1 GCA_007135605.1 Spirochaetales bacterium | reverse complement strand
GTCATTCAGCAAGTGCTGCGCCCCTACCAGATCATGCGTATGATCGTCTTTCTCGATCCGCAGATCGATCCGCGCGGTGCCGGCTGGCACACGATCCAGAGCCTGACTGCCGTCGGTTCCGGCGGGTTCGCCGGCAAGGGATTGTTCCAGGGAACTCAGAGTCAGTATCAGTACCTCCCTCTTCAGAGCACCGACTTCATCTTCTCGATTCTTGCGGAGGAGTGGGGGTTCCTCGGAGCGTTGCTACTCTTCGCGCTATACGGCTTCGTCCTCTTTCGGGGGCTCGTAATCGCGATCCGGGCGCGCGATCAGTTTGCAGCGCTTGTGGCGACGGGGGTGACCACGCTGCTCGCGTTCCATTTCTTCGTGAATGTGGGCATGACGATCGGAATTATGCCGATTACCGGCCTTCCGTTGTGGCTCGTCAGTTTCGGCGGCTCGTCGCTCTGGAGCGCTATGATCGGGATCGGGCTGTTGCTCGGTATTTCGGCGCGTTCGGCACCGCCGACGCTGTAGCGATCAGGAGCTTCACTGGTACTTCTGCCTCGAGCCCGGGACGCTCAAACACACACGCTTAACCCCGGGTGTTCGTTTCGCCGATCATCGGTATATGATGGTATCGAACGTGCGGCAACGGCTCGAGCTGCGTAATATGATTGATTCTTACGAGGCGATTTCCAGACTTCCGGTAACGCTTGTGACCGGGTTTCTCGGCTCCGGCAAGAGCACGCTCCTGAACCGGATTATCCACACATTTCCGAAGACTCGATTCGGGATCATTGTGAACGAGTTCGGCGAGGTTCCGCTCGAAAACGAAATCATCCAGGCTCAGGATGGTGACATAATTGAGTTCTCCAACGGGTGTCTCTGCTGCGTCGCGCGCAACGACCTCCTGCGTGCGGTCCGCGCATTGCGCCGCCGGCGCCACGACCTCGACCATATCCTGGTAGAAGCCTCCGGACTCTCGGACCCCGTTCCTGTCGCCCGCAGCTTCGTGCGCGGCGCGGGCAGGAAGAAGTTCGAGTTCGGGGCAATGATCTGTGTTGCGGACGCGGCAAGAATCGAGGAGATCGCATCCTCTCACGACGTCGTTTCCGCACAGTTGCGCTTCGCCGACTACGTCTATCTAACCCGCGATGATGAGCTCGACGAATCGAGGCGGCCGTCGCTTTACCGGTTTCTCGCTTCGCAGGCTCCGTCGGCCCGTGTGCTCTCCGACACCTCGGAAGGGACACTGGAGGCGCTCATGGCAACCGGGGGAATCGAGAACGCCGTGCGCAGCCACCTCCGCTGCGATGTACCAGGCAGCGTAGACGCCGGGCAGGCTGACGACATACACGGTCACAACGATATCGAGACGGTACTCTTCGAGTCCGAACTGCCGCTGTGCCCGAATCGTTTTCGGGACTTTCTGAACGACGTGCCCTCCGAGGTGCTCCGGGCGAAAGGGATCATCCAGTTCAGCGGAGAGCGCAGCCGGCGCTACTCCTACGTGCTGCAGATCGCCGGCGGTCGCCGGAGTCTGGAAGCGAGGCGGACCGGGAAGCGGAAGCAGCGCGGGACGACGCTTCTCTTTCTCGGTCGCGGTCTCGATGGTGACACGCTGAGGCGTCGACTCGACGAGTGCGTTGCGGTGTGGGAGGTTGCCGGATGAGTACGATCGTCACGAAACGGACCGTGGGAGCCGTTCTGCTTCTCCTTCTGCTGCCGGGAGCGCTGCTCGCGCAAGAGAATCCGTTCTTCGGGGGTGACGATGACCGTGATAACGGTGCCGCACCTTCACGTGAGCGCGAAGAGCCGCTGCCCGGGGAGGAAGAGCGGCTGCCCCGGGAGGAAGAGCCGCTGCCCGGGGAGGGAGAGCCGCTGCCCGGTGTGCGTGAGGGCGAAGAGGGCGAGTCCCGCGAAACGGCCGTCAGCGAGCCGGGACCGTTGCGCAGGGCGTACGCGCATCTCGTTCTCAACATAACCCGTGCGCAGCGCCGGCTGAACAACGCGCTTTCCGCCCTTATCATGGATGTCTCGACCGCTCGTGGCGGCGCGTTCGCCTGGGGTTCGGTGCTGGTGCTTGCATTCTTCTATGGTCTCCTCCACGCCGTATTGCCGGGCCACCGGAAGACGGTGCTTATCTCCTACTACATAGCCGAGCCGGCGCGCCTGTGGCACGGAGTCGCAGTCGGGTTCACATTCGCCGCTATGCATGTGATATCGGCGATCGTTGTCGTGCTTGTGGCGGTGGCCGGCGTACAGGTCGCCGCCGGGCGAGTTGTGAGCGATGTAACCGGGGCTATTCGAGCGGTCAGTTCCTGGCTGATTATCGCCATAGGCGTCTTGTATCTTGTGTTGAAGGTCCGGAGCTGGTTTTTGCAGCGCGAGGAGCGCGAATCGGAGCGAATGAGTGCCGCACTCGATATCGATGACGGCTCATCGCTCGAGAACTACATCCCGCGCAGTCGACCTCAGTCGATCTGGCCGGCCGTTCTTTCGACCGGAATCATTCCGTGCCCGATCACTACTGCGGTATTGCTGTTTGCGGTGTCGTTGGGCGCCGTCGGTGCCGGTGTCGTGGCGGTCATTGCGCTCTCATTAGGCCTCGGCGTCGCCCTTACCGGTGTGTCGATTTTGACGATCGTATTGAAGGGCAGGGTGCTCTCGTTGTTTGAGCGGGGCAACAGCCGGTGGGTTGTTCGTTCTGTCGAGCTGCTCGGGGTTGTCGCGATAATCGGATTCGGCCTTCTGACCTTGCTGTTCGGAGGCCAACTGTAGAAAGTAGGAGGCCCGCTATGAAGCGTTGGAAGGGGATGCACCTCGCAGCTGCAGTGACAGTTGCAGCACTCTGCATTATGGCCCCGCCGAGCCTGTATGCGCTCGGTGGTTCGGAGCCCGAGGCGGAGAGGGAGCCGGAGTCGCCCGACGAGTCGCCGGACGCCGGTGACCCGGAAAGTGAGTCCATGCCCGTGCCGGAAGACGGTGAGGAGGAGTTGCCCACCGACCCGGCAATCGATGAATCGTTACTCGGTGAGCTGCTCGATCTCGCACCGGGTGAGGCGCGGGACGCGATTTCCGACAAGAGCGTTCCCGACCAGGTTCGTTATGCCCTCGTGCTCAGTCAGCGTTCTCTCCTGAGCGGCGACCGCTCCGGTGCTCTGGAATGGGCCGAGTGGGCCGAGGAGACCGCCGACGAACATGGTGACGCCGAGCTGATCGGCGATGTTCTGCTGACCCGATCGAGGATCAGCGATCTCAGCGGGAATGTTCGCGCCGCGGTTTCTCAGGCGCGCCGTGCCGCGAGCTCGTATGCTGACGCAGGGCTATCCGGTCCCGAGTTAAACGCTCTGGCAACGCTCGCGAACGCTCAACACCGGCTCGGGCTCCTCACCGACGGTATAGAAACCGCCGACCGGGTTATCGAGAGGTTGGACGAACTCGAGGGCGTCGCCGCACAAGGACACGTGCTTGCGAATGCCGCTATGATGCGCTACAAGATCGGGCGGTTCTCCGGGCTGTCGGAGCTGCTCGAACGTGCGCACGGACTCTTCGAGGAGGCCGGCGACCGCGACGGAATCGGAACCGTCTACCGAATCTGGGGTAACTACTACGGCGCACAAGGTGACGACGAGACCGCACTCGATTACTACCGGCGTGCGGCGACCGAGTACGAGCTAACCGGCAATCTCCACGATTACGCGAACGTCTCCTTTAACACCGGCCTGACCAAGATGCGTGCCGGAAGCCACAGCGAGGCCGTCGAGTACCTCGAAGAGGCGGTCGACGGTTTTCTGGAGGCCGGCTCGATAAGTGGAGCCGGAATGGCGGCGACCGAGCTGTCGGTGGCCCTGTGGATGGTGGGACGACCGGAAGAAGCGGATTCGGCGCTCGCGAGCGCGATCGGAATGCTGGAGGCGACACAGAGTCTTCGTCGGCTCGCTCGAGCCTTCACCGTCCGCTCGTCTATCCAGAACGTTATCGGCGACGAGGAAGGCGCGCGTGACAGTCTCCGCGAGGCACGAAATCTCTACGATGAACTCGGCCTTCGGGACGAAGCTGATGCGATCCAGCGCGAGCTCGATGAACTCGGAGACGATCGTGACGGAGGAATCTGACCTGCAGTTGTTGACACCGGCCGGGCGGCGGACGGCGCTGCCTGGCGCATTCCCCGTATCACGCGCGACGGCAGTCGGCTGCCCCATGTTCAGGCCGTATGCTCGGCGAGTGCCCACGCTTTCACACGACGAGCGAGCTCGCACGCGCGTTCGGAGATCAGCTGTTTATCCTCTTTCGTCGGCCGGCCTTTGAATTCCACCGGATCGATCCATTCCCAGTGCATCTTGAGCCTTTTGTCCATTTCCATGAGCTCATTCTGTGCACCGCCGCTCCAGCCGTAGGAACCGAATCGGAACGCCTTTCGGTTGATAATCCGTTTCTTTCCGATCTCGTCGATCACGTTCGCCATCGGCGGGAACATCTTATACTCGTAGGTCGGCATGGCCAGCACGACGCCCGAGCTCTGGAAGACGCTGTCGAGAACGAAGCTCATTTCCGTTTCCGGTACGCGATGAACACGGGTCGGCACTCCCTCCGCCTCGATTGCCTCGATTGCCGTACCGACGGCCGACTGCGTCATTCCGTACATGCTGCCCCACAGTACCGTAACCTCCGGTCGAGCGGGTCCTTTCGCGTACCCGGCCAGGCGCTTGTATGAGCGTACGACACGAGCGGGATCGGATCTCCACACGATGCCGTGGCCGGGTGCGATAATGCGGATGTCGAGCGGGGCGAGCTTATCGATTGCCTTCTTGACCGGAGTACAGAAGGCGGCCACGATATTCGCGTAGTAGCGCTCCATCTCGTGCTCGAAGAATTCGATATGCTCTTCGGTCAGGGTATCGTCGTACGGTGCGTCGTCGCTCACTGCGCCGAAACTGCCGAATGCATCGCACGGGAAGAGCGTTTTCGACTTCGTGTCGTAGGTTGCCATTGTCTCCGGCCAGTGTACGTTCGGTATGTCCTCAAAAGCGAGAACCCGGCCGTCGCCGAGGTCGAGCGTGTCTCCGGACTTCACGGTCTGCACGTTCTCCTTAATGTCGTAGAACGCTTCAAGCAGCGGTTTCGCCTTTTCGCTGCAGATGATTGTGTAGTCGTTTCCGCGAAGCTCCCGGAACGACCGCAACCAGCCGGAATGATCGGGCTCCATGTGGTTAACGATCACGTATTCGATGTCGTCGATCGTGATCTCCATCTGATCGAATTGGGCATAGAGCGTTTCCGGCACGCCGTCCCAGTCACAGACACCGTCGATTATCGCCGCTTTCTCCCCCGTTATGACGTACGAGTTCATCGCCACGCCGTTGGGAATCTGCCACATACCTTCGAACAGGATATTCGAGACATTGGCCGACAGGCGGAAGACCCCGTCGGTCACCCTGGTTGTTCTCATACGAATCCGACCTC
>SLIN01000324.1 GCA_007135605.1 Spirochaetales bacterium | reverse complement strand
TCGAAGAACTCGCGCTGAGCCCCGCGATCGCCGGAGGTGTCGACCGAGTCGGCGAAGGCAACGCCCGGGACCGACTCCGACGGGTCGCCGGCGCCTTCCGCCGATGCTCCATCCGCCTCGCTGTCGAGCGCGCCGCCGGCGTGCTCACCTCCGTCGCCGTCCGAAGCGCCGGCGGTATTCGATCCGGTCGCCATCGAACGCCCGTCGGGGCCTTTCACACCGAGCCAGCCGTATTCGTCGGCCGGAAGCATCGCGAACGCCTCCTTGAGCGCGCGCGTAATCCGGCGCAGCATCGCGCGGCTCGCCTCCTCTTCCTCCGCGCGCCTGCGCTCCTCGATCGCCGCCGAGAGCGCCTCCTCCACCGGCGCAATTGCATCGATCAACGCATCGAAGGCATCGTCATAGACGACCCCGTCACGTGTTCCCGGGGTCAGCTGTATGAACGATGCATCAATAATCCCTTCTACGTAACCGCTTGTCCACGGCGGGCGGCGAAACGCCTCGGTCGCGGTGATATCCTGCAGCACACGCGTTCCCCGTTTGTGGAGGGCAACCCCCGCCCCCGACCCGGGCGCGGTCAAATAGAGCTCGACTATGATCTCGCCGTACGGAGAGCGCACGTCCGGCAGCTCGTGCAGCAGCTGCCCGGTAAAGCGGCGCGGTTCGACGGCGAGCTCTTTGCGCGCGCCGCGATCGACAATGCGAATTGAGACACCGCTCTTGCGAATCCGGTCGCGCAGCTCACTTGCGAGGTAGCTTTGAATCTTCTCGCCGGAGAGCATGCGCACTCCGGACAGCAGCGGCGCGATGTGCAACGCCGTACCAGGCTGATCAAAGAGCTCGCGGCTATCGCGAATCTTGTAACCGGGATCGTCCTTGACGAGATGGAGCCGTTTCGCTTCGGCTCCTTCGGCCTTCGAGGTGAGCACCAGCTCCTCGCCGACCGTCCAGAAACTTAACAGCCCGATTCCGAACTCCCCCTGTAGGTTGCTCTCGCCCTTCTCTTTCAGCTTACGCTTGATCGAGTCGCCGATATGCGTAGCCAGGTAGTGGAAATCGGCCACACCCTCTCCGTCGTCGATGACCTTGAGATACTGCTCACCCTTGTGCTTGCCGCGAACGATCGAGACGTTGCGCGCCCTCGCGTCGATGGAGTTCTCCACGAACTCGGCGATCGCCTTCAGCGGATTGGTCTGACTGAGCGCGATGATGCGAATCGCGTTCCAGTGGTCGCCTATGCGGAGCTTCCCCTGGTTGCGGTTTGCCGCGCGGCGCGGCTTCGTACCCCCGGACTTCGATTTCGCCACTGTTTACAGCGTAGTACCCTGCCGCTGTTTCCGCAATCGGGTTACGCGAAGCCGCCATGCCGCAGGGCGCATCGCATGATCGATTCCCGATACCATGCAGCCGCAACGTCCGCTTCCGGCGAAAAAGTCAGCACCGCTCACTCCATCCGGGACGGGGTTGACCACAGGATAGGGGGGTAGGGTATACTCACACTCGGAAGTAATCGCATATGATGCACGGATTAGGATTCATCTGGATGCTCCTCCCCTTCTTATTCGCCGGTGCGGTGGTGTACCTGGTCGTGCGCACCGGAGGTACGCCGCGCCGGAAAATCGATGGATCTCCGGCAGACAGAAATGCAACAAAGGAAATCGAAGAGGAGTCGAGTGCCGAACGGAAAATCTACCTCCTCGCACGAAAGAACGGCGGCTCGTTGACCGTTTCCGAGGTCGTCGCCGACGTCGGACTGCCGGCAACGGAGGCCGAGCGTCGACTCCAGGAGATGACCGACGAAATGCGCGTCCGAATGGAGGTCTCCGACGACGGCGTGGTGACCTATCACTTTCCCGAATTTGGCGCACATCGATAGAAATACGCTATAGTTGGTCGCGTGTTACATCCGACTTTCGAAGCACTAGATACCAGCTCCCTCCTCGAATCGTGGGGTGCATCGCCGTCGTTCGCCTCCGTGGCCGCCCAGGCGATCATTATTGCGATCGTTATTGCCGTGGCGTGGATAGCGAGCTTCGTAGTGCGGCGGGTCATCGTACGTACGCTCCATCGACTCGCGCTCGGCTCGAAGGTTACGTGGGACAACCGGATCGTCGAACGCCGGGTGCTGGTGCACCTCGCACGAGTGGTGCCGGGCGTCATCTTCTACGTCACCGCGCCGCTTCTCGGGGCAGGCGTGCCGTGGCTCATCACCGCCGTCCACCGCGCCGCCGCGGCGTGGATCATTCTCACCGTCGCGCTTACGCTCGACGCCGCACTGAACGCATTCCACGACATTTACCACGAGCACCACGAGTTTGCCCGGCAGCGACCGATCAAGGGGTTACTGCAACTGGCGAAGGTGCTGCTCTTCGCGGTGGCGGCGGTGCTCGCGATCACCACACTGCTCGACCAGTCTCCGATCGGTATTCTGAGCGGACTCGGCGCGATGAGCGCGGTACTTCTCCTGATTTTCCGCGACTCGATTCTCGGATTCGTTTCCGGCATCCAGCTATCGGCGAACAATATGGTACAGATCGGCGACTGGATCGAAATGCCAAAGTATGAGGCCGACGGCGACGTCATCGACATCACCCTCCAGACCATAAAGGTACAGAACTGGGACAAAACGATCACGACGATCCCCATCTACGCGCTCGTCTCCGACAGTTTCCGCAACTGGCGCGGGATGACCGAAAGCGGCGGCAGGCGAATCAAGCGCGCGATCAACATCGACATGCGTTCGGTCAAGTTTCTGGATGATGATATGTTCGAGCGCTTTCGCCGCTTCTCCCGCATCCGTGACTACCTCGACGAGCGCAAGGCCGATATCGAGCGCTACAATATCGAACACAACATCGATCTCTCCGACTCGGTCAGTGGCAGGCGCATGACCAATCTCGGTACCTTTCGCGCCTATATAACCGCATACCTGCGAAATCACCCGCAAATTCGACAGGACATGACCTTTCTCGTGCGGCAACTGCCGCCCGGCCCGACCGGAATCCCGATTGAAATATTCGTGTTCAGCGCCGATCAGCGCTGGCCGGCATACGAAGGCATCCAGGCCGATATCTTCGACCATCTGTTAGGCGTGATTCCGGAGTTCGACCTGCGCGTCTACCAGGAACCGTGCGGCTCCGATCTCGCGCGCATCGCCGAGGCAATCGAGCGCACTTCGCACACCTCCTGGTCGTAGCGGCATGCGATAACAGCATATGAAACGCCGGGATTTGAAGTATCGATACGCCACATTGCTGCCCATATCCGTGCTGGTTGCCCTCCCCTTGATGGGCGACGCGCTCCTGTACGCGGTGCTTCCGGCGCGACCGGAGTCGTTCATGGTCACGGTCTGGCAGGTCGGCATTCTGCTGTCGGCGAACCGGTTCGTACGACTCATCACGAACGAGATCGCCGGTCGTGTCCGGCACGCCTCGGTGGACACCGTGCAGGCGAACCGCCACATCACCGTCGCCGCGGTCATCGGCGCGCTGGTCACCGCCGGGTATGTGGTGCCGTGGGGGTTCGCGTGGCTGCTCGCGCTGCGAATCGCGTGGGGAGCGTGCTGGTCGGTCCTGCGCATCGGCGGTTATATGACGGCGATCGAAAGCTCGTTCGACCACAACCGCGGGCGCGTGATTGCCGGCTATCAGGCGATCGTTCGCTGCGGGCAGGGCGGCGGGGTATTTCTCGGCGGGTTGCTCGTCGACACGGTCGGGCTTCGGACCGCGTTCGTGGTCTTCGCAGTGGTAGGCATTGCCGGCGCCGCGGCCGCGACGCTGCGGCTGCAGGCGGCGCACCGGGAGATATCGGCAGCGAGCGAACCGGCAACGGAGGGGCCCGAGCCCCCTTCGCAATCGAACGCTGCGCTCCGATCAGACCCGGCGGGGGCCGCCGGTACCCTCGGCGACTCCGACGCCCCTGCCGACTCCCCGGCACTCCGGCACGTTGCGCTCCTCTGGGCACTGGTGCTCACCTCTACGATGGGTACCGAGATGATCGCAAACCTGACCGGTGCGATTGCCGCATTCGACATTGTGGCCGATTCCGGGTTCGCGGTCGGTGCGGCAACTCTGACCGGCATACTTCTCGGCGCCCGGTACTTCAGCACACTTGCAATCGGCCCACTGTTCGGTTATCTCAGCGATCGTTTCGGCCGCACACGCATTGTTGCGCTCGCGCTCACGGCCACGATTGCGTTCGCCGCGGCCATCGCGGCCGGACCAGCGGCCCGGCCGCTTGCCGCCGCGCTCCTCCTGGCGCTCGTACTCGGAGCCGGTGTGCGCGTCACGGTACTGGCGCTCGTCTCGGATCACGTCGCGAACGTGTCGGGATCGATCGGCATGAGCCGGATCTCCACGGTTTCCGACCTCGCGGCGGCGCTGAGTCCGGTGGTCGGCTTCTTCGTGTACGCCCGTGGCGGGGTTGCCGCTGCGGCGATCACCTCGATCGTTCTGCTGTTTGCCGGACTCGCATGTCTCTGGTTCAGGCCGGAGTCCGATTAAGACAGAAGCAGCGTGGTGCCGAAGCGGCTGCCGGTCAACTCCCTCCCGCCGACAGCATCCGATCCTTCCACAGCTTCATGAACATCCCACCGACGACGCTTCGATGATGAAACGTTTGTTCCGCAGCATCTACGGTATCATACCAGTCGGAGAACGGAGTGCGCGACGGCGTCTCATCCAAATAGAGCCAGACCGGTTCCATGAGATCTCGAAATCGCTCGTCGTCGCTCGCCAGGGACGCGCTCCAGACGATCCAGTCGGCCTTGGTGAACGTTCTCCGGCTATCCAGCGGAGTACCATAGCGGTTCCGGCATCGGAGATACCAGTCGACCTCTCGATCGAAAACTTCCGGCGAGAAAAGCTCGTACCCGAGCAGCAGATCCCAGATCAGATTATACTTCAGGCTCCAGCTGTCGTGAGAGTCGAATGTGAGTCGATGGTGATCACCCTCTAGCGTTTCGGATTCCCACCTTTCGGCGAACTCCTTCGCCGCATCGCGGTATGTGGCAGCCGAAGTGTGGTCGCCGAGCAGCTCGCTGATCTCGCCGAATGCGGCCAGGCCGACGATCGTTTTCACCGACAGATTCGTGTTTCGCGCAAGATGGCCGGCAAAATCGTCGGTACAGAGCTGATGTTCCGGATCGTAGCCGTGATCGAGAAGGTACGCAGCCCACTGCTCGAGCAGACCGGCATTCCGTCGCGCTATGTCGCTGCTGCCGCGAACCCGGCAGAGGACGGCCGTCAGGATAAGCATATTGCCGCACTCCTCGACCGGCATCTGTCGGTTCTCATCGATGCCATCGAGGGTAACACCGTACGTTTGACCGTTGGCGCGAGGATATGTTCCGACGTCGTGAGGCGCGTACGGTTTCGGCCACGCTTCGGAGGCCGCGAACCGGAAGACCGGCGCCAGCATCGCCTCTACGAGGTCAGGATTGAATTCGAAGAAGAGCGG
>SLIN01000130.1 GCA_007135605.1 Spirochaetales bacterium | reverse complement strand
TACAAATATCAGGAACTTTGCTCGATATTGCAACCGGTACCGGCGATATTGCGGAGATGCTCGCGGAACGCTATTCGACAGCCCGTGTCGTAGCCGTCGATCTGAATCCGCGAATGATCGACCGCGCGAGACGACGTGTTCGCAGGTTCGGTCGCCGGGTGGAAGTTCGGCAAGCCGACATGGCCGAGCTTCCGCTGGGAAGCGGCACGGCTGCGGCTGTAACCGCCGGCTACGCCATACGCAACGCCCCATCCGTCGAACGCACCGTCGCCGAGCTCGCACGAGTCCTGCAACCGGGCGGACGGCTCGTATTGCTCGACTTCGCCCGCAGCGCAAATCGTTCCGTTTTCGCTCTTCAGTATCGATTGCTGCGATTCTGGGGACAGCTATGGGGCGTGGTGCTGCACGGCAATCCGGAAGTGTACGGATACATCGCCCGAAGCCTCGCACGGTTTCCCGACCGCAACTCGTTTCGGGAGGTGCTCGCGTCTCATTCGCTCCGTGTGGTGCGCACAAAGCGACTCTACTGCGGCCTGCTCGAAATCGTTCTCGCTGTGAAGGAGAGCGGCGAGCGGTGACCCGGAATCGTGAGCATGGCGAAGTGAGACGCTATGGCTCTGTCGGGAATGAGTGTGAGTGCGGCGCGCAGCAGCGCATTGCGGATTGCCGATCCCGGAACTCCGCCGACCGTGCCGACGAACATACTCGCGGCGGCCCGCCTGGAGGCCGAACGCCCCGCTTTCCGGCGTACCTTTTCATACAGGCGTGTGCCGCTTACCATATCTATCATCGGTGTGTGGCTTGTTACGGCCGGACTCTCCGGAGTCATCGTCCGTCCCGCTATCAGATCCGCGGCGAGCTCGGCATCGGCAATTCCTGTATTCATCCCCTGTCCGCCGATCGGTGACATCGAATGGGCCACATCGCCGGCAGCGAACATCCCGAAGCGGGCGAAATGCGCTAACTCATGCCGCTCGGGGCGGAAGCTGCTCCACCAG
This sequence comes from Spirochaetales bacterium, assembly GCA_007135605.1. Lineage (GTDB taxonomy): Bacteria > Spirochaetota > Spirochaetia > DSM-27196 > SKKC01 > SLAN01. The sequence continues at coordinate 4,471 of SLIN01000130.1, read as the reverse complement.
TGCGGTAGCCCGGCCGGTACGCGAATTCCGGTACGCCGGTTCACGTACGTGGTAAGCATCGCGGATACGGTCGCTTCGTCCAGGACGGTGCGGCTCGCTCGTCCGGTCAATTGCACGATCCATCGCCGCATGCCCGCGGGAAGCGGGAACGATTCGACCGATCCGTCGCGGGAGAAGTACAGGCGCGCGATATCGCCGAGCCGTCCGGTGTCGGGGTAATCGCCGATGAGAAAGAGCCGGCGGTAACGCCTCCGCCGCATCACGGGAAACGGCCGAAAGCCGGAGGCACCGCTACAGATACACGCATAGAGCCCGTTCACACTCCGCCCGTCGCGAAACCGGACGGTAATGCCGGTCGGTCTCACGACGGGGCGCGGTTCGAGACCGCTATCGCCGGTACGCAGATTGTCATCCGCCCGCGACGGTGTCGCCCCAGGTTCTACCGACACGACTTCGGCGCCGTAGTGCACCCGCACCAGATTATTCGCTTCCGCCGCCGAGCGGAGCAGATGCTCGATACGGGTCTGTGGAACCGACAGAATGAACGGATAGCGGGAATGGATGCCGTCGAAGCTGACACTTCCGAGCAATCGGCGATCGCCGTAGACCTCCGCTCGACGTACCGCAACCCCGCGCTGTACGAGCGGACCGCCTATACCGAATCGGTCGAGAATCTCGAGCGTCGGCGGTGTTACGCCGATTGCGCGCATCCGTGTATCGGGAGCAGCCTTCGCCTCGTAGACCGCCGAGCGAATGCCCGCCGCCGCGAGCAGATTCGCAAGTGTGAGGCCGGTCGTACCGGCGCCGACGATAATCACATCACTATCCATGACTCCCGCCTACCGCGCGTTCACGATCTCGCCCGTCAGCGATTCGAGCTCGGTCAGCGCGTTCTCGAGCGAGAACGCCGCAGTATCGCGCTCAATGTGTGAGAATGACTCCCGCAGCCGTGCGAGCAGCAGTTCCTCGCGCGTGATCAGGTCGTTCTCATAGCTTACCTCGGCGTTGCGCCGCTGCTCGGCCGCGTACTCGAGCTTTGCCTCCGCATCGGCGAGCTCGGCTTCCGCGGCAATCACCGACTCGTGGGAGCGCGTAACGGCAAGCTCCACTCCGTCGCGGGCGTCGGAAGCACCGAGTCGGGCGCTCCGCAAGTCGCCTTCGGCCCGGCGGATGCGGGCACGCTGGGCGCCGCCGTCATAGATCGTGAATTCGGTCGCGATGGTGAGTGTGAGACCGGCGTCCCACGTATCGGTCCAGTTCGCCGAGAACGGGACTCGTTGCCCGCTGAGCTCGAGGTCGAGAATGAGAGCGAGGTCGGGATAGCGCAGCCGATCGGTTCTCTCTGCGATCGTCAGCGCACGTTCGGCCGCGCGGGCGCGGTGCTGGAGCGCGCGGAGATCGGGGGAGAACGCGATCGCCCGGTCGACCGCCGCAGGCAGCGGCGCCGGGTCCACCGATTCCCTGAACTCACTTTCGAGTGTGATGGTTTCGGTCTCGATACCGGTGAGCAGCGCCAACGCTCGCCGCGCACTTCGTTCACCCTGTTCGGCGGCAACCCGTTGTCGGCGCACCGTACTCTCCTCCGAGCGTATCTGCAGAACTTCTTCCCATGTACGCGCCCCCGCATCGTACGCTTCCCGGCGGTCGGCGACAACCTGCTCGACCAGCTCCTCGGCCGCTCGGAGCGTTTCGGCTGTACGCGCGGCGAGCAATGTCGAGAAGTACGCTTCGCGCGTATTCCGGGCGATGTCGGCGCGTTCGCCGACGAGCTCGGCTGTCAGCGCGTCGCGCTCGGCTTGTGCGGCCTCGATTCCCTCGCTGATTTTGCCCCATGTAAAGAGAGACTGCCGGAGCGATCCGGAGATGGAAAAGAAGGTCGACTCGGCGTCGGGAACCACTTCGATGCGCGAATCCGGTATGTCGATCGGCAGTCCGCCGGCCGGATCGGGCATCGTGCCGAACTCGCCGGCTTCGATAGCCATACCGTCGGGCGGATTCGCGAGGTAGCTCGCGCTCGCCTGCCCGGTGATCTGCGGCAGGCGACGGCTGCGTGCGATCGCGAGATCGTCACGAGCCTGGTCCACCGCGATGCGCGCACGCTCCAGATCGCCGCCGGCGCTTTCGGCGAGGCGCAGTGCCTCCTCGACGGTGAGCGTTTCGGGGTCGCCGGCGTGGGTGGGCCCCGGGAGAAACACGGCCAGCGCGGCAGCCAGAAGAGCAACCGCCGGTCGGGTGGCGGGCATACCGGCGGCGCGTCGGCGTGCCGCCGGATCGACGGCAGTATCGACCTGCAGATGGACACGACCCGCTGCCCGGCCTGCAGCAAGGCGGGTCGATCGCGCACCGGTCGACCGGGAAGTAACCTGACGTACGACGGGGTCATCCATCATTATCATTGTTAATCGTCACATCCTGGACGAAGAAGTTGTCGCCGTCTTCGACGGTTATCGTGCGGATCGCATCTTCATCGTTCTCGCCGGCGCCGGCAGGATAGGTGAGCTCGAGCTCTACCGACTCGATATTCGAGTCCTCGGGCCACTCGACGGCGAGCACGAAGGTTCCGGTCGCACCGGTGCGCACGGTATCCGGGACGTCGACATCACTCTCGGGTCCGCCGTCGGTCGACGTGACCTCCACCCCCACCGCGTACCCGGCCACCGGTTCGCGGCTGCCGTCGACGACTTCGAACACGCGCCCCTGCACCAGTGCCGACTGTGCGTCCGGATCGCGATCGGCGTCGAGCAGGGCGATCTCGCCGACGGTGTTCGCCTGGTCGCTGAGGATGCCGCGCACTTCTACGACGACGCCCGAGTAATCGGGATGTGTGACGCCGAGCCACAGCTCGGTGGTATCGGCTTCGGTTCCGAAGGCGCCGAACACCTCGCGCCACACCACCGATGTCCGGAACACCCCGGGCGTGCCGCCACTTGTCACCGACTCGGTTTTCACGAGAAATCCGTCGCTGTCCGGATCGCTCGGCTCCTCCTCGTACACGCGAACGGACGCCCGGTTAATGCCGGAGTCGTCATCGCTGTCGACGATCTGTCCCTGGATTTCGGCCCGGTAGACGTAGCCGCAGCCGGCAACGCCTATCGAAACGAGAGCGACGAGTGCCGTGAGCAATGCGTGCGGACGCGTGGGAGTTATCATCATCTCTCTCTATCTCCTTCCGAGTATGCCTGCCTCGTATCGGGTGCATGCGTGTCGGAACGTGCCTGACCGTTTCCGTTCGGGCCGAAGGCACTCGGATCGAGCATCGCCGTGCGCATCGCAGGTCCGGCAGCGTGTGCCGGTTCGGGCTTCGGACGGCGGATTTTCGTCTCAACAACCCAGTAGAGGGTCGGAATCAGAATGAGCGTAACCAGGGTTGATGTTGTCAGCCCGCCGACGACCGAACGGCCGAGCGGTGTCATGAGCTCGCTGCCGGTACCGGTTCCGGTCGCCATCGGGAGCAGTCCGAACAGCGTGGTGAAGGTCGTCATGAGAATCGGTTTCAGCCTGGTCTTTCCGCCCTCCACGATTGCCTCGCGAAGGCCGATTCCACGCCGGCGCAGTTGGGCGATGAAGTCCAGAAGCACGATCGCATTGTTGACCACCAGTCCGACGAGCAGGATCGAGCCGACGAATGTCAGAATGCTGAAGGTTGTGTTCGTGAGCAGCAGGATTGCGACCAGTCCGATCACCGCGAACGGAATGCTGAACATGACGATCAACGGATTCAGGAGATTCTCGAACTGACTTGCCATGACCATGTACACCAGTCCGATCGCGAGGAGCAGCGCGAAGAAGAGGCTCTCGAACCCTTCGGTCATCTCGTCGCTCGAGCCGGTGAGCTCGACTTCGATCCCGGCGGGAGGCTCTCCAAGTGCGGCGAGCTCGCGTTCGACATCGTCGACGACGCGATTGAGCGGGCGATCGCCGGTCAGGCTGCCGCGAACCTCCAGGACGCGTTGACGGTCGATCCGCTCGATGGTCAACGGCCCGAGTCCGTCCTCCAGCGTCGCGAGCGATTCGAGCGGAATGTTGCTTCCCGACTCATTAACGAAGAACATCTGCTCGAACCGCGAACGGTCGGTGCGGTCGCGCTCGGAGAGGAGCACATCGATATCGAAATCGTCTTCGCCCTCGGAGAAGCGTCCGACGGTCGAGCCGGTATAGGCGGTGCGCAGTGTAGTCGCGATCTGCGCCGGCGGCACACCGAGGCTTGACGCTTCGCGGCGACGCACGCGGAACTGGAGCTCCGGTTGTGCTTCGGAGTAGCTGGAGTAGATGCTGCGCGTACCGCGAACTGTGCGGATCGCCTCGGCGATCCGTTCGCCGTGTTCGTTCATCTCGTCGAGGTCGTCACCCCTCAACCGGACGACGATCGGAGAGGTAACGCCGGTGGAGGAGGCGGCGAGCTGCGACATTCCTTCGACCGACAGGCGATGATCGACGTCGATCACCTCCCGGGCGATTCGCGTGTCTATTT
>SLIN01000172.1 GCA_007135605.1 Spirochaetales bacterium | reverse complement strand
CGGTACGCTGCCGGCAGGAGGGCAAGAGCCGGGTCATCGCGTTCAACCTCTGCGGACACGGACACTTCGATCTTCAGGCGTACATGGACTATCACGACGGCAAGCTCGAAGCGTACGAGTACTCCGAGGAAGAGGTTGCCATGGCGCTGGCCGGGCTTCCGTCGGTCTAGTGGCAGTGCCCGCGGAGCGGGGCGTCGGCGCGGCCGCACATTGGCACGGCGTGCGGGACGCCGGCGCAGGGCGAACGTTGGCGCCGCCGCCGGTTTCGCGATATTATGGAGACGTTATGACGTATGACTACCAGTGCAAAGGGTGCAACGCGAAGTTCGAGGTCGAGGCGACCTTCGAGGAGAAGTCCGCCGGTCTGAAGCCGGAGTGCCCGGAGTGCGGGTCTGCGCGAACCATGCAGGTCTTCTCCCCGCTCGGCGTGATCTCCGGAGGCGCATCCCGCGCCGATTTCGAGCCGTGCAGCCCGAACTGTGCGTGTGCCGCGGAGGCGATGGAGCGGTAGCTCGGGCGGAGGTCCTCCGCTACGCCTACTCCTCGTAGATCATCTTCCGGGTCATCCCACCGTCGACCACGAAATTCGCCCCTGTAACGAAGCCGGCCTCACCGGAGAGCAGCCAGGCGGCGGTCGATGCGATATCCTCCGGCCGGCCGACCCGTCCTGCCGGGTGCTGTCGATGGTCGATCTCGCGCAAGTGCTCGCCTTCACCGGTGAGTTCGCCGCCAGCGGTGAGATCGGTCTGGCTGTCGCCGCCGCTTTCGCCCCGCCACGCGCTCACATCGATCCATCCGGGGCTTATCGCGTTTACGCGCACCTCCGGCCCGAGGCTCATCGCCATAGCGTGGGTGAGCGCGAGTACCCCGCCCTTGCTCGCCGAGTACGCCTCGGTATTCGGTTCGGACTGCAGCGCCCGCGTCGAAGCGATATTCACGATCGCACCGCCGGAGTGGCGCAATGCCGCCGCCGCATGCTTTGACACGAGAAAGACTCCGGTCAGATTCGTGTCGATGACCGCCCGCCATCCCTCGAGATCGAGCTGTTCGAACGGTGTCGGGCCGGGGCTCGCGATCGCGGCATTATTGATCACCCCATCGATTCTGCCGAAGCGGTCGACGACTTCGGCCGTCGCCGCAGCCACCGCCGCCTCATCGCGCACATCCGCATGGATGAACACGAATCGTTCATCGACACGTACGCCGGCGGCCGTATGCTCACCGGCGTCCCGAGCAATATCGAGCCCGGCCACCCGCCATCCGCGGTTCAACAGGGAGAGCGTGCAGCATCGCCCGATTCCGTGCGCGGCTCCGGTCACGAGCACGACCCTCGCTTCGTCGCTCTGATCGCTCACGTAACCTCCGCAGCTATGAAGGAGTCGACGTTCTCGGCGAGCACGATTTCGATCGGCATGAGGATCTCGTCGGGCAATTGCTTCTCGAAAACCACGTGGTGCGCCAGCGCCGACGCGGCCTCATAGCCCTGCAACTCCGGCTTCTGCGAGATAATCGCATCGATATCTCCCGACCGAATAAGGTCGATATTGCGCGAGAGTAGATCGTAGCCGACGAGCGGGATATGGTGCTCAACCTCGAGTTTTCGAAGCGCGGATACGACGAGCTCCGAAGCGGCATTCGTCACAAAGAGCGCCGACAACTCGGAGAGCAGAGGCCGAAGCTTCTGCTGCACACCGCGAAGGTACTCCTTCTCGCTGCGATCGCTGAGAACAATCTCCGCTCGCTGTACATCCGGGAAACGCTGCCAGAACTCGTGAAAGCCCGAAGCGCGGCGGAGAAGATGCTCGTCCGCGCGCCCGAGCGTTACCGATGCAACCGTCCCCGACGGAGAGCGGACCAGCATCGACGAGAGGCGGCCGGCCACCGCACCACCCTGATACGGATCCTGGCCTACGAACGGAATCCACGGCTCGCCGGCGCCGCGATCGACGAAACGCGAGTCGAAGCTCACCGCAGGGATACCGAGATCGGCGATCGCGGCAAGCAGGTCGCTCTGAGACTCGCGCGATACGACCGGTGCAACGAGTAGTCCGTCGGCGAGTGCGCGATCGGAGGCGTCGCCGACGGATCCATCCACGCGGTCCGACGGCTCCTCCGCCCCCGTCGCAAACCGGTCCAACGCCGCGCGAAAACTCGCCTCGTCGTGACGATCGAAGCTGCGCCGGCGGATCCTCACGTTGTTGAGGGTTAATCGCCCGATCGCCCGATGCACGCCGTTCAACGGAATACGCCAGTAGCCGCCGTCCTGCTCGGGCGCGGGGGTCATCACATCGAAGAGAAACGTCTTCGACTGCGACAGGTTACGCGCATGAAGATTCGGCTGATAGTCGAGCGCGGCGATCGCGGCCATGACCCGCTGTTCGGTTTCCTCGGCTACGCGGCCGCGCCCGTGTATGACCCGGTCGACGGTGCCGATGGAGACACCGGCGTGCCGGGCGACATCCTTAACCGTGATCATATCACTTAATAACTATAATCGATTGAACCGATAATACAACTCGTTCCAGCGCAGCTCCTGCTCGAAGCGCTCGACGGTGGTGTTCTCGTCGATGACAACGGCCTCGACACCGGTGATCCGCGCATAGTCAATGAGCTGCTCGCGCGTGACCGCCTGCGAATAGACAGTGTGATGTGCACCCCCTGCGAGTATCCAGGTCGCCGCGCCGACTTCCAGATTCGGTTTCGGCTTCCAGAGCACTCGTGCGACCGGAAGATTCGGCATCGGCTTCTCGGGAGCGACCGCGTCCACCTCGTTTACAATCATGCGGTAGCGGTCCCCGAGGTCGACCATCGTCGCGTTAACCGCTGCGCCGCCCTGCCCGTCGAACACCGCACGGACCGGGTCGCTCTTGCCGCCGATACCGAGCGGATGGATCTCGATGCGCGGCTTGCCCTTCGCGATCGACGGACAGATCTCGAGCATATGCGCGCCGAGTACCGAGCTGTTCTCGCCGGTGAAGTGGTAGGTGTAATCTTCCATGAACGATGTGCCGCCGGAGCGCCCGATCGCCATGACCTTCGCCGTCCGCAGGAATGCGGCGGTCTTCCAGTCGCCTTCGGCGCCGAACCCGTAACCCTGTGCCATCAACCGCTGAGGAGCCAACCCGGGCAGCTGATCGAGTCCGTGCAGAACTTCGAAGGAAGTCGTAAAGCCGGTGAATCCGCCTTCGTCGAGAAACCGCCGAATTCCGATCTCCTGCCGCGCGGCATAGCGCAGCGCTTCGTGGCGCTCCCCGCCCTTGTCGAGCCCCTTGGCGATCTCGTATTCGCTTCGATACTCCTCGACGGTGCGGTCGATATCGGCGTCCGAAACGGCGTCGACATATTCGACGAGATCACCGACGCCGAAGCCCTCGACCGAGTAGCCGAATTGAGCGCGGGCGCTTACCTTGTTCCCCTCGGTCACCGCGACGCGGCGCATGTTATCGCCGAAACGCGCGATTCGCCCGACCGTGGCATCGTGGTGTGCGAGCGCAACCGTCGACCACGCTCCGATCTGCTCCTGAACCCGCTGCTCTTTCCAGTGGCCGACCACCACCTTGCGCGGAACACCGAGCCGGGTAACGGCGAAGCCGAATTCGCGTCCGCCGTGCGCCGACTGATTCAGGTTCATGAAATCCATGTCGATGCTGTCCCACGGAATCTCCGCATTGTGTTGGGTATGCAAGTGCAGGAGCGGCTTCGCAAGCGTCTTCAGTCCCGGCATCCACATCTGAGCCGGAGAGAAAGTATGCATCCATGCAATGACTCCGATGCATTCCGGTGACGAGCCGGCATCCGCAAGCATGCGGGCGATCGCATCGGAGCTGGTAAGCACCGCTTTGGGCACGATCTTGATCGGAATACGTTTGTCGCCGTTCAATCCGTCGACGATGCTGCGGGCATCTCGCTCAACCTGCTCGATCACTTCCGGACCGTAAAGATGCTGACTGCCGGTTACAAACCACAGCTCCTTGTTCGCGAGCAAATCATCAACCTTCATCCTATTGCCTCCTTGCCATGACCTGAACTCCGCCTGTAGACTGCGGTGTGTACGTACACACCGTTTGATGCATCATAGTCTCCGTTTTCCAGGGATGTCAAATTGATGCGCGGTGCGAAACGAAGAAAAGGCAGTGCGAGGAGATCACGGGGTGATGGCTCATTACTCGATCGGTTTGGATTTCGGTACAAACTCCGTTCGAGCGCTTCTCGTGCGTACCGGCGACGGGGCGGAGGTTGCCTCGCACGTGCAAAACTATCGCCACGGCAACGGCGGTGTAATAGAGGACGGCTCCGATCCCAATCTCGCCCGCCAGCACCCCCGCGACTACCTCGACGGCGCAGAAGAAACGATCCGGCGGGTGCTGCGTAAGGCGGCAGCCGGTCCCGATTTCGACTCCTCGAGGGTAATCGGAATCGGGGTCGACACGACAGGGAGTACGCCGTTACCGGTCGACGAGGCTGGGACGCCGCTCGCCTTTCGCAGCGATTCTGATGGAAATCCGAATGCGCTCGCCTGGCTCTGGAAGGATCATACCGCGGTCGCCGAGGCGGAAGAGATCACGAGAACGACACGGCGGAAGAGGCCGGAGTATCTGACCAAGTACGGCGGCGTGTACTCGGCGGAGTGGTACTGGTCGAAGCTCCTGCACGGCGCGCGGGTAGACCCGGAGCTCTTCGCGGCGAGCTCGAGCTGGCTCGAAGTCTGTGACTGGATTCCCGCGCAGCTGTGCGGTATTCATGAACCGCGGCGCATCAAACGAAGCATCTGTGCTGCCGGGCACAAGGCGCTCTATAACCCGGAATGGGGCGGATTTCCGGACGAACGCTTTCTCGGTGAGTTTCACCCCGAGCTCGCCCGTATCCGGCGTACGCTGCCGGAGCGTTGTTACAGCGTGCGGGAGAAGCTCGGCGAGCTGTCGGCCGAATGGGCCGAGCGCACAGGCCTGCCGGCCGGGATACCGGTTGCCGTAGGCGCGTTCGACGCCCACCTCGGCGGGGTCGGAGCGGGAATCGGGCCCGGGACGATGGTGAAAAGCATCGGCACCTCGACCTGCGATGTCATGGTGCAGCCGTTCGACCGCGAGATCGACGATATTCCCGGTCTCTGCGGCATCGTGCCCGAGTCGATTCTCCCCGAGGCGTGGGGCCTCGAAGCAGGTCAGAGCGCGGTCGGCGATACCTTTAACTGGTACGTCCACTTCATGCAGGAGGTGAACGGCGGCCACGAAGAGCTGACCGCTCGCTCCGAGCGACTTACACCGGGGGAGAGCGGACTGCTTGCGCTCGATTGGCACAACGGCAATAGGAGTGTGCTCGCCGATCAGCGGCTCACCGGAGCGATCGCCGGGCTGACACTCCACACACGTCCGGAAGAGATCTACCGTGCGCTCGTGGAGGCGACGGCCTTCGGTGCCCGCGTCATTCTCGAGCGCTTCGAGGAGTACGCGGTACCGGTCGAACGGATTATCACGTGTGGCGGTATCGCCACGAAAAACCGGATGCTCATGCAGATCTATGCTGATG
>SLIN01000098.1 GCA_007135605.1 Spirochaetales bacterium | reverse complement strand
TATTGCCCCGAATAGGTCGGGGTCCCGAGGGGAAACTCCAGTCCGAGGCGCTGGAGACGTTCGGCGACCGTCCGGCCGGCGCGGTCTACGCCGTCGGATCGCAGGTCGGTGCGATCTGCCGGCAGCAGATCGGCGTACACCTCCCAGGCCGGTTTCCCGTCGAGCAGCAGTTCGCCGTCGGCTGCCCGGGTGGCCAGAGCCGGTGGACTCAACGGGGTCCATCCGTGACGAACGACGGACTCTATTCGCTCGACCGCGCCCAGGGCGATCGCGAGCGCACCGTGCTCCACAAGGCGTCCATTCGAGTACACGTAGCGGTTCGACGCCGTATCCCAGGTCGCGCAGCCGAAGAGCGGAAACCCCGGCCCGACGGCACCGTAGAAGCCGGCGACAAACTCGTGACCGTGTTCGCTCGAGTTCGAGTACACAATACCGAGTCCTAAACGGGAATGGATGTCCTCCCCGAGCAGGGTTCTACCCAGCCTGTGTCCGCTGCCGAGATGATCGCCGGCATCGAGCGGGCCGACGACCGGTCCGATTACCGGCCGGTCGGTCTGCAATGCGATCGTAGCGATTCCCCGGGTCAGCACCCCCTCCGGGGTGACCGCTCCCCAGGCGCTGCATCCGCACGTAACCGGTGCGCACCGCGAGGCGGTCTCGGCGACCTGTCGCCGATCGTATCCCTCCGTGACCCACGAAAGAACGAGATCCGGCTCGCTCTCAAAATGCCGGGTCGCGGCCGCGATCGATTCGGTGATCGCGCGTTCACTCTTTTCGGAGCGGCTTACACCGACTCCCATCGTTTTTACCATGACGATCCACCTTGTTTGCAAGGAGCATTATCACTATAAGGCCGCCGTCGACCCTCCCGAGCGATGTGTCGCAACGAGCGCATCGGCAGGCCTCGACCAGAAGAACCCCTGCCCGTAGTCCGCCTCCATTTCTCGCAGTATCGTGAGAATCGCCTCACTCTCCACCCATTCGGCGATTACCTTCTTGTCGAGCGCATGGCACATGCCGATCAACGACCGGAGTATTCGCCTCCTCGACCAGTCGGATTCGATTTCCCGTACGAACGACCCGTCGAGCTTAATGTAGCGGGCGGGGAGCTCGCGCAGATAGGCGAACGACGAGAAACCGACCCCGAAGTCGTCGAGTGCGAAGTGGCAGCCGATATCGGTTAAATCTCTCATTCGCCTGACGGTCTCTCCGAAGTCGGAGACCGCCGCCGTCTCGGTTATTTCGAAATGCAGATTCGTCGGATCGATTTCGCTCTCCTGCACGGTGCGTAGAAGACGGTCGCATGCTCGCGGGTTACCGAGGGTGGCCGCCGAGAGGTTCACGAAAAACCGCACCTCCGGCATTTCCCGCGCCCGAGCCAGCACCTTCTGCACGACGAGAAGGTCGATCGACGGCATCAGACCGAACTCTTCGGCGGCCCCGATGAATTCGCCCGGAAGCGTCACCGCACCGTCCGGTTCATGCAATCGCATGAGACACTCGTAGGCGAATACAGTGCCCTCCGAAACCGACACGATCGGCTGGAAGACGACTCCTATTCGGTCCTCCTCCAGTGCGTTCTCCAGTCGGGAGATCCAGCGAACCGTGGTGCCGGCTGTCTCGTTTCGCGTGTCGTCATATACCGCGCGTGCGACCCGATTGCGCCCGGCACGCTTCGCCTGCTGTACGGCTATCGATGCGAGGCGGAGCATGTCGTCGACGTCGAGAGACCGGTCGATCGGCACGAGTCCCGCACTGCAGGTAACTCGCCCGGCGATCTCGCCACGGCGCACCGGTGCGGATTCGAGGTCGGTCAGCAGCCGCTCGGCGATATCTGCCGCTGCATCGACAGTCGCTCCGAGGAGTATGATGACGAACTCATCGCCGGTGATCCGGAACATCGTGTCACCGGCACGGATGTTTCGTTTGCAGATATCCACCGTCTCGACGAGCACATCGTCGCCGGCCTCGTATCCCATCGTGTCATTGATAGCCTTGAAGTGATCGAGATCAAGCATCAGCAGAGCACCGGGCGGCTCGCGGTGATACCGCTGTGCGATTCGGTAGAGTGCCTGCTCCAATGCACGCCGTTCGGGAAGGCCGGTGAGCGGGTCGTGCGAACCGTACAGATTCCCGACCGTGCGTGCGCCTCGCTCCGCGGTAACCGCGCCCCCGGTGACGTCGGGTGCCGCACCCCGACCCGGGTCTTCGAAGGCGACCGACGGGGTCGCGTTTCGCGGCAAGAACGAACCGGCGTAACGGACCGTGTGACCGCGAAGCTTCACCGGTGTCAACGATACACAAGCCGCCGGTGAGGTGTCGCGCCCCGGAACGAGGTCAACCGGCTCTGAGCGACCATCGGTTGCGGCTTTCGCCGCCCGGAGGAGCTCAACGAAATGGTCGCCGAAGAGCCGTTTTGCCGTATCCGTGCCCGACCCCGTCCGGGCTTCCGGCAAATGGCGGGCGAAGGCGCTGTTGTAACGAACGAAGGCGATATCGGGCTCGCGCTCATGAGCTGCAGCAACTTCGACCACGAACAGAGGATCCGACGTGTTGTTCGCCATGGAGCGCCAGTCGAGCTCGCCTCGTGCACGTTCGGCGGATGCACGACATACAGCGACGACGATAAGCGCGAGAAAAAATAGTGCGACTGCGAGAGCCGCCGCGGCCTGGACCTCCAAAGCGGAGCCTCCATTCGTGAAACGTAGAAGGCTATGGTGCCGGCTGCCGGAAAAGTCGGTCAGTCAGGCCGGCGTTCGCGGCGGGTCTGAACGCTCCGCCGTTTCGCAAGCGGAGCAAGACTTCGGCAGCTTGGCTGGCGTATCGCTGTCCTGCGACGTAGCTCCATAGCTTTGCGCCCCCGGCTTTCGCTCGAGTTTGCCATTTCGCCTCCGGGCGTCCCCGAGAGTACGAGTCCCTTATTATCTCTATAATATCCAGGACCGATGTCGCGGTCAAGAGCCATCGCCTGACAGACCCATCGCCTGACCCCTGCACCCTCTGTCGACTTGCATGTAAAGCCTCTCCTGAATTTCCCCTTGACTGATACAGATACCGCAACGACTATTTTCGAATGGAATCGAATCCACTGTTGCAGCACTGGGAGACTCCGTACGGACTCCCGCCGTTTGACCGGATACGGCCCGAGCACTTCAAGCCGGCGCTCGATACCGCGATGAGCCGGCACCGCGAGGAGATCGAGACGATCGCCGGGGACTCCGCTCCGGCGACGTTCGAGAACACCGTCGCCGCACTCGATCGCAGCGGTGAGGCGATGAGAAGCGTCGCGCTCCTCTTCTCCAACCTCACCGCCTCCGAAACCAGCGACGAGCTACAGGCGGTGGAGCGCGAGCTCGCCCCGGTGATCGCTTCGCACCGTAACTGGATCACTCTGCACAAGGGGCTCTTCGCACGCATCGATCGCCTCTACGCCGAGCGGCACAATCTCCAGCTCGGCGCGGAGCAACTGCGCCTTCTCGAGCGCCTTCATCTCCAGTTCGTACGGGCCGGCGCACAGTTAAAGGGTGAGGATCGCACGCGTTTCGCCGGGATCACCGAGGAGCTTGCCTCGCTCTACACCGACTTCTCGCAGGCGGTGCTCGCCGACGAGGCGGAGTTCACCCTCCGCCTCGAGACCGAGGCCGACCGAGCCGGATTGCCGGAGTTCGTGCTCGATGCCGCAGCGTCTGTGGCCGCCGAGAAAGGGTTCGACGGCTACGCGTTCAATCTCTCCCCATCACTTGTAGATCCGTTTCTTACCTACTCGACGCGCCGCGATCTGCGCGAAAAAGTGTGGAAGGCGTACAAGGCGCGTGGGCAGGCGAACCCCGAACGCGACACGCGTCCGACCGCTGCCAGAATAGTTCAGCTTCGCGCCGAGCTCGCCCGGATCATGGGCTATGCCACGTACGCCGAGTATGCGCTCGACGACCGCATGGCGAAAACGCCGGCGGCTGTGCTGGAGCTCCTCGAGAAGGTGTGGGAGCCGGCAAAGGCGCGGGCGGCCGAAGAGCAGAAGCACCTGGAAGATGCCGCGCGCACCGCCGGGGCGCCCGGCACGATCGAAGGGTGGGACTGGCACTTCTGGGCCGAACGGGTGCGCCGGGAGCGCTACAATCTCGACGAGAGCGAGCTCAAGCCGTACTTCCAGCTCGACCGTATGCTCGAGGCGATGTTCGAGTGCGCAAACCGGCTCTACGGGATTGTGTTCACCGAGGTTCACGATGTGCCGCTCTACCATCCGGATGTACGACTGTTCGAGGTGCGCGAGGAAGCGAGCGGCGGGATCGTGGGCATTTACATCAGCGATAACTTCGCGCGCGCTACCAAGCGCGGCGGCGCGTGGATGAGCGAGTATCGCGAGCAGGCACGCAACCGCGACGGCTACCGCTATCCCATCATCGCGAACAACAACAACTTCGCGAAAGCCGCGAACGGCAGGCCCACGTTGCTCAGTTTCGATAATGTTCGCACCCTCTTTCACGAGTTCGGCCACGCGTTGCACGGACTGCTGTCGGATGTAACCTATGTACGCCTGTCGGGTACGAATGTGCTTCGCGATTTCGTCGAGCTGCCGTCGCAGATGCACGAGAACTGGGCGTTCGAGCCCGGGGTGCTCAAGAAACACGCGCGTCACGCGGAAACCGGCGAGCCGATCAGCGACGAGTTGATCGAACGCATTCGTGCCGCGCGCCAATTCAATCAGGGTTTCAGGACCGTCGAATACACCGCCTGCGCGCTCGTCGATATGGCGCTGCACGGCGCGCGCGCGGCGGGCGACTCGCAGGGGCTGCACGGCGCCCGGGGAGCCGACACCTCGCAGGGGCTGCACGGCGCCCCGGCAACCGACACCTCGCAGGGGCGCGCCGGCCGCGAGGAGACCGCCGGCGACGCGACGGCCGTCGACAGAGCCCGCGCGGCCGACACCCCGCCCGCGCCCGACATCGCCGCCTTCGAGAAATCCGAGTGCCGCCGGCTCGGTGTGCCGCCTGCGATCGGACTGCGCCATCGCCTGTCCCACTTCCGGCACCTTTTCTCGACCAGCGGGTACGCGGCCGGCTACTACGTCTATATGTGGGCGGAGGTGCTCGAGGCCGACGCCTTCGAGGCGTTTATTGATTCTGGTGATGTTTTCAGCCGCGATCTCGCCTCCCGCTTCCGCGAGTGCGTGCTCTCCGCCGGCGACAGCGTGGATCCGGCGGAGGCATACCGCTGCTTCCGCGGGCGCGACCCGCGCTTGGAGCCGATGCTGCGCAAGCGGGGACTTATCGCCGGCGAGTAAGGGCGCGCGCCGGCGTCGGCCCGCGAGCTCGCGCGCACGACGAGAAGCCGCTCGGCCGGGCGAACCCCGCCGGCGAGTGCACTTCCCCCCGCCGCTGAGATGCCGCTCGGCCGGCCGCACCGCACCGAACCACCGCCGGCGAGCGCACCCTCGCCGCTCGCTTGAAGCGAACAATAGTCGGAGTAATCTTTAAAGGAATCGTCCCGTCGCCCGATATGTATAAAAAATGTAGACGGGAGCACTATCTGC
>SLIN01000208.1 GCA_007135605.1 Spirochaetales bacterium | reverse complement strand
TCCCCCTCCCCACCTAAATCCGCCCTCGCGCCTCCCGCGCCTCCTCGCTCTCCGGCATGCGCTCGATGAGTCGCTCATAGAAACGCGCGGCATACCGCTCGCCGTCGCGCTGCTCCTCCAGCAGCCGACCGGCTCGCAGCATGGCCGAGGCCCAATGCCGCGATTCGGGGTAGAGTGTGGCGAGCACGCTCCATGTGACGATCGCCTCTTCGGTTCGCCCGACCGCTTCCTGCCTGCGCGCGGCGTGGTAGAGCGCGCTGTCGGCGTATGCCGAGCCGGCCGATCTGCGGGCGATGTCGAGCACCTCCTCGATATACAGGTCGGCGAACTCGGGATCCCGCAGTTCGGCAAACCGTTCGAGATAGTCGCGAACGCGTTCGGCGTACTCTGCGCCCTCCGGATCGGTCGCACCGGGGAGCACCGCATTGTTCTGCGCGGCGAATGCCACCTCTTCGGCTCCGAACATTTCCAGCAACAGCGCCCAGTCGTCCGGCCATCTGGTGCGTTCGATCGCGACGATCCGCGCTGCGAGATGCTGCGATTGCGGCGTGAAACGGTGGTCGGGGAAGAAGTAGATCTGGCGCGATAGATGGAGAAGGGCGCGTGCCGGCTCGCCGGTGCGAAAGGCGAGCGAACCGCGGTAGTACTCGACCTCCGCCCGGTACTCGCCGCTCGGAAACAGCTCCGCGTAGCGGGCGAGCGCCTGCCCGAGCTCCCCACGAACCCGTGCTTCGAAATCCGAATCCTGCAACAGCAGCCCGCGTATATACTCGATTTCGGCGTGTTCGTCGCCGGGCTCCAACCCTTTACGTAAACCGTACTTGTAAATGACGAAGTTGCGGTCGTCGTTCGCGATCCGGTAGGCGCCGGCGACATCCGCCGCCCAGGCGACCGCGTTCACGAACACGCCACCGGCAAAGAGAAAGGCGTTATTGCGGAACCTCCGATAGCTCGGCGGTTCGAGATTGTCGAGATCGCGCAGATCCTGCCAGTCGTTCCACTGCCGGACGATTGCTCCGATCATGAGGCCGGCGCCGGCAACGCGGGCCCCGGCGATCGTCCAGCCGAGGGCGGGCCGCTCGACCTGAAACATCGCGTATCCGGGGATGAACATCGACATGAACATAGTGAAGAAGTCGACGTTCCGCGTCAGCTGCCGGTACTCCTCGTGCGTCATATCATGCGGCAGTCCCTGCTGCATCTCCGGGGGCAGATCGCGGAAGATCTGCGGGAGCATATCCATCTGCGGATGTACCGGTGTAACCGCTATAGTGGCGAAAATCGTGATGGCTGCGGCGCCGAACACCGACCGGCATACTCTCATGGCGGGCCCTCCTGTATTGCGAATGGTACGACGGGGCTTGGGGGGAAACAAGGGTCGGAACCGGCCTGGGACAGTCGCTGCGACTCCGGAGTACGCTTGCTGCTTCCGGCAGCGAGCCGTCGGGCCCACCCCCGGTCGCACCGCGAACGAAGGCGACGGTGCCTGATTACGCCCTCTGCGGACGCACCGGATGCGAGGCGTGCAGGGCGCCGAACGCGAGCGCGATCGCTGTGACGATAAAGAGCAGCGCTGCCGCCCGGTAGTCGCCGGTCAGCGACTCGGCGAGGCTGAAGGCGTACGGGCCGAGGGCGCTTCCTGCCACGAGCCACGAGAAGGCGAAACCGGAGACCGCGCCGAGATTGGTGAGCCCGAAATAGCGCGGCCAGGCAACAACCGATACGACCGCACCCAGTCCGGTCGTCGTGGCGAGTCCCAACGCGGCGAGCCAGTACGCGACAACCGGAGCTCCGAGGGTAGCGGCGACCGAAACCGCGCACACTCCGAGCATCTGGGCAACTACGAGAAACTTGAGCCGCGTAAAGTCGCTCGCTATGTTTGCCGTCATCTGAATGGCGACCGATATGAGGGACGACGGCACGAAGACCGCCAGGGCCGCCTCGCGGCTCAACCCCACAGACCCGAGCAGATCAACTACATGAAACGTGAAGCCGGTGCCGACCAGAGAGCCGAGTCCGAGTCCGCCGCAGAAGATCCAGAACAGCCACGTGCGCTTTGCTTCCTTCAGTGTGAAATCGACCTGGGGATGAAGCGGTTCGCGACGCTTGAGATGGTCGAAAAGCCGGACGAGCACACGGGGAGCCGGCAGGCGCGAATCGCCGGACTCCACTGCGGCGGTTGCGTCATGCGACTCCGCTGCGGCGGCAGCATCCTCGGAGTCGTGTGCCGCGCCTTTCGAACGACCGGGCTCCTGTGCCGCCGGCGGAGGATGCTCGACGCGCTTCCGGCGCGGAGCGTCGCGATAGGAGAGGAAGACCACGGCGGCGAATCCGAACAGCACGAAACCGAGCACACCCCACGCGCCGCTCCACCCGTAGCGGCCGATAAGGACGTTAAAGAGCGTCGGCGCGCCCGCAAATGCTACGGCGATCGATGTTCCGAGCAACGCGTTCGCCGGCCCTCGCCGGTCGTTGAACCAGGTCATGATCATGTTGCGCGAGACCATGCTGAGTACGCCCTGCCCGAAAAACCGAGCGCCGAGAAAGCCAATCGAGAGCAGTACCACCGCGATTACATACGGCGAGAACAGCGGCCCGAGGCCGGCGAGAAATCCGACCGCCGCGTCGACGCGACTCAGTCCGAGCACGCTCGCGCCCAGAAGCGCGGCCGCGGCGGTGCCGACAACTCTCGCACCGAAACGATCATAGAGCACGCCCGCATGCGTCAGAATCAGTGCGCTCCCGGCCGTTCCGATCATGTACGCGGTACTGACGGCGACGCGACTGAGACCGAGTGCACCGATAAGCATATCGATAAACGGCGACATACCGTTCGTCTGACCCGGAACGGTCATAATCGAGCCGACGATGCCCGCTACGAGCGCGACGTAGGCGTAGGAAGGGCGCCGGCCGGCTTGGCGACCGCCGGCGTATGTATCTGTGGCGATGTTCGTTTCGTTTCTCAAGAAAGCTTCCGGTGCGGGAGGACTATCGAACGGCGCCGGCGGCTGAAGCCGGGACATTCCGCCCCCTCGATTGCAATAATGCTATCGGAAAGCGGGCGGTGAGTACACCCGTACCGGAAATCGCGAAAATCGGTCAGGCTTTCCGGTGGACCTCGACGCCGGCGAGCCCTTCGAAGAACTGCACGAGCCCGCCGTGGTCATTCTTCTCCTTGCCTTGAACCTTCAGCGCCTGCATGAACTCCATGACCTCGCCGGTCAGCGGCACCGGTACTCCGATCTCGTGAGCGGTATCGAGCGCGTTCTGTAGATCCTTGATGTGCAGCTCGATACGGAAGCCGGGATTGAAGTTGCGATCGAGGATCATCGGCATTTTCGCGTTCATGACCGTGCTGCCGGCGAGTCCGCCCTTGATCGCGTTGAAGACCTTTTCCGGATCGACCCCCGCCTTCGTCGCGAGTACCATCGCCTCGGACACCGCCGAAATATTCAGCGCGACCACGATCTGGTTGGCAAGCTTCGTGACGTTCCCGCTACCGATTTCGCCGCACAGTACCGCCGAGGCGCCCATCTTGAGCAGAATCGGCTCGAGCTTATTGAATACCGCCTCGTCGCCGCCGACCATGATCGCGAGCGTCCCGTCGACCGCCTTCGGCTCTCCGCCGCTCACCGGCGCGTCGAGAAACTCCGCGCCTTTCGCCTTCAGCTTTTCGCCGACCCGTTGTGATACCAGCGGCGCAATCGAGCTCATATCGACGACGATCGAGCCGTCGCGAACACCCTCCAGTACTCCGTTCTCTCCGAGGATGACCTCTTCCACCTCCGGCGAGTTCGGCAGCATGGTGATCACACAGTCGCTCTGCTCGGCGACCTCGCGCGCCGAGTCGGCCTTCGCAGCGCCGGCGGCGACCAGCTCGTCAACCGGTCCGGCGACGATATCGTGCACCAAGAGCTCGTAGCCGGCCGCGCGAAGGTTCTTCGCCATCGGCTTTCCCATGATTCCCAGTCCGATAAATCCGATCTTCATCGATACTCCTCCTTACGCTTCACTCGACGCCCCGGCGTACTCGACACCGGCGATCGCTATCTCTTCATCCTGCTCCGGCGTCCCTCCGCTCGCTCCGACCGCACCGACCAGCTCTCCCTCGAGAAAGACCGGCACCGCGCCGCGTCCGAGGATGAAGTTGCCGCCTTGCATCATAGTGAACGGCAGAAAGATGGGATCGTTCGCGCGATGCTCGAGATCTCCGGTACGCTTGCCCATGCATGCTGCGGCGACCGCCTTGCCCCTCGCGATGTCCGGGGTGCGCCACGAAGCCCCGTCGGTGCGAAACATCGCGACCGGATCGCCGCGCTCATCGGTAACCGTGACGCACATCCGGTATCCGGAGTGCGCGATCGACTCCTTGCAGCCGGTGAGAATTCGCTCGGCGAGCTCCAGAGACAGTGAGGCCATATCCACCTCCTTCGAACCGTCGTTCCGCGTGAAAAGTGTAGTGCACCCGTACGTGAACGCGACAGAGCGGCGACCCCGCCGTGGAGCAAAATTGGCGCAAATGTTAGATGGATGGATGATGATGATGCGGCCCCGCGTCGTCGCACTGCGAAGGTGGCAATCCGCCGGCCGGCGCGTTCCCGGTAGCCACGTCACCCGCCGCCCTGATCGCCGCCGCTACGCCCGCAGCCGACCGGTGCCGGCGCACGTTTGCCCAGCCGGCCACCTTCCCCCGCCGCCTGCGACCTGCTACGCTTCCGGCCATGGCGCAACCCAACATCCTCGTTTTCATGGTCGACCAGCTCGCCGGCACGCTCTTCCCCGACGGCCCGGTCGACTGGCTGCATACGCCGAACCTGCGCGCGCTCGCCGACCGCTCGGTCCGCTTTTCCAACTGCTATACCGCCTCGCCGCTCTGCGCCCCGGCGCGTGCGAGCTTCATGAGCGGGCAGCTGCCGAGCCGCACCGGCGTCTACGACAACGGCGCGGAGATGCGCGCGGACACGCCGACATGCGCGCACCACTTGCGCAGCGCCGGCTACAGCACCTGCCTCACCGGCAAAATGCACTTCGTCGGCCCCGATCAGCTGCACGGCTTCGAGCGCCGGCTTACTACAGATGTTTATCCGGCCGACTTCGGCTGGACCCCCGACTACCGCTCTCCCGGCGAACGTGCCGACTGGTGGTACCACAACATGGGCTCGGTCACCGGCTCCGGTGTCGCCGAGATCAGCAATCAGCTCGAGTTCGACGATGACGTCGCTCACCACGGTCGCGCCGAGATCTACCGTCTCGCCCGCGGCGCCGACGAGCGCCCGTGGATGCTCACGGTGAGCTTCACCCATCCGCACGACCCGTACGTCGCCCGCCGGCGCTACTGGGAGCTGTACGCCGATTGCGACCATCTCATGCCCGACATTCCCGCGATGGCGTACGAGGAGCTCGACCCGCACTCGAAGCGCATCCTCGATGCCAACGACTGGCGCAACTACCCGATCACCGACGAGGACATCCGCCGCTCGCGCCGGGCGTACTTCGCCAACGTGTCGTACCTCGACGAGCAGATCGGCTCGATTCTCGATGCGCTGCG
>SLIN01000249.1 GCA_007135605.1 Spirochaetales bacterium | reverse complement strand
CGTCGAGCGGGAGGAGCTTTACGAGAAGGTCCGGAAGGACTATCTCGCGCAACACGCCTACTTCGCCGGAAATCAACCGGTGACGTTCGGAGACGAAGTACACGACGGCATCGAGTTGCCCGACGACGTGCTCAGAGAGTTCTTCCGGGAGAACGCCAGGAGCTGGTATCCCGGCCTGTAGGGCTTCGGGCTACGGTTCGATTCGTCACTGCGTGGGGGCCACTTGCCGCGGAATGTAATATCAACGGGAGAGCAAAGTCGCGTGTGCACGGGGCTGTTTGCATTGTGACCGGTACGCTGCTCTGATACTCTCCTCATCGACGGAAGTTGCCCGATTGGGACGGTAATAGGCGTGAAACTCATCGTTTTCGTACTCAACAACGAAGAGCTTCTCGAGCAGGTGCTCGAAGCGTACGTCGATGCCGGCATCGACGGTGCTACAATACTCGACTCGGAAGGCATGGGAAGATTTCTCAGCTACGAGGTTCCGCTGTTCGCGGAGTTCCGCCCGTTCATGAAGGGGAACAAGCCGTATAATCACACCATTCTGGCGGTAGTACGCGATGAGAGGGCGGTCGGGACACTTCGAAAGCTTCTCGACGAGATATGTGGCGGGCTCGATAATCCGGGAACCGGAATTCTCTTTTCCGTGCCGGTGGATTGGGCCGTTGGGTTGCTGGAGGAACAAATGCAGTTGTCCGATTTGTTCGATGAGCGGGCTGTTGAGCTCGACCTGCCGAAAGGCGGGAAGGAAGTGGTGATCTCGCGCCTCGCCGAGCTTGCCGAGCTTGCCGGAGCGGTAACAAACGGAGAGGCGCTGCGTCGACAGTTGTCTGACCGCGAAGAACAGAGTTCGAGCGCGATCGGTGGTGGTATCGCGATACCGCACGTTTTGTCCAACACCGTGACACGCCGGGCTCTAGGGTTTGCCCGCAGCAATGTGGGAGTCGCATTTAATGCCCCGGATGGTGAGCCGGTTTCGTTTTTCTTCCTCTTGTTGGCTCCTGAGAGCTCGGTAACCGATCACTTGCGGGTGTTGAGTCGTCTCGCCCGGTTTCTTCACGATCCGACGTTTCGCTCCGCGCTGGCATCGGCAGCAACTGCGGCGGAAGTACGCGAAGCGCTTCTCGCCAAAGAGAACGAGTAGATATCATGAGATTCGCCGGTGCGAGACGAAGATGGAAGCTCGTGCGTATCGTAATCACGGCGTTCTACCTGTCGATAGGGTGGGTGCTGTTCAGCGGGTCGTTCACCGTGTTCTCGATAGTCGCAGGGCTGTTCTTTTCGCTGACCGTCGCGGTTCTCACCTACGATGCGTTTATCGACGAGAGTGAGTCATCGCGACGTGCGCTTCTTCCAAGTCTCCACTGGGGAGGCGTGTACGTCGTTTACCTGCTCTTCCGGGTGTACGTATCCAGCTTTCGGGTGATGGTACTCGTCTTCCGGCGAACCATGGACCCGCGCATCGTCCACTTCCGGACGCGCTTGCGTTCGGACGTCGCTCGCGTGGCGCTCGCAACCTCGATCACGCTCACGCCGGGTACCATAACGCTCGAGCTCGATGACGATCATCTGATCGTGCATTGGCTCGACTCACGGACGGGACACTCGAAGCACGCGGCCCGAGCGATAAGCGGCGGTATGGAGAGATACCTGCGGCGGATATGGGTATGAGCTTCTTCGATATTGTTGTGCTCTTCTTCCTGGCGAATTCGGCAGTAAGCCTGACGCGGGTGATCATCGGTCCGAGCGTGGTCGATCGCATGATCGGTCTGAATATGACGACGGCGGGGGTTCTCGCTGTGCTCGTCCTTATTGCGGTGAAGCAGCAGGTGCCGGTCTATCTCGACGTAGCGCTGGTATACGACATCTTCGGTTTCATCGGACTGTTGGCGATTACGAAGTACTTCTCCGACCGGGAGAAATCGGCATGATTGCGACGATAATCGGGTGGTCGTTGATATGCGTTGGTATTCTCTTCGGGGTCGTGGGAAATGTCGGTGTTCTCATTTTCCCGGATGTCTATACCCGCCTTCAGGCGTCCGCTACGTGCGCGACGACTGCAACGCTATCGGTGATTATCGGATGCGCGTTTCTCGTCGAGCTCGGTCCCATGACGGGGAAGCTCATCGTTATCGGGCTCTTCTTTCTCGTGTCGAGTCCGGTATCGTCTCATATTATTGGTCGATATGCCTGGAAGAGAGAGATGGTTCCGTGGCGGCGCGCCTGGGACGAGCGCGGCGATGTGGAGTGATCGGCATGACTGAGCTTCTATTGGGACTGCAGGTTATCGTTGCGATCGCATGCCTCTGGATGAAAAAACCGCTCGCGGCGGTCATCCTATTGGGGGCGTTCAGTCTTCTCGGTGCGCTACTCTTCTACCATCTCGATGCGCCGGATGTGGCGCTAACGGAGGCTGCCGTCGGAGCGGGAGTCACCGCACTCATTTTCGTGTGGTTCATCCACCGGACGCGTGGAGGCGAGCATCAGGAATGAAGACCGGCGCAGCTCTCGCCGCACTGATTCTCCTCGCGGTTCTTACGGGCGCTGTCGTACTGCCGACCTCCGATCCGGCGCCGGCCGGTGCTCCTACGCCGGTTCGCGACTATCTGCTCGAGCACGGTCTTCACGAAACCGGCGCGGTCAATCTGGTGGCGGCGGTGTATCTCGGCTATCGTCTCTACGACACCCTCGGGGAAGCGATCGTACTGCTGCTCGCGGTATCGGCGATTCTGTTCGTTCTGGAGTCGGAGCGATGATCGGACGTCGGACAGATATGCTCGATGTTGTATCGCGGAAGCTCGCACCGTTCGTAATGCTGTTCGGCTTCTACCTCATCACCTTCGGGCATGCAACGCCGGGGGGCGGGTTTCAGGGCGGCGTGGTGATCGCATCCGGGGTAATAATGCTTGCCCTCGGTCGTGGTTCGAAGACGACCGAGCGACGGTTCCCGGTGGAACCGGTCCATCTGGCGGAAGCCATCGCACTCTCGGGATTGCTCGTCGTCGGTGCGATCGGGCTTCTCCTGTCCGGTAACTTTCTCGGCAATTTTCTGTCGATCGGCACAGTGGGTGAGACTGGTCCGATCGCTTTCATCTTCATGCTCAACGTGCTGTTCGGTGTGAAGGTTGGTGCGGGGGTCAGCGTAATCTGCCTCAAGCTGTTCGAGGAGGATCCGTGATGGACCGATTGCTGGTAGGGATTGTCTTTCTCGTCGGTTTCGCCGGACTCCTTTTTCAACGAGATCTCATTAAGAAAGTAATCGCGCTTTCGATCATCAACAGTGCCCTCGTGACGCTTTTCATTCTGCTCGGCTCGCGGGCCGGAAGCGAGGCTCCGATTCTCCGGGAGGGCCGGCTCGATATCGTAGATCCGCTGGTTCAAGCGCTCATGCTAACCGCGATCGTGGTCGGAATCTGTATTACCGCTCTCGCGCTCGTGCTGAGCTATGCGTTGTACCGCTCGTATGGGACGACCGACACGCGTGAGATCGAGCGGCTGATTTCGGAGCAGGAGGAACAGCAATGATATCGCTGTTGGTACTGCTACCGTTGATCGGCGCCGCGATCGCCCTTATCGCGGAAATACTCCGACTTCGAACGCTCGACGCCGTTGCGACGGTAGCTTCTCTCTTTACCGCTACCGCGGTGGCGCTCCGGGTTACGGTGTCCGCCGTGACGGCCGGCGTTGCAGTGGCGGTCGGCGGATGGATCCCTCCCGTGGGAATCGAACTCCGGCTGGACGGTCTGACATCGATTGGCGTTCTTGTCGTGTTCATCATAGCGCTGCTCATTTACTGGTACGCTCGCGCGGAGGGAAGCTACGGACCTCACTTCTCATTCGTGTTTCTCACTGCGGTTGCCGGAATGATCGGTCTCATGCTTTCGACGGACCTGTTCAACATGTTCGTCTTTTTCGAGATTCTCTCCCTTTCGGCATATCTGCTGATCGCCTACAAGCGGAAGCCACGCGCGGTGTACGCGGGATTCCGCTATCTGGTGATCGGTACGGTAGGCATGAGTCTCTACTTGTTGGGAGTATTCGTGCTGTATCGTGAGACCGGTGTTCTGTCGATCCACGCGATCGCCGACGCGGGAGCGGGTGAGGCGCCCTCGCCGGAGATGCTGATCGCAACAGCTGCGATTATCGCCGGAATCGGAACGCGAGTCGCCTTCTTTCCGTTTCATATCTGGCTTCCGGAAGCGCATGGAGAGGCGCCGCATCCGGTTTCGGCGCTCCTGTCGGGCCTCATGATCAAGGCGGGATTTCTGACGCTGTTCCGTATTGTTAATGCCGTTCCGGCCGTTCCGATTACCATGCTGTTCGAGATCCTCGGCCCGGTTACCGCAGTGGCGGGAGTTATGCTTGCGCTCGTGCAAACGGACATGAAACGGCTCCTGGCGTTTCACTCGGTGTCGCAGATGGGATACATCCTCACCGGTTTCGCCGCGCTCGGCTCGGTGGGCGCCGGTGTCGCGGTAGCCGGATCTCTCTTTCACATGGTGAACCACGCGCTCTTCAAGAGCCTGCTGTTCCTGACGATCGGAATCGTGATCAGCCAGACGGGAAAGAGACGCATTACCGATCTTGCCGGTCTCGGCCTCCGGATGCCGCTTGTTGCCGCCTGCTTTGTCGTCGGCGCGGCCTCGATCTCCGGTGTGCCGCTGTTCAACGGCTACGTTAGCAAAACAATGCTATCCGCCGGTACGAAGGAATTCGCTCTTTACCCGTTGCTTACGATTACCTCAATAGGTACCGTAGCGTCGTTCATCAAACTCTCGACGGTGTTTCGCGGGCGGTCGCGTACGGCGCCGGGGATCGAGCGTGTGGCGCGACGAATGTACCCCCCGATCGTGACGATTGCTGCCGGATGTGTGGCTATCGGGCTCTTTCCAGGGCAAACGGCGGCGCTGTTCTCACGCCTGACAAATATCTCCACCATCCAGACTATCGACTTCTTCGGTGGTCAAGCGATGGTCGATACGGCAATCGTACTGGCGGTCGGATTCATGCTGTATCGTGTGGTGACTCATCCGGTGCTGTCTCGTCTCGTAGCCGCCGCCCGGCGGGCGAGGCTCGGAATCGAGCCTTCCGTTGTCGCCGTCCTTTACGGTTTCGCCGGTGTTGCCATGGTATTCATGCTTATGGCGCGGTAACGCCCGCTTTGCGTGTTGATCTCGACTGGGTGAACGGGTTTGCATTCGGTGCCAGATTCAGACAGCATTTCTTACGGCGCCGGCGGCTACCCTCTGGGACCCGGTTACCGGTAGCTCCCCCTACCTTCAAAAACCGACCGATTGTCGTGCCACGCTGTCCGGTTACATTGACCGACTCGAAGAGGCCCCACTACGCTCGAAGGTGCTATTGGAGGTGGGATAGTGGGCGAGACGATCGCGCCGTGCCGGCCCAAATGGGAATCGCGGATGAGTGACCGCGAGCGTTTCGTGCGCCAGATGAGCTTTCAGCCGGTCGACCGCTCGTTCAACATGGAATTCGGCTACTGGGATGAGAACTTCACGCTGTGGAGCGGCTTCGTGGAGAACGGCATCACTACGAACGAGG
>SLIN01000313.1 GCA_007135605.1 Spirochaetales bacterium | reverse complement strand
GCAGACTGGACTTATGTCGGCAATCACACCTACCTCTGGGACTTCCACGCGGCAACCTGGTCATCGGTCGCAGACCGCCTCGGCATCCGCGACCGGCTGCCGCCGGACGTTTCCCGCCCGTACGAGCGACTCGGCACGCTGAAGTCCGATCTCGCCGAGCGCGTCGGGCTGCCGGAAGATACGATCATCACCCGCGGCATTCATGACTCGAACGCGTCGCTGCTGCCGTACCTGGTCACCGAAAATGAGCCGTTCGTCCTGAACTCGACCGGCACGTGGTGCGTGGTCATGCGCCCGGCCGAGCGCGTGGAGTTCGCCGAGAACGAAATCGGCAAGTCGGTCTTCTTCAACCTGTCGGCGGAAGGCACGCCGGTGAAAACCGCGATTCTCATGGCCGGCCTCGAGTTCGAGACGTATACGGACATTCTGAAGTCGATTCACGGAACCGACGAGCTTCCGGCGTTCGATCCGGAAGTATATAAAAGGGTGATGGATGATGCCTCGCGCTTCATCCTGCCGAGCGTGGTCGTCGGCAGCGGGCAATTCCCCGACAGCCGGCCACGGGTGGTGGACGGCTCGCAGACGTACGAGCTCGCCGATATCCGGTCGGGCGAGCGGATCCCGGAGTTTTTCCGCGACCTCGACACCGCCTACGCGGTGCTCAACCTGAGTATCGCCGCGCAGAGCAAGGTCGCCTTCGAACGCGTCGGCCTCGATGCGGTCGCGAACGTGTACACCGAGGGCGGTTTCCGAAGAAATCGTGACTACAACGCACTCATGGCCGCTCTCTTTCCGAAGGTGCAGTTCTCGCTGACCGGGATACCCGAGGCCTCCGCCTTCGGCGCGGCGATGACCGGCCGCTGCGCGGTCGAGCAGTGCACACCGGACGACCTGAAGTCGCTCCTCTCGATCGAGAAGGAACGCGTGGAACCGGTCGACTTTCCCGGCCTCGACCGCTATATTGAGCGCTTTCTGAAGATGGTATAGGAGCACACAATTGACCGTATCAGGATTTCACCACGTAGCAATTCGTACCCGCGATTACGACCGCTCGCTCGCCTTCTATCGGGAGGTGTTCGGATTCGAGCCGGCACACTCCTGGGGTGAGCCCGGTACACGAGCGGCAATGCTCGCGGTCGGCTCGGGAGGCCACCTCGAGATCTTCGAACGACCCGAAGAGACATGGGAATCGGAGGCGGCGCTGCTTCATTTCGCGCTCGGCGTCGACGATTGCGATGCGGCAACCGAGCGCGCCCGCGCCGCCGGCGCGCCGATCACCGTCGAACCGAAAGACGTCGATATTCCGAGCTCTCCGCCGTACGCGGTGCGCCTGTCGTTTTTCACGGGCCCCGACGGCGAGATCGTCGAGCTCTTTCAGGAGCGATAGCCGGGCGGGGAGTGACCGGCGCCCGGCGGCTACCCGGTTGTCTTCCGGCGCAGCAGTTCATCGAGAACGAGCTGAACATGCCCTCCGCACCCGTTCGGCAATCTCGCCGGGGTCCGGTTCGCTGCGCCACTCGATCCCGTCGGCCGCGCGGGCAAGGGTCTGCACGCGCTGGAGCGGAGAGAGCCGCGCGAGCTCTCCGCTGCGCACGGAGAGTCCAAGCTCCGCCTCGACATCCGCCACCCGCTCATGCACGACCAGCGCCCACGCCGAGTCGATGAGGTGCGTGTTCTCCGGTTCGAGCACCTCCGGACAGTTGAAGCTCTGCCGGGGGCTGTTGATGTCTACCCCGGAAATCTCGATCAGGTCGTTATCCCTGCAAAGGGTTGCAACACGATCGAGCTGCTCGCGCGTGTTGCGCGGCGGCATGTAGGTAACCGCCGGGAAGCCGATCTCGCGCACCCACGGGATAAGCTCGTCGAGAATCGCATCCTCGAACCGGGCCGGCCGTTTGTCTCCGGTCGGCGAGGCGACGACATCGCCGAGGTACGGATACGCCGGCACCGCCCCCGCCTCGAGCGCGAACGCGACCACCCGCTCGACCGGAACACACTCCTGCTCTCCCGGATAGATGTATATCTCGGGCAACAGCTCGCGCTTGAACAGGCCGAGCAGATCGTAGCGCAGGTACGGGTTCCCCGCCTCGGAGATGAGCGCAGTGAGCGACTCGGGAACGGAAACGCCGAGGTTCGCATCCAGCCATCGCACCAGCGGCTCGCCCCTCGCTGTCTCGAGCACACGACCGGCTACCGCATAGAGGATATGCCGCTCGGTAATTCCCCCGCCCGACTCGTATTCGGAGAGGGACAGCACATCGCGATCGTAGTCGAGCGGCTCACATCCGGCCGACGCCAGCCGCTCGTTGAGCCGCCCGGTCATGCGGCGACTGCGATCGCTGCGGGCCGCGCGAATCGGCTGCAGGAACTCGGCGAAACGCTCGCGCGAGCGCTCGGGTACCGCGTGAATGACCACGTAGGCGACCCCGCCGCCGTCGGGATTGTTCAGCGGCTTCTCACCGAACGGCGTGTTGCGGAAGTCCGCGCGGACCTCCACACCGGTCGTCGATCCCATCCCGAGTAATGCGGCCGCGTGCCGCAACTCGCCGGCCGCGCCAATCGAGTCGTGATCGACAGATCCTACCGCTGCGAGACCCGATTTGCGCGCGTGCCACGCCGCGGCAGTCGGCGAGTACGGGCTGAACGAGTAGGTGGTGTGAACGTGGTTGTTCACCTCCCGGCTCGCCGGTGGCAGTACATCCGACGACCCGCGCGCCACGGTGTCGAACAGTTCCCGTAGCGCGCCGAGCCGCTCCTCCATGCTCGAGGCGTTCAGCGCCGCTTCCCTCTCTGGCAACGACAAGCTCATCTATGCGGTCCTTTCAAACAGAAATATGGTTTCATCGCCGGTAATGAGATCATATATGCGCGAAAGCCCGGCGTCGAGGGTCGCCCGGCGTCGGTGTCGCCCCGCATCGAGGGTCACCCGGCGTCGGTGTCGCCCCGCATCGAGGGTCGCCCGGGGTCGGTGTCGCCCGGCGTCGGAGGTCGCCGGTCGCCGCTCCACCCGTTCGCGCCCTCCGGAGATGTGCGATTAACCGTCGTGCCGGGCCGCCGGCTCTGGTCGAACCGAATCGCATAGTGACATACTATCGACGAGGAGAAATTCTATGGCCGTTAACACTGTAGAAGAATTACTCGCACATCAGTTTCAGGATATGTACAGCGCCTCACTTCAGTTCAGGGCGGCACTCTCGAAACTGGCCGGTTACGTCGACGTAGAACAGGTTTCGCGACATATCGACTCCCGCCGCCAAACGCTCAAGGCGCAGGCCGAACGTATTGAGAAGCTTGCCGCCGAGTACCAGTTCCCGGTCGACGGCAAGCAGTGTGCCGCAGCGGACGGGATTATCCGCGAGATCCGCGACATTTACGACATGACCGACGCCACCGTGCGCGATCTGGCGACTCTCGGCGCGTTGCGGCGCATGGCGTGTTACGGCATGGCCGGCTACACGACCTGCCTCCGGCTCGCCGAAAAGCTCGGTTACGCCGACTCGGCCGAGGTGGCGCAAACGGCGCTCGACGAGGACCGGAGCTCGAACAATCAGCTCGAAACCGCCGACGTGTGAGCCGCGGGTGCCCCGGGCCGCGGTTTTTCACGCGATAGCGGTGGTGAGAAATCGCCGCCCCGTGGAAACCCAACGTATAGGAATCGAGTTGTGAATAATGGTACACTTCGCGCGGAATAAGTCATACAACGGGCCACATTGGTGTTTCCCTTTCCCACTTTTGCACAACGTGGCACGAAATATCGTACTCTAAGGAGCGGACTATATGGACATACTCTGGATTAATGTCGCAGTCATAGGCGCCGGTCTCCTCGGATTGCTCTACGTCTTCTATCTGACCCGAAAGATCATGAAGCAGGACGCCGGCACCGAGGTAATGACCGAGATCCACGACGCGATCCGACAGGGAGCAAGCGCGTTCATGCGGCGCGAGTACCGCATTCTCGCCTGGTTCGCGGTCATAATGACCGTCATCCTCATCGCATTCGTCAGCCTGATCACCGGTATCTTCTTCCTGATCGGTACCCTGGTGTCGGCGCTCGCCGGCTACATGGGCATGAACATCGCCACCCAGGCGAACGTTCGTACCGCCGCCGCGGCACGAAACAGCTGGAAAGACGCGATGAAGCTCGCCTTCTCCGCCGGGAGCGTCATGGGCTTTACCACCGTTTCGTTCGGCGTGCTCGGCCTCGCACTGACCTACCTTATTACCGGCGATCCGTACACGACGCTGAGCTTCGCATTCGGCGCGAGCGCAGTCGCGCTCTTCCTGCGTGTCGGCGGTGGAATCTTCACCAAGAGCGCCGATGTCGGCGCCGACCTCGTCGGGAAGGTCGAGCAGACGATTCCCGAGGACGACCCGCGGAACGCAGCCTCCATCGCCGACAACGTCGGCGACAACGTCGGCGATATCGCCGGTATGGGAAGCGACCTCTTCGAGAGCTACATCTCCTCGATCGCCGCGGCAATGGTGCTCGGACTCGCGGCGAACAGCGGTGCCGCGTTCGGCGTCGAGATCCCGCTGCTGCTTGCCGCCCTCGGAATCATCGTCTCGATCATCGGCGTTTCGATGGTCCGCCCGAAGAATGTCGCCGACGACTTCAGCGCCCAGGTGGCCGGCGCCTCACGTTCGATGAATATGGGCGTCTACGTGTCGAATATCCTCATGATCGTCGGCAGCTTCATAATCGTGAACTTCATGCTCGAAGACCTGGCGGTCTTCTGGGCGCTCATGACCGGATTGGTAGCCGGATTCCTGATCTCGCTGGCGACCGAGTACTACACATCCTCGGACTACAAGCCGGCGCGCGAGATCGCCCGCGCCTCCG
Source organism: Spirochaetales bacterium (assembly GCA_007135605.1). Classification (GTDB taxonomy): domain Bacteria; phylum Spirochaetota; class Spirochaetia; order DSM-27196; family SKKC01; genus SLAN01. The sequence continues at coordinate 724 of SLIN01000313.1, read as the reverse complement.
AAAGCGGCCCGGCGCTCACGATAATCGACGGTATGAGCACCGGTATGTTGAGCACCGTCATTCCGGTTATCCTCGTCGCGCTCGCAACGGTAGTCTCCTATGCGGTGGGTGGCCTTTCCGGTATCGCTATCGCCGCGATGGGTATGCTCATTAACCTCGCCATGCTGCTGTCGATGGACTGCTACGGTCCGATCGCCGACAACGCAGCCGGAATCGCGGAAATGAGCGGCCTCGGCGGCGATGTTCGCGAACGCTGCGAAGCACTCGACGCCGTCGGTAATACCACCGCCGCCCTCGGGAAGGGCTTCTCGGTCGGCTCGGCCGCACTCGCCGCCCTCGCCTGGATCGCGACCTACTTCGCCGTCGCCGATATACGGATTCTCGACGGGGTACAGGTTGCCAACATAATGGACGTATCGGTTCTCGCCGCGCTGCTCATCGGTGCGATGCTACCGTATCTGTTCAGCGCAATGGCAATGCGCGGAGTCGGCGCCGGTTCGTTCGAAGTCGTCGCCGAGGTTCGCCGGCAGTTCCAGAGCATCCCCGGCATCATGGAAGGAACTTCCAAGCCCGACTACGTGCGCTGCGTCGACATCGCGACCAACAGCGCGCTGAAGGCGATGCTCGGCCCCGGTATCCTCGTGATCGGTGTCCCGCTGCTTATCGGCTTCACGCTCGGTCCGACCGCGGTGACCGGCCTGCTCGTCGGCTCGCTCGCAAGCGG
>SLIN01000014.1 GCA_007135605.1 Spirochaetales bacterium | reverse complement strand
GATCGACGGCCGCCGTTTGCGCGACAACCTCCGCATCGACAGCCGTGCGCGCCTTGATCTCCACCTCGGAGGCGGCAACCCGCTTCCCGCTGACCGTCACGCGCACCGGAGCACCGATCAGGTCCGCGTCGGCGAATTTCGAGCCGGGGCGTTCTCCCTCGCGGTCGTCGAGCAGCGTATCGAAGCCGGCGGCGGAGAGCTCGTCGTAGAGAGCGGCCGCCTCCTCCTCGCCCCCTTTCAGCGCCACAATCTGCACGGCGAACGGCGCAACGCTCACCGGCCAGCACAGCCCCCGCTCGTCCCGGTGCTCCTCGGCAATGCAGGCGATCAGCCGCCCGACGCCGATTCCGTACGAGCCCATAACCACCGGCCGGCGCTCGCCGTTCTCGTCGAGATAGTGGCAATCGAGCGCCTCGCTGTAGATGGTGCCGAGCTTGAAGATATTTCCGACCTCGACCGCACGCGACTCGCTCATCGGCGCTCCGCACCCGGGGCACGGGTCGCCGTCTCGCGCGCTCGCGATATCTGCGACGAGATCGGCCGCGAAATCGCGCCCGTAGCTCATATTCAGGCGATGGTAGTCCTCGCGGTTCGCGCCGGTGACGAGATTCGGGGAGATGGGTATCCCCTCGTCGACGACGACGGTCACCGATCCGGTAAGATCGCCCGGTGCGGCGTAACCGGGCACCGCGCCGGCCGCACGGATCTCCTCGTCGAGCGCCGGGCGAAGGTCTGCACCTCCGAGCACCGCCGACAGCTTCGTCTCGTTCACCTCACGATCGCCCCGGACAAGCGCGGCAATCAGGCGCGTGCCGGATTCGCCGGCAGCGTACCCGCTGCCGGTGGCATGAGAGCCGGGACCCGGCGCAGCGTCGCCGGCGGCAAGCCGGCCGGCCGCGCCGCGGTCCGACCCCGCGCCGCCGACCTCCTTAGCCACGCCGCCGCGCTCATCCATCAGAAAGACCATCTTCGCCGTCCGGCTCCTGCTCACTCCGAGAAACTCCGCAAGCGCCTCGATCGTCCGCGCACCGGGGGTGTGAACCTCCTTCACTTCGCCCGGAACCTCACCGTCTTTCGCGTCTTCCGGCGGCCTTCGCGCGAAACGAGCTATCTCCCGGTTCGCCCGGAAGTCGCACTCCGTGCAGCGCACGAGCGCATCCTCGCCGACCGGGGTCACGTACATGAACTCGTGCGCCTGTTGACCGCCCATCATGCCGACATCAGATTCGACCGACAGCGTATCGATACCGCACCGGTCGAAAATGCGCCGGTACGCGTCCAGGTGGTTGCGATACTGCCCGTCGAGGCCCGCCTCGTCGGCGTCGAGGCTGTAGCTGTCTTTCATCGTGAACTCGCGAACCCGGATAAGACCGGCCCGCGGCCGCGGATCGTCACGCCACTTGGTCTGGATATGGTAGATGAGGCGGGGCAGCTGCCGGTAACTCGAGATCTCGTCGGCAACCGTTCGCGCGACCGCCTCCTCGTGCGTCATCGCGAGCACGAGGTCGCGATCGTTGCGGTCGCTGAATCGCGTCAGCTCGCTGCCGACCGAGCTCCAGCGACCGGTGGCCTTCCAGATCTCCGCCGGATTCACCACCGGCAGCGACATCTCCTGGGCACCGATCGCCTCCATCTCCTCGCGAATGATTCCGCATACGTTGCGAACCACCCGCCGGCCGAGCGGTAACCAGGTGAAGATTCCCGCGCCGAGCCGGCGGACAAACGCCCCGCGGAGCAGGAGCTTGTGGCTTTCAACTTCGATCTCCGCCGGGGCGCGTCGAAGAGTCTGCCCGAACAGGTGCGACATTCTCATAGGGGCACCAGTGTGCCACGATTGGCCGGGCTCTGTCCGCCGGGCGCTCTGTAGGTGTATGATCGGATCTGCGATGTACAAGCTCTACACCGAATATGCGGAGCTCTGGCCGGTTTTTTCGCGCGTGGAGGATTACGCGGAGGAGGCGGAGGGCTTCGCATCGCTGCTGCTGAATGCGCTTGACCGCGACGGCACCGGAGCAAAGACTGTCGCCGATTCAGAGGACCCACGCGGCGGGCCTCCCACCTTGCTCGAGCTCGGCTGCGGCGGCGGGCACAACGCGAGCTACCTGAAACGGAGCTTCGCGTGTACGCTGACCGATCTCTCCGGTGAGATGCTGTCGGTCAGTCGGCGGCTCAATCCGGAGCTCGAGCACGTTCAGGGCGATATGCGGGAGCTGCGGCTCGGCCGAACGTTCGATGCGGTATTCGTCCATGACGCGGTCATGTACATGACCGAAGAAGATGATCTGACGGCGATGTTCGATACCGCAGCGACCCATTGCCGCCCCGGCGGCGTCGTACTCGTTGCTCCCGATTGCTTTGCCGAAACCTTCGAGCCGGGAACCTCCCACGGAGGGCACGATCTGCCGGACGGTGAATCGGCGGGCAGTACAGGCGCCGCACCGGTCGCAATCGGCGGACACGACCTACGGGATGGAGTATCCGCGCGGGATACGGGAACCTCCCCGGTGGGAATCCGCTATTTAGAGTGGACCCATCCCCCGGATCGCGGGAGATCCGCCTTCCGGGTCGACTTCGCCTATCTGGTCGGGATGAGCGACGGCGAAGTGCTCCACGACTTCGAGAGCCAGGAGTTCGGCCTTTTCGCAAAACGGAGGTGGATCGAGATCGCCGCGGCGACCGGTTTCGACGCGAGCATCGAGCGCTTCGAGCATGCGGAGATGTCCGAGCGCGGATACGAAGTGTTGCTCGGCCGGAGGCGCGCTTAGCCGCGGTCGCCGGTAATTGAACCGGATCCGGCGAGTGTGTACTCGAAGGTTCGCACCCGCCGAGCGAGCTCGCTCGATTGACAATGGGAGCAGTCGAAAGTAGTTTCAAGGTGTCGCCGGAGGCGTCGCATGGGCATTATTCCGCTGTACTGGATACTCCTCGGGCTCATCATGATCGGCTCGGAGTTCCTGATTCCCGGTTTTGTAATCTTTTTCTTCGGCGCCGGCGCCATTCTCACCGGCATCCTCTCCTGGCTCGTTCCCGGGCTCGAAGGCAGCTTCGCCGCCCAGGCGTTAATCTGGATCACCTCTTCCGGCATCAGCCTCGCCGCGCTGCGCCGCTACTTTAAACCGATATTCCAGGGCAAGCTTCTCAAACGCGACACCGAGGATCGTGAACCGATCGGGGAGCACGGTACGGTTCTCGAACGGATCGACCCGGAAACGGTCGGCCGCATACGCTACCACGGCACCAGCTGGGAGGCCATGAGCTATGACGAGACGTTCGAGCCGGGCGATCGCGTGGAAATAATGCGAAAAGAGGGGATGAAGTTCGTCGTCACACGATCGATTATGGACGACATCGAGCAGGAGTAATCGTCACAGGAGTATTGTTATGGGCATTTTCGGCGCATACGGGATCACGCTTGCGGTTATCGTACTGGCGTTTATCGTCTTCTTCAGGCTGATCCGGATCGTTCCGGAGCAGGAGGCATGGATCGTCGAGGAGTTCGGGAAGTTCAAGAAGGCGCTCGGGCCCGGCTTCCACCTCGTCATCCCATTCGTTCAGAAGGTTGCGTACCGGCACCACCTGAAGGAAGAGGCGGTCGATGTCGAGCCGCAGGTCTGCATTACCAAGGACAACGTGCAGGTCCATGTCGACGGCGTTCTCTATCTCATGGTGGTCGATGCGGAGCGGGCCTCCTACGGAATCGACAACTATCGCTTCGCCACCGCACAACTCGCGCAGACGACGATGCGCAGCGAGATCGGCAAGATCAACCTCGACAACAGCTTCAGCGAGCGCGACCGGATAAACGATGCGGTCGTGAAGTCGGTCGACGAGGCGAGCGATCCGTGGGGAATCAAGGTGACCCGTTACGAGATCAAGGATATCACCCCCACCGACACCGTCATGAAGGCGATGGAGCAGCAGGTTCGCGCCGAGCGCGAGAAGCGCGCCGAGGTGCTCAAGAGCGAAGGCGAGCGCGAAAGCCGCGTCAACGAGTCGAAAGGCGAGCGGCAGGAGGCGATTAACCTCAGCGAAGGCGAGCGGCAGAAACGCATTAACGAGGCCGACGGCCGCGCGGAGGCGATCGAAACCGTGGCAAGCGCAACCGCCGAAGGGATCGGCGAGGTTGCGAAGGCGATTCAACACCCGAAGGGGAAGCAGGCGATTACGATGCGCATCGCCCAGCAGTTCATTTCCCAGCTCGGCGATATCCTCGACCGCTCACAGACGCAGGTGCTGCCCTACGATATCGCGCAAATCAAGGGTGTGCTCGACAGCGTCCTCGGTGAGCGCACCGGAGGCGCCTCCGGCGGAGAGCGGGGCGCCCCCGGTTCGACCGGCGGAGGAGCGTCCGGTCGTGGCGCGGGCGAATCGCGATCGGTCGGCACCTCACGTCCGGAGACGCGCGGCAAACAGGGAGGTAGATCATGAACTGGGCACTGCTACCGCTGAACATTCTCTGGCTGATTATCGCCGGACTCTTTCTCGTCGCGATTGTCAAGAGCATCAAGATTATCCCGAACCAGACGGCGAAGGTAGTCGAGCGGCTCGGCAAGTATAACAAGACGCTCGGCGCCGGGATCCATATGCTCATTCCGTTCATCGATAAAGTCAGGTACTCGCATAACCTGAAGGAACAGGCGATCGACGTGCCGACGCAGCCGTGCTTCACACAGGACAATGTCCGGATCGAGGTCGACGGCGTGCTCTACTTCCGCGTCATGGACCCGAAGAAGTCGAGCTACGGGATCACCGACTACCGCTACGGCACGATTCAGCTCGCGCAGACGACCATGCGCAGCGTCATCGGCAAGCTCGAGCTCGATAAGACATTCGAGGAGCGGCAGAACATCAACGGCGCCATCCTCAAGAGCATCGACGAGGCGACCGATCCGTGGGGCGTACGCATTACCCGCTACGAGATCCAGAACATCGCGGTGCCGAACGATATTCTCAACGCGATGGAAGTGCAGATGCGCAGCGAGCGCGACAAGCGCGCGCTCATTTCGCGAAGCCTCGGAACGATGGAGGCGCGGGTTAACTCCTCCGCCGGTGAGCGCGACGAGGCGATCAACCGCAGCGAGGGCGAGAAGCAGCGCCGCATTAACGAGGCGGAAGGGCGTGCCCAGGAGATCCGCGCGCTCGCCCGGGCGACGGCGGCAAGCATCTCGCGCATCGCCGACGCGATCGCCGAAGAGGGCGGTGAGGATGCGCTCGTTCTTCGAATAAGCGAAAGCTACATCGAGGAGCTGCACAAGCTCGCGCGTGACGACACGCGGCTCATTCTGCCGATGGATATGACCGACATCAACTCGGTCATGGAAACGGTTAATCGGATGGTGCAGCGAAATAAGCGCCTCGGCGAAGAAGAGCTGTAGGAGTTCGTCGGGCGGCCGGGGGTTTACGAGTCAGTGACGCCGATCGGCCGGATAATTTCGCTGCCGGTCGACTCTTCGATGGCCGAGGCCCGAGGCGACCGCCCACGCAACGACCGCCCACGCAACGACCGTCCTTTCGGCCGCAGCGACAAAAACGTTCGCTACACAGAAGCGGATAACATGCTCTATCATTTGCACAAGAGTTTCGGACTCCCGTGGGCAAATGGTAGACGATACAGACCGGGAACGGATCGACGACACGCTCCGGAGCGGAGAAATCGAGAGCGCTCAGCGCGAGATCGAGTCGATACTCGAGCGCTCGGACTCGCAGCAGTTTTCGGCCGGAGATCTGTGCTGGCTGTACCGCAAGAAGGCGCAGTGCCTGTTCATGCGGAACGAGTACTCGAAGGCGGGAGTCGCCGCTCGAACGGCGCTCGAGTACACGGAAGGCGAAGAGGCCCGGCACGACCGAGCGCTCGCGCTGAATATGCTCGGAATCATCCACGGGGAGCTCGCCGATTACGAGAGATCTATCGAATACCTCGAGCCGGCATACGAGATTCAGCGCGATCTCGGCGGAGACCGGCTCGGCTCGCTCCTGAATAACCTCGGAAACATCCACCTCCTCATGAAAAGCTACGATCGCGCGCTCGACTACTTTCGACGAGCGGTGGATACCGGCGAAGAGCGGAACGACCGGTGGCTCGTCGCGCTCGGGACCCGGAATGTCGGACGTGTGCTCTCCGCAGCGGGCCGGACGGATGAGGCGATCCGGACTCACCGCGAAAGTATCCGACTCTTCGAGGAAACCGGCGATCCGATACAGGAGTTCCATGCCAGAATCAGACTTGCCGAGGCGCTGGACGTGGCAGGAGAGACCGACGAAGCCGAACACATCTATCGGGACTGCGTTGCACAGTCGTTCGCTCGGGACGGAATAAGCTGGCCCGAGAAGCTCTACGGTTCGTTCGGGCGCCATCTTGCCGGCAAGGGCAAGTGGGATGAAGCGCGGACCATGCTCGAACGGGCGATAGAGCAACTCGGAGACATCGAGGATCACGAGAACCTCCCGGAATGGCGATCGCTGTTGAGTCGTTCGCGCGAAATTGACGGCGACCTCGCAGGCGCGCTTTCCGAGCAGCGATACGCGTTCGATGTGCTGTCCCGCCTGTTCGAGCGGAAAACCGAGCGACGCCTGCACGAGACAATGGCTCGTTTCGATCTCAACCGTATCGTACGCGAGAAAGACGAGTACCGCGACCGAAATGTGCAGCTGGAACGCGCTCTCGAGGAAGTCAACCGGTTGCGGGATCAGCTCGCATTGCGTAATGCCGAGCTTGCCGAATTGGCGACCCGTGACTCGCTTACCGGCGTTTTCAACCGGAGGCGCCTCTTCTCGGCACTCGAGGCCGAGTTGCAGAGGACTCGCCGATACGGACACGACCTTTCGCTTGCCATGTTCGACCTCGACGAGTTCAAGGCGATTAACGACCGGTACGGACATCTGGTCGGCGACAAGGTCCTTACCGGCGTGGCGGAAACACTGATGCGCAGCACACGGACCACCGATACCGTAGCCCGGTACGGCGGGGAAGAGTTCGTACTTCTCATGCCGGAGACGTCGCTGGATGCCGCAGTCTCGATCGGTGAGAAGCTTCGGAGCGCTATTGCCGAGAGCGACTGGAGCCATGTGTCGCAAGGACTGACGGTCACCGTAAGCGTCGGAGTCGGAGTGTTCCGGCACGACAAGTCTCCCCAGGAGTTCATCCACCGGATCGATATGATGCTCTACGAGGCAAAAGAAGGCGGACGAAACCGACTTGTCACGTTCGGCCCGGTCAGCGGCGGAGGTTCGTCCCCCCACAGCCACGCGTAGCCCGCCGCGTGAGCGATAGCCGCTCATTGTGCAAACACGAAACGCAAGAAGCACCGGGCCCGGACCATCCCCTACACACCCGTTCCGCTCAGCGTTATAGTAACCTTGAGCGAATCAAACGCAACGAGCTGCATGGCACCTGTTTCAAATCGTGAACATATCGAAAACCTGATCCGATCCGGTAACAACAGCGACGCACTGGCCGAATTAGGGCGCATTCTCGATTCTCCGCGCGACGTCGCCATCCCCGCGGAGACACAAGCGTGGGCATTGCGCAAGCGTGCCCAGTGCCACTTTGCGATGAACGAGTTCACCGACGCCGGTCGGGCGGCGAATCGGGCGCTCGAAATCGCCGAAGAAGCGGAGAACGACGAGGAGCGCGCCCAGGCGCTGAATGTGCTGGGAATCGTTCACGCGCACGTGGGCGACTACGAGACGGCGATTGGGTATCTCGAGGAAAGCTACGAGCTACAGCGCGAACTCAATCTGCCCTCCATCGGCGCCATACTCAACAACCTGGGTGAAATTCGCATGCAGGCCAACAGCCCCGACGGCGCGTTGCAGTACTTCGAACGCGCCGTAGCGAGTGCACGGGAGCGCGACGACCGACTACTCGCCGCACTCGCCACCGGCAACATCGGACGAGCGTACGAGAAACAGGGAAAGATCGAAGAAGCAATGCGCGCACATCTCGAGAGTATCCGCCTCTATGACGGCACGGATGACCGGGCGCACCGGCTGCACCAGAAGGTGAAGCTCGGGAACGCGCTGGAATCAGCGAATCGCCTCGAAGAGGCGGAACGCCTCTATCGCGAATGTGTCGCCGAAGCCGATAAGCAGGGCGATTTTCCGTGGCCCGAGATGGTCTACGGTTCGCTCGGTCGGCTTCTCGTAGATCTGAACAGAGCAGCCGAGGCAACGCCGTGGCTCGAGCGGGCGGTGGAAGCAGTCGCCGCCAATCCACACGATGAGCGGCTTCCGGAACTGCGGAACTACCTCAGTCGTGCATACGAGCAAAGCGGAGATCTGACGAAGGCGATCGAGGAGCAGCGCCTCGCCTTTGAACACGCCAACCGAATCCACGAACGAAAGATCCACACCAAGCTTCACGAGTCGTTTGCTCGCTTCGATCTCAAGCGCATCGAGCGGGAGAAGGAGGAGTTTCGAAAGCAGAACCGGGAGCTCGAACGGGCGCTCTCCGAGGTCGAAAGCCTCCGCGATACACTCGAGCTCCGGAACGCGGAGCTGGCCGAGCTCGCAACACGCGATCCGTTGACCGGCGCGTTCAACCGCCGTCGCTTTCTGTCGGCACTCGAGGCAGAGATTCAACGCACGCATCGCTACGGTCACAAGCTATCGTTTGCGATGCTCGATCTCGACGGATTTAAGGCGATTAACGACTTCTACGGACACACTATCGGCGATCGTGTGCTCGTCGACGTAGCGCAGATCGTTATGCGACGAATTCGTGCTACCGATACTTTCGCTCGATACGGCGGCGAGGAGTTCGCCATCATTATGCCTGAAACTCCCCTCGACGACGCGACCGTGCTCTGCGAAGAGCTCCGTCATGCGGTCACCAACCATAATTGGGACTACCTCTCCGGAAATCAACCGGTTTCCATGAGCATCGGCGTCGGTGCTTTGGGCAACGAAGAGTCGGCCGAGAAATTCGTCCATCGCGTGGACCTGACCCTCTACAACGCGAAACGGTGGGGCAAGAATCGGGTCGTCACCGCCGAGGAATCTCATTCGAGCAGCGACTGATAGAGCTCGAATGTCTGTTCGGCGATTTTGGCCCAACTGAAGTGCTGTTCGACCCGCGCACGTCCGGCTGCTCCCAGCCGCCCGGCAAGAGTGCCGTCACGCAGCACCGTGTTCATCGCTTCGGCCAGGTCCGAAGCGAACCGCTCACCGTCGACCGGATCGAACGGCGGCTCGCCCGAAAGACGGGGGTCAACCAGCAGACCGGTTTCGCCGTTCGCTACCACCTCCACAATGCCACCGACCGCGCTCGCGACCACCGCGGTACCGCACGCCATTGCCTCCAGATTGATGATACCGAACGGCTCGTAGATCGACGGGCAGCAGAAGACGGTGGCTTGAGCGAAGAAGGCGACCGCCGTCGCACGGGAAAGCATCTCCGGAATCCAGATCACGCCATCGCGCTCACGCTGGAGCTCGTATACCATCGCCTCCAGCTCGGCGGCCATCTCCGGAGTATCCGCGCCGCCGGCGCAGAGCACGAGCTGTGCGTCGTGGTCAAGAGCGTGAGCGGCGCGAAGTAGATAGTACACCCCTTTCTGGCGAGTCATCCGGCCGACGAACAGAACGTAGGGACGCTCGGGGTCGATTCCGTACGTCTGAAGCAACTCCCGGTCGACCACCGGCCGGTACTCCTCGATATCGATTCCGTTGTAGATGACCGGCACACGTGCCGGCTCGATGTCCGGAAAGAGCGACAGTACATCATCGCGTGTACTCTCGGACACCGCTATTACCGCGTCGGCGCTCTCGAGAGCAACCGCCTCGATCCAGCTCGACAGATTGTACCCACGACCGAGTTGATCGCGCTTCCAGGGCCGCATCGGCTCGAGCGAATGCACGGTTACCACCAGCGGCGTCGCGTAGAGGTGCTGCGCGAGCAACCCACCGAAGTGCGCGTACCACGTGTGGCAGTGGACGACATCCGCGTCGATACCCTGGCCGTTGAAGGCAATGCCGGTCGTCAGCGCCCGCAGCGGCGATCGGAACGCCGGCGGACACCCGTCGACATAGGGGGGATCAACGGCGGTTCCCCGCACCTTCAGCCGGCCGTCAAGCAGGTCCTCGGACTGATTGTGAAAGCTTCGAACCTCAACGGGGGTGAGCTTCGCCATTTCCCGCGACAGATATTCGACGTGCACACCCGCACCGCCGTAGATATGCGGCGGGTATTCGTTCGTCATATACAGGACCTTCACCGGCTTCCGCCTCCCGCACCACATTGTAGTCGAACGCGGCCCGCTCCGCGATAGTCATCGCCGTCGAATCCGCATTATCTTGGGGCATAGAATGAGCACTGCGATTCACGACACCCGCAATTCCAGCTCGGCCGGGAACGGCGTCTGGTCGAGCTGGAACGGTCTGGTAAAACACCGGTACGAGCGCTACCTATCGCCTGCAACCGAAGAGGAAATCGTCTCGGCGGTTCGGGACGCCTCCCGCATCCGCGCGTTCGGTAACCGGCAATCGTCGGCGGATATCGGCGCCGGCACCGAAACGCTTCTCGATATGACCGGCTACAACTCCGTCGTCGCCGAGGACCCCGATTCGAAGGAGCTGACCGTCGAAAGCGGCATGCGGTTGTCGACGCTCATCCGGGAGCTGGAGTCGCGCGGGTGGTGTGTGCCGTGCCTTCCCGATATTGATACGGTCACCGTCGGAGGAGCGCTCGCCACCGGCACGCACGGCACGGCAGGGGACGGGCACATTCTCGCCGAGTATATGGTTGCGTGTCGCATTGTGACCGCCGACGGCTCGATTCGCAGCTACGGCGATGATGACACGGAGATGATGGCCGCGCTTCGCTGTTCGCTCGGGCTGCTCGGCGTTTTCTCGACCGTCACCCTCCGCGCGCACCCGCTCTACTACCTGCGCGTGGTCGAAGAGCCGGTTCGCGACGAGGTCTGGCTGCGCTCGTACCGGAGATGGCTCGAGGAACACGATTTCGTGCGTATTCTGTGGCTGCCCCATACCGGCTACGGACAGGTGATTCTGGGAGACAAGGTTGATGGTGATACGCAGGTGCGCGAGCGCAGCGCTCCGCGCTACCATCGTCACCGGCGCGAGGTCTCGAAGCTGCTCTATCGGATCGCCGGCCGCTTCCCCCGCTTTACCGTAACCGCGAACCGCTGGCTGCGCCGGCTCTTTTTCTCCAGCCGTACCGTAACCAGGGGTACGCTCTACGGCGCCACCGTAACCAAGTCGCGCGGCTCGACGCTCGAGCTCGCCGAGTGGAGCGTGGCACTCGACCGCTTCGACGAGCTCTTCAGCGAGCTGAAGGCGCAGCTCGACAGTTCGGCGAACGGCGCGTGGGCCCACATCCCCATGGACGTTCGCTTCCTGCGCGCCGACGAGACATGGCTGAGTCAGGCGTGGCAACGCGATACGGTGACCGTCGGTTGCGTCACGCGCAATCCGCAACGCGCCGACGAATATGAGGCGTTCGATCTCGTCGAGCAGATCTTTCTGCGCTACGACGGTCGCCCGCACTGGGCGAAGCGCTTCCGCGCCGGCCGGAGCGAGCTTTCCCGCGTATGGCCGAGACTGAACGATTTTATTCGGCTACGCCGTCGCCTGGATCCCGGCGGGCGCTTTCTCAACGGCTACCTGAGACATATCTTCGAGTAATCCGATGTCTATCGGCTCGATTCGCGGCGTTTTGTTCGATTTCGACGGCGTTCTCGTCGACAGTGCGAGGGTGCACCGCGCAAGCTGGCAGGAAGCATTTCGCCGTGTGCTCGGACGACAGATGCCCGACTACCCGGCAAACGAGCTCACCGGTGCATCGTCTCACGAAATCGGGGAGCGGCTCGCCCACCTCGCAGGCGCTCCGGAACGTGCGCCCGAGCTGGTACAGGCGAAGATCGAAGCACTGCTCGATGTCGTCGCATCACCGAAGCCGCTTCCTGGTGCCATTGAGGTGACCGCCTCCTTGCACGCGCGTGGTGTACCGTTCGGCATCGCCAGCAACGCGCCGGCGCAGTACGTGCGGCGCGTCGCCGCTGAGCTCGGCATCGAGGCGACGGCAATCCTCGGTTTTGAAGATGTTCCACGCCCGAAGCCGGCGCCGGATGCCTACAGAGCGTGTGCTCGTGCGATAGGATTCTCCGACGATACGCTCGGCGCTCTGCTCGTGTGCGAAGACAGCGTGCCCGGAATTACCGCGGCCAAGGCAGCGGGAATGCCGACGCTCGGCATTGCCTCGATGCACGATGCACAGACGCTGCTCGGCGCCGGGGCCGATCTGGTCGCCGGAGACCTTTCGGCCGCACGCCGGCTTATACCGCTCTTTGCGCGGTAGCGGCGCTTACCGGGCCACCGTATCGGCGGTCATGACGAAATCGTCGGTCGCCGATAACACATCGGCAAGCGGGAACTCCCACGTGACCCGTCGCCTCTCGATCACCGGCCGCACCGTGGTTTCACCACCTTCGATCCCGGCGGTGGAGATATCGGCGGGAAGCTCGACGCTGAAACGGAAATAAGCGTCCGGAAAGAGCGCCGAAATGATGCTCCGCATCTGCATTGCCTCGTCCGGACTTTGCCCCTCCTCGCCCATCGCCTCGGCAACGAGTGTCCGCCGAAAGACGTAGCTTCCGTTGTCGCGGCGTTCAAAGTCGATTCCGCCGGTATTCTCCTCGAACCACGGAGCATCCACCAGACGGTCGTACCGCGCAACGACTTCCTGGAACTCGTAGTCGACCTCATCGCCGTCCGGATCCGTGCGGGTATCGGTGAATCGCCGCTCGCTTAACAGCTCTACACCGTCACCCCGGAAATCCTCGCTCAGGTCGTCGTCATCGAGCGTATCGACCTCCATGTCGCCTTCGCCGGCCATCTCATCGATTTCGAGCGACTGGCCGATCAGCACGCGGTGCTCGGCGCTTCCGTCTGCGAAGATCGTCAGCTCGTCCTCGTACTCGAGACAACCGCCGAGCACGAAGAGTGCAGCCACCGCAAGGACGCCGGCCCGCGCCGCACGACGTCGCCGCCAACCCCGATCGCCGTCCATACCATCTCGTTCGTTCATATCACCCCCTTCTCAGTTGACCAGGATAGTACGCCGGGAGACATCTGTACCGCAACGCGCTCATCGGTCAATCGTGCGTACGAGTCGCGGTAGGAAGGACTCGACGCGATCGTTTACCGTTACCGTAGCGAGCTTATCTCCCCGCGTGGCGCCTCGGTTCACGATCGCAACCGGAACTTCGCGCTCGGCGGCGGCGAGCACGAATCGGTATCCTGAAAAGACGGTCAGCGACGAGCCCAGCACCAGGAGCACATCCGCGCCGAGAACGAGCTCGAGGGCCCTCGAAACTCGCGAGGCCGGTACATTCTCGCCGAAAAAGATCACGTCCGGTTTCAGAATCCCGCCGCAGCGACGGCAGGCGGGTACCCGGAAACCGGCGATCGTCTCTTCGGCGAGCTCCGCGTCGCCGTCGGGCGCCATCTCCGCCACCAGCCGGTCCCATCCCGGATTGCTCGCGAGCATCCGCTGCTGCAGTTCGTCGCGCATCTCGATCGCCGCGCAATCCATGCAGACGACACGCGAGAGCCGACCGTGCAGATCGATCACCTCGCGGCTTCCCGCCGCCTGGTGCAATCCGTCGACGTTCTGGGTAACGACCGCGGAGACCCTGCCCGCCTCTTCCAGCCGGGCCACCGCGCGATGTGCGTCGTTCGGGTCTCGCTTTTTGAGCCATGCCCAGCCGACCGAGCTGCGGGCCCAGTATCTCCGGCGCGCGCTCTCCTCGCCGACGAACTCGCGGTACTGAATCGGTGCGCGTCGGCGCAGCGCACCGTCCTCACCGCGGTAATCGGGAATGCCACTCGCGGTACTCATGCCCGCGCCGCTGAGAACGGCAACCGAGCGCCCATCGATCAGCTCCGCGCAGCGTTGCAGCGCGTCCGTAAATTTATTCGCCCGCATCGCCGACTCCGGTTCCGGTTGTTTCGAGCGCCGGTCGTGCGTCCCGAACCTCGTTCCGCCGTCGAATTCGGGAGACATGTCGTAAGACAAGAACGGTGAACATCGCGCCCACGACCGCGGTCAGCACATCGGATACCGCCTGACTGGCGAGAACGCCGACGAATCCGTAGAAGCGCGACAGTACGAGCACCAACGGAATCAGGAAGAGCCCTTGCCGCGAGATACCGATGAAGAACGCAAGCCGCGCCTTGCCGAGCGCCTGGCAGGTGAAGAGCGCCATCATCTGAAAACCGAAGAGCGGAAAGACGAAATGGATAATGCGCAGCCCCATCGAACCGAGCCGGATCACCTCCGGGTCGGCGCTGAACAGACGCATGACCTGCGGCGCGAAGCCGACGATGAACGATGCGAAAAGCAGCGCGTACGTCGTAGTCCAGATATGGCCGAGCTTGAGCGCACGGAAGAGACGGTCGAAGCGCCCGGCACCGTAGTTGTAGCCGGCGACCGGCCCGTACCCCTGTCCGAAACCGTAGACGACGAACGAGCCGAAAAGCAGCACTCGAAGCACCACGCCGACGCTCCCGAGCGCCGCGTCGCCGAACGGCTGTGCGGCGGTGTTGATAATCGCGACCGCACTGCTCTCGAGCAGCAGCCGGAAGAAGAGCGGGCCGCCGTTACCGATAACCTCCCGGACAATGCGAACGCTCACGCGCAGCTTCGATATCGCCGGCGCGAGAAAGCCGCGGCCGCGCAGGAAGTACGTTGCGAGAAAGAGCGCTGCCGTCCACTGGCTGACGACGGTCGCAAGCCCCGCTCCGGCGATCCCCATATCGAAGCCGAAGATAAAGAGCGGATCGAGAGCGATGTTGAGAAGCGCCCCGATGACGATCCCCGCCATGCTGAAGAGAGCCGCACCCTCCGCGCGTATCGTGTGGCTGAGGCACATCTTGAGCATGATTCCGATCGAACCGTAAATGAAAACCTGTCCGTAGTCGCGAGCGTACGGGAGGATCGTCTCTGTTGCCCCGAGCGTGCGCAGCAGCGGATCGAGGAACACGCCGGCGGCGATCATAAACGCGATGCCGGAAACCACCGTTCCGGCGAGCGCGAAGGTGAGCGTCCGGTTCGCCTCCTCGGTCTTTCCCGCCCCAAGGCAGCGGGCGATGTAGCTCGCAGCGCCGACACCGAAGGTCAGCCCGACGGCGGCGGCAAGCGTGAAAAGCGGAAAAACAACGGCAACCGCACCGATCTGCGAGGTTCCGAGCCGGCCGATGAATATGCTATCGGTGATGTTATAGACCGCGTTGGCGGTCATCCCGACGATACCGGGCACCGCCATCGTTACGAGCACTCTGGGAAGATGCCCCTCGCCGAGCAGTCGCGTGCGTCGCTCCGCCCGTTCCCGCATGGCGCGGGCGGCGTCCGCGTCCCTGCGGTCGTCAACTGAGTCCGGTTGCACCGAAGTGTGTTTCACTATCGCATACGGTATCCGCTTTTCCGCGTCGTTTCTACGGGCGTAGCCGAAAGTGCGCCGGCCGCTGCTCGAAGCGCAGCCGCTGACAACATGGCGCACTCACGACACCGCCGCTCGACGATCGGTCGAGCCACCGGCGCGCGCCGGCGCCGCACGCACACCGGAGCTCCGGGCGCACGCTCACGGGCGCACCCGCTTGCGGTCGCGCGGGAAGAGGCTCGCCGCCTTGATGTTCTCGAGGCGGAGAAACTTCTGCGTCAGCCGCTCGAGCCCGATCGCGAACCCGCCGTGCGGCGGGCAGCCGTATTGGAAAATGCTCAGGTAGTCCGGGAGCTGCTCCGCTTCCATGCCGAACTTCGGCAGCGCTTCGAGCAGCATTTCGTAGTCGTGGATCCGCTTGCCGCCGGTGGTGATCTCGAGCCCGCGGAAGAGCAGATCGAAGCTCGCGGTGCGCTGTCCGTCCGGCCACGTGTAGAACGGACGTTTCTTGCGCGGGAAACCGGTGACGAATACGGCCTCGACGCCGTGCTCTTCGCCCGCCCATTCACAGAGCACGCGCTCGGCCTCCGGGTTCAGGTCGAACAGGCGCTTGCCCCCGCGTTTTGCGGCGATCGATTTCGCCTCGTCGTAGTCGATTCGCGGCGTTCTCGAGAGCGCCTCGGCGTCGGGCAGCGTCGCGCCCCACGCTTCGAGCGCCGCCGCGCCCCGGCGACTCGCGCGCACCCCCTCGCATATGTGAGAGAGGATGCCGATCTCGAGATCCATGAGATCGTCGATGCCGTCGATGAACCCCATCTCCACGTCGAGGCTGACATATTCGTTCAGATGCCGCGGCGTATCGTGTTTCTCGGCCCGATATGCGCAGCCGATCTCGTAAACGCGCTCGAGACCGCTCGCGACCATCGCCTGCTTGTAGAACTGCGGGCTCTGCGCGAGGTACACCTTCTCGCCGAAGTAATCGACTTCGAAGAGCCCGGTTCCGCCCTCGGTGCCGGTTCCGATCAGCTTGCTCGTCTTGATCTCGGTGAAGTCGTTCCGGCGCAGGTATTCGGCAAACAGCGAGACGATCTCCGCTTGCAGCTCGAAAATCGCGCGAACCTTCGGCATGCGCAGACTCACGATCCGGTTGTCGAGGAGCGTCTCGATCCCGAGCGAGTCGACGTCCGCGGAGACCGATATCGGCAACTCGCCGGTCGCAGGGCCGATCACCTCGGTTTCGGAGGCGCGCACTTCGTAGCCGCCGGGCGCCTTTTCGTTCGCCCCGACCGTTCCCCGGACGCGCACGACGTTCTCCGGGCCGGCGGGCGCATGTCCCTCGTATACGAGCTGAACGGTTCCGCTGCGGTCGCGGAGGACGGCGAAGCTGACCGCCCCGAGCTCGCGCACCCGGTGTACCCACCCTTCTACGGTCACCTCTTCGCCGTCGTGGCCGGCAATGTCGGCGGCAAGCACCCGCGCGCCGTCGCGGCGTGTATCATCATCACCCATATTCACAATACCTCTTCCATGATCGATTCAACGTCGGCGTCGGTTTCGGAGCCGGTCAGCGCGACAATAAGCCGCGTATACACGCTCTCGGTAATGAGCGCGCCCATAGGGACCGCGCCCTCGCGCCACAACTCGTGTCCGGTAACGTACCGGGAGAAGTCGATGCCTCCCTCCTGCTGGCTCGTGCAGTAGATGCGTGCCTCGTGCGTTCGTGCCGCGTCGAATGCCGCGCGTAAGCCGTACGGAGCGCCGGCGGTATTGGCGGTCCCGGTGTCGTAGAGTTCGAGCACGAAGTAGCGGTAGCCGGCCTCCATCATGCGCACGAGCGAATCCGAGCGCATGCCGGGATAGACCTTGGCCACGTGGATTGCTGCGACGGCGCGCTCGAAGCGGTCGGCGAGCTCGTCGACGCTCAGCGAGGCCGGATCGATGCTTCTAACCGGTGAGGCGCCGAACGCCACGAGCGCGCCCGCATTCCACGTTCGAAAACGGACCGATCGTTCGCCGATACCCTCGAAGCGCAGATTGAGCCCAGGGAAGTGCTCTTTGCCGATGACCGCGTGGACCCCGTTCGGGCCGTTCAGCGCATAACGCACCGCTTCGGATATCGCATCGACCGCATCGTCGGGAGACGGGGCGGCGGTGAGCACGACTGGGACCGGCGCATCGGCGAAGAACCAGTGCAGGAGCGCGGCGGTGTAGCCGAGGGTGTCGGTGCCGTGGGCGACGACGATTCCGGCCGGATCCTCGTCGAGCCGCGTTCCCACCGTGTGGACGAGAGCGGCCCAGTCGCGCGGGGTTACCTCCTCGCTGAGGAAGCCGCCGAGGGCGACCTCGTCGAAGCGGATGTCGTCGGGAAGGTCGGTCTGCGATTCGACGAGACGGCGGATTTCCGGCAGGCGGCCGGCCTCCACCATGCCGTCGGCGCGGCGGACACCGCCGACCGCACCGCCGAAGTCGAGAACGTGTATCCTCGTAACCGACAGCGCCTCGCGGAGCGCGGCCTGCAGCGCCTTCGGTTCGGCGCGACCGGCGCTTTTACGCATCGCCTGCCCGACGAGAAAGCCGATCGGCTTGCTGTTGCCCGCGCGCACCTGCGACACCGCGTCCGGATGCGCGGCGACGATTTCGGCGGCGAGCCGGCCAAGCTCGCCGGGATCGGTGATCTGCTCCCAACCCTTTTCGCGGATAACGGTTTCCGGATCCGTGTTCTCGTCAAACACCGCCTCGAGCACCTGCTTGGCGATCTTCCCGTGGATTCGCCCTTCATCGAGCGCCTTGAGCAGCGAAGCGAGGCGCATCGGTGTGAGCGGGGAGTCGGCGAGGGTCAGGCCGCGCCGGTTGAGCTGGCGGCGCACGTCGGAAGCCAGCCAGGTGGCGATCTGGTCGGGGGCGGCGCCGGCGGCCACCGTCTCCTCGAAGTAGTCGGCATCTTCCCGCTCGGCACAGAGCAGCGTGGCGGCCTGTTCGCTCAGGTTGTAGTCGGACTGGAATCGAAGGGTTCGCGCGAGCGGGAGCTCGACCATCCGTTCCTCGACGGAGCGGAGGAAGTCGTCGTCGATTTCGACGACCGGCAGGTCGGGCTCGGGAAAGTAGCGGTAATCGTGCGCCTCCTCCTTGGTACGCATCGACTCGGTCTGATCGCGGTTCTCGTTCCACAGGCGCGTTTCCACCGGCACGCTGCCGCCGCGATCGAGGATATCGCTCTGCCGGTCGATCTCGCAGGCGAGCGCCTTGCGCACGAAGCGGGAACTGTTCAGGTTCTTGATTTCGACCTTGTTACCGAGGGCGGCTCCTTCCGGGGCGACCGAGACGTTCGCGTCGCAGCGCAGACTTCCCTCTTCCATGTTGCCGTCGCAGACGCCGAGATAGCGCACCATGCGGCGCAACGAGAGAAGCAGCACCTCCGCCTCCTCGCCGATCTCCAGATCGGGTTCGGTCACGATTTCGAGCAGCGGCGTACCGGTGCGGTTATAGTCGAGCAGCGACATGTCGCCTGCGTGAATCATCTTGCCCGCATCTTCCTCGAGGTGGCATTCGGCGATCCGCACGCGCCGTGTGTTTCCGTGGAAGCGCACGTCGAGGTGGCCGTCGCGTCCGATCGGCGCACCGTACTGGCTGATCTG
>SLIN01000285.1 GCA_007135605.1 Spirochaetales bacterium | reverse complement strand
CTGGTTTGACGAATCCGGAGACGCTGCGATTCATAGCGAGCGGGCGATCGAGGCGTTGGAGTTTTATGGGCGCCTGCTCCGTGAGTATGGCCCGCGCGGGGCGAGTGGCAATCGATGGTACGAGAGTGTCTCGCACTTCGTCTCCGGACGCGCAGCAATGATCTACGATGCGAACGTCTTTCGGCCGAACTACGAGGATCCGGAAAACTCACGGATCGCCGGCAATGTCGGGTATACCCAGATTCCGGAGGGACCGGCGGGACGCATCCCCCACATCTCACATTGGGGGCTGGGAATCTACTCCGGCTCCCAGTCCAAAGAGGCAGCGTGGCTCTTTCTCCAGTGGGCAACCGCACGGAAAATATCGAAAGCAGCGCACGAGCGCGGAATTCCGGCTGCGCGGGAGAGCGTCTGGAAGACGTACGATTCAACCTCGGAATGGACACGCGCATCCACCCGTAACTACGAAATCGCCGACCGTCAATGGAACCCCCCGGTATTGGATATCGATGCCGCACGAGAAGCGGTCGGCGAAGCAATAGTGGCCGCGATCCTCGGTCACGATATCGAATCGGCGGCACGAAGGGCCTCGCGCCGGCTTGACCGGATCGTGAGTCGGGAGGCAGAGGATTAGTCGTGAGCATTCGACGTCGGATTCTCGGAACCTATCTCGTACTCGTGATAATTATCCTCACATACATAGCGGTCTCGGCGTACACTCGTGAGGTACGCCTGAACGTACAGGAAGATCGTACCGCCATCCTCGATCTCAAGAACAGCTGGGCGGAAATTCAGATATCGGTCAGCGACCTTGTTGTCAACTGGGAAGACCGGCGCGCATACCATCGGCTATTGCAACGGCGCGCAGAGTTCGAACAACGTCTCTCGAATGTGGCTGATCGTTTCTCGGGACGAGCGTTCTATCCATCGGAGCTTGTTGATCTGTTCTCGAACCTGAACGAAGTGTGGGACATGGCCGACGCGCATCTGAAACAGATTGAATCCGCGGTGGAGAGCCCCGAGTTTGAGCTTGTTGAGGAACGATTGCGAGAGCAACCGGGACTGCAGCGGCTGAGCACGCTCTGGGTCGAACTGCTGGAAGAAGACTCTTTTGACTCCCGACAGCTCGCCTACGGGGTGGAACAACTGGTCGGTGAGGTCGAGTTTTTTCCGATCTATGCGGGAACGGTTGATTCGATGTTCGAGGTGATCCTGGAATCGGCCGGCGACACCCATGCGCGAATCATGCGGGCCGAGCAGATTCTCCAGGCGATTTTCTTCGCAGTCTTCATTGTCGCCTGCATCGCGATCGCGTTGCGTTTTTCGCATGCCCTGTCAGCACCGATTATACAGCTGGCCGCAAGACTCCGATCGTTTATCGGGCGGACCGGAGCCGAGCCGGTACGGGACGAAGACGACGAGATGCTCATGCTCTCGAGCACCGTGGAGCAGCTCATCCGTCATTATACCCAACTCTCCGAACGTGCCGCTTACCTCGCCAGCGGAGAGATATCCAACTCACATCTTCACTTCCCGAGAGAGGGGATCGTCGGGCGTTCGCTGGATGAGATCGCGTGCTATCTCGAGGAGCTTTCCAAGACGAGTGCATGGATTCGTGCCGGCGAGTACGGAACTCAGATTCGTGAGCGGTCCGAGCACGATGTACTTGCACACAACTTCAATGTCATGTCCACGGTCATCCATGAGAAGATCGCGACGTTACGCAATATGTTCGAAGCGGTCGATGAGGCGGTCCTGTTGCTCGACGAAAACGAAGAGGTGCTCGAAACGAACTCGCGTTTCTATCGTCTCTTCGGGCTGGACCCTCGCTCGAACGAGTCTGAGCGAGCCGTACTCCTTACCGGCGTTGTGTCACAGCTTCACGAAACGACCGGACGTGTACTTTCCGGGGAAACGGTTACCGATCACTTCGTTAATCTGAGGAATCCTTTGAACCAGGAACTCCCGGTTAGAATCACGGCTCGAAGTCTCCCGGAAGACGTGCG
This sequence comes from Spirochaetales bacterium, assembly GCA_007135605.1. Taxonomy (GTDB): domain Bacteria; phylum Spirochaetota; class Spirochaetia; order DSM-27196; family SKKC01; genus SLAN01. The sequence goes on along the minus strand of SLIN01000285.1, from coordinate 3,613 downwards.
TGCCGTGCGAAGGGTAATGTATCTGATCGCCAATGAATCATGGCGCTCGAGAGCAAAGCGGGAGCGCGAACGGTTGCGGGCACAGGCAACCATGGCGGAGCTGAAGGCACTGCGTGCTCAGATCAACCCGCATTTCTTTTTCAATACGTTGAACAGTATCTCCTATTTGATCGAAACGAGCCCCGACGACGCGATTGAGACTATCGAGAAGCTCTCCGAGCTCTTCCGTTACGCTCTCGTTTCCACGAAACGCGATCGCGTACGTCTGAACGAGGAACTCGGACATATCGGCCGCTATCTCGACATCGAACGCCTGCGGTACGGTGAGATGCTGAGAGTTGAGTACGATGTCGATGAGGAGCTTGTTGCTTGTCAGATTCCGCCGATGCTCATTCAGCCGCTCGCGGAAAATGCGATTCGTTACGGCTCCGACGAGAGCGGGCGAGTTGATATCACGATTCGGGGGAAGCGTGACGGAGATATTATCCATCTCGAAGTAGCGGACTCCGGTCAGAGCGAGATCGAACCGTCCGAGCTGCTACGAGGCCCGGGAACCGGGCTGCAGAATGTCAATCATCGGCTCAAGACTTTGTACGGTGAGCAGCTTCAATTCCGCCGTCGCACACCACGGGGTCTGGCGGTAGAGATGCGGATTCCGATATGAGAATACGAACCGTGCTGGTCGAGGATGAGCCGCCCGCCAGAGAGCGATTGCGAAACGCACTGGGCGAGTTTACGGAGATCGAGATCGTAGGCGAGGCGGATACCGGTCCAACCGCCCTGCAGCTTATCCGGCACACCGCGCCGCATCTTGTCTTCCTCGATGTGCAGATCCCGGTTCAAAGCGGCATCGAGGTACTCAAACAGCTGGAAGAGCGCCCGGAGGTTATATTCACCACCGCCTATGATGAGTACGCCATACAGGCGTTCGAGCTTCACGCGGTCGACTATCTGCTGAAACCATACGGTCGCGACCGGTTGCGCGAGGCGGTGACCCGTTCGATCGAGAGAATCAGAGAGCCGTCGAGCGGCCGGACGAATGCGGAGCGGTTGATCGACTATGAGCGGAAGCGGGCCGAGTATCTCAGCCGGCTCTGCGTTCAGGACGGCTACCACTATGCGGTCCTAGAGGTAGCGGCGATCGACTGTTTCAAGACGGAGGAAGGGCTCGTTTTCGCCGTACACGGAGGCGAACGACGGGTCATCGATGCATCTCTTACGCACCTTGAAGGGCAACTCGATCCGACAAGATTTGTCCGCATTCACCGGAACGCGATCGTGAACCTCGATCGAATCGAGCAGATTATTCCGTGGGGGCAGGGAAAGCTGTCGGTGGCCATTCCCGGTGGTGAGAAGCTCTTTGTCAGTCGGCATCGTATACAGAAGTTCAAGAAGGCGGTCGGGTTGGATCTATAGCTCCCGGAGAGCACTCATGGTCGCACATTGCCGTTCATGCGACGATATTGCAGCTCACACGATTTTGCTTGAGGGTGAGGAATGAGCCTGTACGGTACATGGTACAGGAGGTTTTCCAATGAAACGTGGAATTACCATCATTTTAGTTGTTGCTATGCTGTTTTCGGCAGGCGGTTTCGTCTTTGCAGCCGGTGCAGCGGAAGAGGAACCGGATGTCCTCACGGTGGCGTATCCTCAGGACGTCGCGACCTTCGACATCATGACCACCACCGCACCACCGAACGAAGTGCGACACATGGTGTTCGAGCCGCTGTTCGCCCCCGACGCAGGACTGCAGCCTCAACCACACCTGGTCGATGACTGGGAGGTCAGTGCCGACGACCTCACATGGTCCTTTACCCTGCGTGACGATATCACGTTCCATGACGGGTCGCAGATGACCGCCGCGGACGTCGAAGCATCGTTCGAGCGGTATCGTCAGGTGGGCGCTCGCGCGTGGGAATATGAACGTGTCGACGAAGTCGTCGCCACCGGCGATCTGACGTTCGAGTTCCGCCTTTCGTCGCCGTTCGGCGCGCTGCTTGAAACGCTCGCTCCGACGTCGGGTGTCTTTGCCATCTATCCGGAATGGGTGATCGATGAGATAGGTACCGACGATCTGGTCGATATGGAGCACATCGTGGGAAGCGGTCCGTACACGGTCGAAGAGATCGTTCCCGAAGAGCGTGTCGTTCTTCGCCGTTTCGACGACTACTCCCAGCCCGGCGGCGAGCCGAGCTTCCTCGCCGGCAACAGGAATGCGCCGATCGAAACGATCGAAGTGGTTGTAATCGAGGATGATGCGACTCGCGTCGCCGCCCTCGAGGCCGGAGACGTGGACCTCATCCAGGCGGTACCCCTTGACGACGCCAGTCGCGTGGAGGCAAATCCGAACACCGATATCACGGTTTCGAGCCCCGGATACCGAGTGTACTACAAGTTCAACGTAACGCGTCCGCCGTTCGACGATCCCCTCATGCGCGAAGCGGTGCGAACCGCGATCGATGCCGAGGCGTTGATGATGGCCATCGGGGACCCCGACTACTGGCGAGTGAACTACACCATGCGCTATCAGGAAGAGCAGTGGATGTGGAGCGATGTCGCCTGGGACTACTATGACGGTCCCGATCTGGAGCGTGCCCGCGAGCTGGTCGAGCAGTCCGATTACGATGGCGAGGAAGTGCGCTTCCTTTCGTCGCCCGGACGTGCCCTCGAGTTCCGCACGGTTATTCCCATGCAGGAGGTCCTGCAGGACATCGGTATTAACACCCGGATCTTCAGTGTCGACGCGGCAACCTTCAGCCAGGTTCGCGCACAGCTCGACGATTGGGAAATCAAGCACGCCGGCGGCGGTTCGATGGTCGGACTGGCCTACCTCGATTCGAGCGCCCAGGACCGCACCGGAGAGTTCTGGCCGAATGTCACCGACGAGTGGCACGAGCTCATGGAGCAGGTAGTTGTCGACACCGATCAGGCGTCGCGCGAGGCGGCGGTCGAACGTTTGCATGAGCTGCACGCCGAAACCAACAACGAACTGTGGCTTGGCGACGTGTTCGAGCTGGCCGGGTCGAGAGAAAACGTGACGAACGTACCGGACTGGTTTAAGCTGGTTCTCTGGAATATCGAGAAGCAGTGAGTTGAGCCGCCCTTCGACAACGGACCGCACGACGGTTCGTCTATTGAAGGTTCGGTTGTTTATCGCGACGGGAACGGCGCCGGCTCGACCGGCGCGCCCGCCGCGTTCTCGCAATCTGTGTCGGGCCAATAAGGAGCGCATGCCATTCACGCCTACATTATTCGACGGATAATCGGAATGTTGCCGATCGCCCTCATAGTGGCGGTCATCGCATTCTTCCTTATGCAGCTCTCCCCTGGTGACCCGGCGACGTTCTTCGTCTCGCCCGATGCGCCACCGGAAGAGCTGGAGCGGGTTCGTGAGCGGCTCGGGGTCGATCAGCCGATTATGACTCAGTTCGTGAACTGGCTCGGAGGTGTGGTCCAGGGCGATCTCGGTATGTCGTTTTACCAGCGCCGGCCGGTGGTCGAGGCGTATTTCGCCGCGCTACCGGTGACGCTTATGCTTGCAGGATCCGGCATGCTGGTCGCGCTCATTCTCGCGGTCCCTATAGGTATCTACTCGGCGTTGCATCAGAATTCG
>SLIN01000198.1 GCA_007135605.1 Spirochaetales bacterium | reverse complement strand
GGAGTGGCTCGGGCCGTTCTTCGGCGCCCTGCTCGACCGTCTCGAAGAAGACCCGGCCTATCGCTTTTCTCTCGACGGCCAGACGATCCTGATAGAAGATTTTCTGGAGATGGAAACACGCCGCGGGTCACCGCCCGCGGTCGCGAAACGGGCTTCATCCTCGGCGGTCGAATCCCCGGCGGCCGGGCGATCGCCGGCGGTCGAGTCCCGGTCGGCCGACTCCCCGGCGGTCGGGCGATCGCCGGAGAAGCTTCGCTCGGCGTTGGCCGGGTATGCGCGGGAGGGGCGACTGACCGTCGGGCCGTACTATCAGCAGCCGGACTGGAACCTGGCCGGAGGTGAAGCGCTCATCCGCAACCTGTTGATCGGACTCGCGGATGTCGATGCGCTCTGCGAGGGCGGCCCCGGAGTGAATGCGGCACATACGGCCGGCAGGCCTGCGCCGGGAACGCCGGAGACCGCTCCACAGTCGTCAGGCGCCCCGGCGGCCGCATCGCCCCAGACGGCCTTCGGGTCGCGCCGATCCCCGGTGCCCGCGTCGCCGGTCGGCTGGCTTCCCGACAACTTCGGCCAGGCCGCGCAGACAGTGCAGATACACCGGCTTTTCGGCATCTGTGAGCTCGTTACCTGGCGCGGGATCGGGCTGCCGCCTGAGGACATCGCAACCGAGCTGCTCTGGCGCGCGCCCGACGGTTCGGAGGCGCTCACCGTCTATCTCGTAGACAGCTATCGTAATGCGATGCAGCTGCTCGCCAACCCGGACAAGCTTTCCGCCCGTATCCGGTGGGCGGTCGATAGACTGAAACCGTTCGCCGGAACGCCTCTCATGCTGCTGCTCAACGGCTACGACCAGGAAGTGGATCCGGAACCGATCCCCGCGGCGCTGCGCACATATCCGGTCCAGTACGACGATATCCGTCAGGTCGCCCTTTCGGAGTATGTCGGCGAGCTATACGCGGAGCTTTGCGATACCGGCGCGGAAAGCGCGGCAGGTCCGCCGCCTTCCGGTAGCGCCTCCGGCGAGTCGGATGTTCCCGACACGTCCGTGTCCGTCGACGCACGTGCCGGGTCGGCGCACGGCAAGCGATTCGTCGAACGGGAGCCCGAATACGCGCCGCAATCGTTCGCGACTCCGCTTCCGACAATCGAAGGTGCACAGTACGACGGGCGCTATATCTCCGTCTTCCCCGGGGTGCTCTCCGCGCGAACCTATCTCAAGATCGCCAACCGGCGCTGCGAGACGCTTCTGGCACGCGTCCTCGAACCGATTGCCGCCGCTGCATGGCTTACGAACGGCTCGTATCCGAGCGCCGAGCTCGACGAGCTGTGGCGTAAGCTGCTTCGAAACCACCCGCACGATTCGCTCTGCGGGGTAAGCGTCGATCCGGTACATGTCGACATGGAGCTCCGCTACGCAGAACTCGCCGCGCGCGCGCTCGATCTGATCGAACAGTGTTCCGCCGAGGGGCCGCGCGAACCGGCCCTCTTCAACCCCTCCCCGTGGACTCGTCGAGCGGTCGTACACGACGGCCGGCGCCAGCGACTCATCGAGTGCCCGCCGCTGGCGTACGGGCATATCGATCGGAGGTCGTCCGGATTGGCGGACGATGCGCCAGACCCCGAGCCGTGTGCCGTCGATTCGACGCCCGGGGCGCCGGGCCCCGCGCGGTGTGCCGCCGATTCGACGTCCGGGGCGCCGGGCCCCGAGCCGTCTGCCGCCGATTCGACGCCCGGGGCGCCAGACCCCGCGCAAGACGCTGCAGGATCGCCCGGCGGTGCTTTCGACACGCTCGCCGGCGGCGAAGGCCCGGAATCCGAAGCGGAGCCGCTTACGTTCGAGCCGTCATCGTGGCGGGTGCGCGCGGCCGCCTACGTAGCCGAGCTGGAGCGCGACGGCACCTTGACCCTCACCGACCGATCGAGCGGCCGGCGTTACACCGGGCTCGCCACGCTCGTCGACGACGGCGACGCCGGAGACACCTACAACTACTCGGCTCCCTCGCACGACCGGGTCGTCCGTTCGACCGGCGCGAGCGCACAGCGCAGCGCCGCCACGATCGGTCCATACGAGTGCGTTCTGGAAGCGAGGCTGAGTCTCGATATCCCGGCCGAGCTCGGCGCCGACCGGAACAGCCGCGTAGAGGAAACAACCGGAGTCCCGATCACCGTGCGGTTCCGCTTTCGAGCCGATTCGCCGCTCGTCGGCATTACCGTGTCCGTCGAAAATCGCGCCTACGACCACCGGCTGCGACTGCACTTCCCGACCGATCTCAGCACCGGGGAGTACCGACGCGAAACGCAGTACTACATCGAACGCACACCCATCGATATACCCGACGCCTATCGAGATGAGGAGTTACCGCCCCATGTCTCACGCGTCATGCTCGGCGCACGCGAGCGCGAACCGATACGTCAATTCCCGCAAAACCGCTTTTCATTGATCAGGGATGATGATGGCAACACGCTGGCGGTGTTCAATCGCGGGTTGCCGGAGGTAGAGGCGATGCCCGAACGGAGTACCCTGGCCATTACGCTGTTGCGATCGATCGGTTGGCTCGCACGACCGTACCTGGGCTCCCGCATCGGTGACGCCGGGCCGATGATCTATACACCCGACGCATACTGCCGGCGCCGCACGACATTCGAGCTGGCTATCGTGGCCGGGAGCCTCGACGACGGCGAGATTCTGCGCAGCGCCGAAGAGTTTGCTACGCCGCTCGAACGTATCGACGCCGCGCCGGCCGGCGACGCGAGCAGTATCGTGTCGATAGATAATCCGTTGATGTGTCTGAGCGCTTTAAAGCGGAGTGAATCGGGCGATGCGCTTGTAATGCGGCTCTGGAACTCGTGCGATCGCCGTACCGCCGCACGGTTGCGTTTCGGCTTCCCTGTGGCCGACGCGCGGGTAACCGCAGCCGATGAGACGGGCGCAGATCAGCGGGCGGGCACTGGAGCGATCTCTATAGCGCGCTGCGGTCGAAGCGAGTTCTCGGTCGAAGCGAATGGGTGGACGATCGTGACGCTTGTTATCGAGCCGGCCGAATCTCCTGCCGAAGATGGCGGCGAATCGTTTTCGGCCGATCGCCGGGAACCCGGCGTACGGCCCGACATCGATACCGGCGGTCGAATCCACGATTTACCGCCGTTGGGTGAGGCCGAGGTGCGTGCCGAATACGAGCGTTGGCTCGCCCTTGCGCGCGAGCGTGACAGTGCCGGCGAGGCGGTCGAGCGCTATCGACGCGAGACGATGAAAACCTCCGGCGGCGGCCGCCATACAAGTCGCGCGACTCCGGGGCGTCCGTCCGATTACCGCCGCGGCAGCGCGAGCGATGACGATCCGCGACTGGCCGAGCTGCGCTCGCGCTACTCCACGCTCGTACGCGCCGCGCTGGAAGCCGAGCTTTCGTGGGTGCTGAACCGGGAGAAAGTGCGGCAATGGGAAGCCGGCGAGGTGCTCCCGGCCGGTGAGGCCACGGAAGCCCGCGAGGAGATCAGGCGAATCGGTAACGAGCTCAACCACGCACGAATCGCGAAGCGGCTCGACGATTATCTGCTTTCGATGGCGCACGAGTCGGAGTAGCGCTTCGCCGTGGAACGTCGGCGCCGCCCCCTCGGCGGCCGCACTCGTGCCCCGCCGGTAAACCGGGCGACGCAGCCGCGTTCGCGTTCCTGCGCGATTGAATCTTGCCGCGGGGCTCAAGCACCCTCGAACTCGAGCAGCGCGCCGTCCTCGGTAAACGGGTCGACGAAGTCGCCGACTCGGGTCGCGGGCATCCCCTGCTGCTCGATCGCCTCCCACGCCGCAGGCGACACCCACATCTCGGAGAGCTGGAGGGTATTGCGAATGCGGATGACTCGCGCGTCGGACGGCTCTTGCACCGAACAGGTACGCAGCGCACACTCGACCGCCTCCGCATCGGTCGGCAGAATCAGCGGTGTCATACCGCGTTCGAGAAATGTGCTGGTAATGATGTTCGCGTAGGTGGCGTCGAAATCGACCTTATCGTAGAGTCGCCGCGTGATGATGTCGGCGAGACCGAAGCCTGTTGCGTTGCCGTGCGAAGCGGAAGTCAGATCGGCGCAGACGATACGGCGTACTCGTGGCCGTTCGGGCTCGAGCTCGCCGGCGATCCGTACCCGGCCGATGATATTCGTGTCGATTCCGCAGCCGCTGATATCCTTTCCCATCTCGTCGATTACGAGCACATCGACGTCATCGAGCGGCAGCGCCGGCATCGCGGCGCGCGCGTGCTCGAGCAACTCCATCTCCTGCTGTTCCATCGTCTCGGCCGCCATCGCGCGGATCTCCATCGTCTCGTCGAGCGCATTCTCCACGATTCCGATCCCGAGTCGGATCCGGCCGGTTCGAAGCAGCTCGCGGGCGGCCGGAACGATCATATCGCGCAAACCGGGCACCCCGTACGAGTGCATGATCTCCGCCTGGTCGCGTTTGCCGAGGCCGATTACCGCCATCTTCAAGAGACCGCTCTCGATGGGTGCCCGGAAATCGGTGTGTGGCTTGACCCGGTTGATCAGAACGATGCCGTCGGCCTCGGAAGCACATCGATCCATGTGCAAACGGTGCGGCAGGGAGTCACTCGGAAGCTCGATAGTTTCCATTGACGAGTGAACCGGTGCATCGACCGACGCCTCATCAATGCCGTAGCTCGCGAGGACCTCCGCCTGTCCCGAGGCGGTCGCCCCGCCGTGCGAGCCCATCGCCGGGACGATAAACGGCTCGGCGCCGGCGGCGCGGCAATCGGAAACGACTGCGCGCACGATTTCGGCGATATTTGCGATGCCGCGACTGCCGCAGCAAATGGCGATTCGCTCGCCGGCGGCAAAGCTGACTCCACTCGCGGCGATTTCGGTATGCGTGGCGGCAGCGACGTCATCGATTCGCGACGCATCGTATGAGACTCGAATTCGAGCGAGCGGCGGCGCGATGGTCTTGATAGCGGTTGTCATGACTCCTCCGACCGGATAGTTTCCTCTATACTACCATTGTGACCGCACGAACGCGAAGTCGAGGAATCTCACCACAGGAGGCGCGCCGGTTCTATGACCGCTTCGGTCGCATGCAGGATATGCAGCGCTACGAGAAGCGGGCGATCGACGCGATGGTCGCACAGCTCTCGCCCGAGGGGGCGCGATCGGTCTTCGAGCTCGGCTGCGGCACCGGACGGCTCGCGCGGCAACTGCTGACCGACGAGCTCCCGGGTTTATGCCGGTACACGGCAGTCGACGTAAGCGGCACGATGGTAGCCATCGCCGCCGAGCGCCTGGCGCCGTTTGCCGCACGGGCTGAAGTCGAGCGGACCGACGGCTCCTTTCCGCTTCGCCACCGCGCAGCTTCGTTCGATCGTTTCATCGCGACGTACGTGCTCGATCTCCTCGATGAAGAAGAGCTTCGCTGCGCGCTCTCGGAGGCCGCGCGCCTGCTTCTGCCCGGCGGGCTGTTGGGTATCGTATCGTTAACCGCCGGAGAGCGCCCGCTCGAGCGCGCGATCACCGGCGTGTGGGCGCGTATCCAGCGGTTGTCGCCGCGGACGGTCGGCGGCTGCCGTCCGATCGATCCGACACGCTACCTCGACGCCTGGTTATGGCGGATCCGCCACGCGGAGACGGTGAGCAGCTTTGCGATCCCGTCGGCGGTTGTCGTCGCCGAGCGGCGGTAG
>SLIN01000020.1 GCA_007135605.1 Spirochaetales bacterium | reverse complement strand
CACTTTGGTTGAACTCCCGCGCGCTGAAGTATCCCATCTTCTTCAACCGCTCGTTCATCGCCGCGGTCTCAACGATAATCGGTATGTTCCGCCCCGGTCTCACCGGAATCAACGCGTACGGTATATGAACACCGAGAATCTCGGTTGTGCTCTCGTCGGCACCAATCCGGTCGTACGACCCATTCGCATCCCATTCCTCCAGATCGACGACAAGTTGCACCTGTTTCGAGTCGCGGATCGCTCCGACGCCGAAGAGGTGTGTCACGTTGATAATACCGAGCCCCCGGATCTCCATGTGATGACCCAGCGCCTTGTTCGCCGCCTGGCCCATGAGGATATTCCCGGCGACACAGCGAACCTCAACCGAGTCGTCGGCCACAAGACGGTGGCCGCGCTCAACCAACTCGAGTGCAGCCTCGCTCTTACCGACACCGCTGTCGCCTCTCAGCAGGAGACCTACGCCGAATACTTCAACCAGCACGCCGTGAAGCACTTCCCGAGGCGCGAAGACATTCGACAGTGCACGGATGAGACGGCCGGAGAACTCGGAGGTCGACAGATGGGTCTGGAGTATCGGACAGTTCGTCTGTTCGGCAATGCGATAGAAATCGTCGGTCGGCTGCAGCTCATGGGTAAACACGACACACGGGACCTCCCGCTCGAAGAGCTCCTCTATGGTTTCGCTGCTGCCTTCGGACGCAAGTTTGCGCAGGTAAGCCGTTTCACCCCGCCCGAATATCTGCACTCGCTGGTAGGCGAAGTTATCGTAGAATCCGCTGAGAGCGAGGCCGGGACGATTGAGATCCGGCACTCGGATCTCCCGGGTCAGACCGGCTCGCCCCCCGATACAGCGCAACTCGAGCGCATTATGCTCCTTGAGGTCGAGATCGAGAAGATCGAGTACCGTGAAGGTCGTCATGACGGTTTGTGCTCTTTGATCTTCTCTTTCTCCTTTCGAACCTTTTCGGCCATTTTATCGATTAACCGTTCCAGCCCCTCGTGAAGTGCATGGTCGGTAACGGAAATATGTGCACTCTTATGCCAGCGGAAGTTGATCGTGACTTCGATAATGAATTCGTGCTTCTCTTTCTTCATCGTGAACAGAAGATCAATTATGTAGTCCTTCGCGAATCCGATTTTCTGTATCTTCTCTTCGATGAACTCTCGCGTATCGTCGGAGAGATTGAAGTGGACTGCCTGCATTTCAACGTTCAACGCTATCCTCCTCGTGTCCTACCTGTCGTAGGAAGAGTGTATGGCAAGCTCCTTTCGATACTTGGCCACCGTCCGGCGAGCGAGGTTGATACCCCGCTTGCTCAGCAACTCCGAAATCTTCTGATCCGAAAGGTGCTGATCCCCGGACTCGGCGGCAAGTATTTCGCGAATCATCGCCTTAACTCCTTCCTTTGAGTAGCGAGAGCCGCTCGAACCGGCACCGGTAATCGAATTGGAGAAGAAATGCTTGAGCTCGTAAATGCCCCAGTCGGTTTCCATATACTTCCCGTTCGAAATCCGACTGACTGTCGCTTCGTGGACACCGACATCTGCGGCTATGTCACGCAGCGTGAGCGGCAAAAGATACTTCGGTCCGCGTAGAAAGAAATCGCGCTGGAAGTCGAGAATCGCACGTGCGACCTTGAGCATCGTCTGATTGCGTTGGTGAATGCTGTTGATGAACCAGCGCGCGTCACGCACTCGCGTCGACACAAACCGGCGAACCTCACGCTCACCGTCGCGCATTTCCTGAAAGAACGGGTCGACGCCAAGAACCGGAATTTCCTCATCATTCAGCACGATCACGAACTGCCCTTCCTGACGACGAATGAGGAGGTCCGGTGTCACGTACGTCGGTGTCTCATTTGAGTACGAGCGCCCCGGAAATGGGGTGAGATCGCGTATGAACTCCAACGCCTCGAGCACTTCCGACTCGTCGCGCTTCAGCTTTCTTGCGATATCGGCGGGCTTCAGCTTTTCGAGTTTGTCCACATGGTTCTCGAGGAGCTCGACGACGAGAGGCGGCGCGCTATCGGCGATCCGCGCCTGGACGAGCAGACTCTCACGATAGTCGAAAACGCAGGTTCCCGGCGGCTCGAAAGCCCGGATGAGTTCGAACATCGCCGGCATGTGTTCCCGGAGCTCCTGCGGAACCACCTGCTCCGGCGCTTCGTGATGGAACCCGTTTTCATCGAGATTCCATATCAGAAACTCGCCCACGGTGAACGCGTCTCGGCTTATCGGCTGCAAACGCAGCTGCCAAAGCAGATGATCGTGAAGACTCTCCGGCCGGCTCAGCGCGCCCTCCATGAACCCGCGTTTGGCGTCGCTCGCCTCTTCGTCGTACCCACCACCGGAGGTAAAGGAGTTGTCGCTGTACGCGTTGTAGTAGTCATACCCTTCGGTATCCTCCTCGGGTGCGACCTCTTCGAGGCTCACCGTTGACGGATCCTCGAGTACCTGAAGGGCCGGGTTCGCTTCGAGCTCCTCCTGGATACGCAGCTTCAGATCCTGCACCGGCAGCGCCATGAGCTGAATGCTCTGGTAGAGCTGCGGGTTCATTTTCAGTTTCTGTTCCTGCGATAGCGCAGGCTTCTGAAGCTGCACGTCTCCTCTCCCTTACACGGGTCTGCCCGTGCTTTTATACTGAGTCAGCGCTATGCCTTTGTCAATCTTGGAAGCGGCCGTGCGGACGGCGGCTTAGAGTCGGAAGCTCTCACCGAGATAGACCCTCCGAGCAATCTCGTTCCCGGTAATTTCCTCGCGCGTACCGGAGACGACGATTTCGCCATCCTTGATGATGTAGGAACGGTGGGTGATCTCCATGGTGTCTCGCACGTTGTGGTCGGTGATCAGCACGCCGATCCCCTTCTCGGACAGCGATCGGATAATCTGTTTGATCTCGAACACTGCGATCGGATCGATCCCGGCAAACGGCTCGTCGAGCAGCAGGAAGCTCGGCTCGATGGCCAGGCTCCGTGCAAGCTCGGTACGCCGGCGTTCGCCGCCGCTGAGGGTATACGCCGGTTGGCGCCGATTCTGGGCAATGCCGAGCTCCTCGAGGAGCACCTCGAGTTGTGCGCGCTGCTGTGCCCGCGTGAGGTCGCGCCGCATCTCGAGTATCGCCATAATGTTGTCTTCTACGGTGAGCTTGCGGAATACCGACGGCTCCTGGGGGAGGTAGGATATTCCGGCACGAGCCCTGCGGAACATCGGTTCGCGGGTTATTCGGCGGTTGTCGAGGAATACGTCACCACGATTAGGCCGAATGAAGCCGACGATCATATAGAAGACGGTCGTCTTTCCGGCGCCATTGGGACCGAGAAACCCGACGATTTCGCCGTTTCGCATCAGGAACGTGACGCCTCGGACGACCTCCTTGCGGCCGAACGACTTGCGTAGTCCTCGCGCCTCAAGAGTCGGCATTCGTCTCCTCGGGCTCGGAACCGTCGTTCGCCGGCGCGTCGGCGTCCGGGCTCGGTTCATCGTCGGGCGCCGGCTCATCGGACTCAGCATCCTCTTCCGGTTCGGTGGTGCGCAACTCGGCGCGCACCTCTCCACGCAGACTTATTTCGTCGGCGGCCAGGTCGACCAGGATGCGCGCGGCACGGTACTCATCATCTTTCCACACGATCCTCGGCAACCCCGACAGCTCGAGCACCTCGTCGTCCCTTCGGTACCGGGCAAACTCCGCCCGGGCCACCAGATCTTCGCGCAGTATTCGGACACCGATCTGCACGATGGTAAGCTCGCGTTCGCCCTGATACTCGATGAAGCCGCCGCGAACGATCATCTCGTTTTCGCGATCCTCCATTTCCGCGCTTCCTTCGACCCGGATCAGATCGCGATCGCGATCGACGAATAACGAACCGCCGGTGAGCACGAGATCTCGCTCGAGCTCCACGATCCTGAGATTCCCGGAGGCACGAACATATCGGTAGTCGGTTCCGTAGAGCTCGATTTCATCGGCCTGCACATCTATGCGGTCGGAGACGACTCTGGCGTTCCCGGAGAGCACCGTACGTTCGCGCCCCTCGGCGAAGACCGAACGCCAGCGATCAGCCTCGATCTGAAGATCTGCCGCGAGCGGCGCGCTTCCGAGTCCGATGAAAACCGCCACGAACAGAAGTGTCGGCAGTACACGCGGCGAAATGTCCGGCCGGTTCATCTCTTCCCTCATTCCACGTAGCGACCGCGAATCTCACGCTCGAATGTGAGGTTGCGCAGCTTCATATCGGCTAAAAAGCCGTATCCGGAAAGCTCGGTTCCGTCCTCCTGCCGCACGTGAACCGCCTGATCCTCCGCTCCGAACAGCAGCCTCTCCTCCCGATCCCAGTATAAGTACCCGGCGGTGATGATTGCCTCCTCCACCACGCTGGTGAATTCGATCTCCCCGTAGAGCTCGACATCCTCGCTATCGTCGAAGTATCGGGCGAACGCAGCGCGCCCGTACGCTACGACCTCGCCGTCGGCACCATACTCTTCGAAGGAAACATCGTACAACTGCTGTTCCCCCGCGTCGTCGTAGCGAAGCGCGGTCTCTGCGCGAACGATAAACTGCTTGCGGCCTCGCCGGACCACAGTATGGACGAAATCGTCGATACGCGCATTCGGTAGCGCGTCGGGAACCGCTTCGGCAATACGGGCATCACCATATTCGAGACTGCAGCCGGCGGCGAACCCGAGCACAATCGCCGCCATGACCAGCATCGAGCGATGCGGTCGCCCGCGTCGGGTGTTGCCGCTCGGACACATTACGTGCAATCAGGGTGTCCCTCCCGGTGCAATGCCACCGACCGCTTCGCCGGTTCGAGCCCCAGCACCGTCCCCGGCTCGCCGCAGGCGACCGACTGCCGCCGCGACGAAGCGGTCGAATAGCGGATGTACCTGCGTGGGCCGGGAACCGAACTCGGGGTGGAACTGTACTCCGACCGCCCAGGGACTCTCCGGCCACTCCACCGCCTCGACAAGCGTGCCCTCCGGGGTCGTGCTCGCCAGCCTGAGCCCCGACTCCGAGAGTTTTTCGCGGTAGCGGTTCGATACCTCGTACCGGTGCCGATGCCGCTCAGTGACCCGTCCGGTGCCGTACGCTTCGCGCAGGCGCGTGCCTTCATGCAGGATCGAATCGCTCGCTCCGAGGCGCATGGTTCCACCATAGTTGCGCACATCGATCTGCTCCTCGAGCAAACTGACTACCGGATGCTCGGTTTCTGGAGAGAACTCGGTGCTGTCGGCCTCGGTAAAGCCTAGCACATTTCGTGCCCACTCGATAACCATGACCTGCATGCCGAGGCATATACCGAAGTAGGGGATATCGTTCTCGCGGGCATACCGGGCGGTGGCGAGCATACCTTCGACACCTCTACCGCCGAATCCGCCGGGGACGATAATCGCGTGGACGTCCGCAAGAGCCTCCGATATACCGCCGGTCTTCTCCAGCCGTTCCGAATCTATCTTCACGAGCTGCACGCGTACGCCGTTTGCGATTCCTCCGTGGAACAGCGCCTCATCGACCGACTTATACGCGTCGGCGAGCTCGATGTACTTGCCGACCACCGCGATCCGTACCGTTTCCCTCGCTTCGCGATATACGCGCACTACGTGCTGCCAGCGTTCGAGCGACGCTTCGTTACACTCGATCGCGAGTTTCCGGCAGACGATCGCGTCGAGGTCCTGTTCGTGAAACTGCAGCGGAATCTGATAGATGGT
>SLIN01000371.1 GCA_007135605.1 Spirochaetales bacterium | reverse complement strand
GCTCGGTGCGGTTGAGCAGCCGTCCGCTGCGTGCGGCACAGAGCCGGACGAAGCGGCGAAACGTTGACAGGTCGCGGACGTTCAACAGGTCTCGAACGTCGCGTTCGATGTACGTCTGGACGTACGAGCTGTAGAAGTCCCTCGGTGGGATGTCACGGTCGTGGACCGGCGGATAGAGACCGTGGAACAGGACGGTGTTGAGGTCGACCCCGGAGCGCTCGTCGCGGTACAGCTCGCCGAGGGTGAACGGCAGCAGATGCGAGACCGCCGTGCGGCCGGCGAGTGACTGTGAGATCCGCGACATGACCCCGAACTGCTGTGATCCGGTAAGCACGAAGGTCGTCGCGGCGGGCCGCTCGTCCACAATCCGCTGCAGATATCTTGCAAGCTCCGGAACATTCTGTACCTCGTCGAAGACCGCTCCGTTCATGTACCCGGCGAGAAAGCCCCGTGGATCCTCGTGAAAGAGCTCCTGCTTGTCGGGATCCTCGAACGATACGTACGGCAGGTCGGAGAAGACGCTGCGGCTGAGTGTCGTCTTCCCGGACTGCCGCGGACCGGTAATCGTGATTACG
Organism: Spirochaetales bacterium; assembly: GCA_007135605.1. Lineage (GTDB taxonomy): Bacteria > Spirochaetota > Spirochaetia > DSM-27196 > SKKC01 > SLAN01. Next base: position 5,151 of record SLIN01000371.1, on the reverse strand, counting down.
GGGAACGAGCTTCGCCACCCGCGTAGCAGCTCTTCGAGATCGCGCTTGATCACACTCCGAGTGTTTCCGAATAGGTGCGGATTGTCAATTGCAGTGCAGATCTGCCCCATGAACAGCTCACTCTCATGCGCCGCCCGGTTCGACGGGCAAATCGCTCGGTACTAAGACGACGACGGTCGGTCATCTACGTCACACGCCGGATCTTCTACTCCCACAGTTTGGTTTGATCTGGTTGGCCACGACAGCCCGAACAGTGGTAACTTACGATATATGATGGATTGGTCGGAGTGTTCCGCGGTTGAGCGTGATCCGCAGCGAGTCAGTGGAGCGTGGGTCTTTCGTGGGACAAGAGTACCGGTGGCCGCGTTATTCGAAAATCTCGAAGATGGCGCGTCCGTATCCGACTTTCTCGAATGGTTTCCCGGCGTGACCGAAGGACAAGTCCGAGCGGTTCTGGATCACGCAGCCCGGAGCGCCGCGGCGGTTTAAGTGCGGATTATTTTCGACCAGGGGACGCCGCATCCGCTGCGCCGTTCACTTTCTGATCACGATGTGTCGACGGTCTACGAGCTCGGCTGGTCCACGCTCTCGAACGGTGAGTTACTGAGCGTCGTGGAGGAGAGCGGCTTCGAGGTGCTGGTCACGACGGACACCAATCTAAAGCATCAACAAAGACTTACTGATCGCCGGTTCGGAATCGTTGTGCTGCTATCAACCAGCTGGCCGAGAATCAAGCGAGTAATCCCATCCGTCGTGGCTGCGATTACCGGCGCAACGCCGGGTAGCTATGCGGAGGTCAAGATTCCCGTGTGACTGCCGGGCAGCGACCTTCGGAGGAGTACGACGACGTACACTGGGATACGGCTGCCGTGACGCGGCCGCTTTCTCCGTGGGGTCCATCTTCCGGGGTTCGTCGACGCGGGGCGTCTCTTCGCGCCAGGGATCCGGAAGGTCGCGGCTGCGAATGCAGCCGCGAGTCCGGCCGCAGGCCGGACCGGAGGCGAGAGCCGAAGCCTGGAGGAGCCCGGTTCCCGGGCGGTGTTCGCCCAGGAGCTTGTCGGACACTCCTTCGGAATTGAGTATTGCCGAAACACGCCAAGTGTAGCCGGGTGGGCATATGCACGAAGGCGCCCGAATATTTTCGCAATACTCAATACCTGCTACAGGTCCGACAAGCTCCTTGGGCGCGATCCCGGTCACGGTGTTCAACAGGCGGCGAACACCGGCCGGGAAGGCGCCCGGACAATCAACTCAAATACGGGGCTCTCAGGCACGGGGCTCTCAGGCGATGGTAATCGAGGAGTCGAGGTAGACGTCCTGGATGGCGTTCAGCAGCTCCACGCCTTCGGCCATCGGGCGCTGGAACGCTTTGCGGCCGGAGATCAGGCCCATGCCGCCGGCGCGCTTGTTGACGACCGCGGTCTTGACCGCATCGGCGAGGTCGCTGTCGCCGGAGCTCGCGCCGCCGGAGTTAATGAGCCCGATTCGGCCCATGTAGTTGTTCATGATCTGGTAGCGACAGAGGTCGATCGGATGGTCGCTTGCGAGATCGCTGTAGATGCGCTCGTCGAACTTGCCGTAGCTGGAGTCGCCCATGTTCAACGCCTTGTAGCCGCCGTTGTGGGTGGGCAGTTTCTGCTTGATGATGTCCGCCTTGATCGTTACGCCGAGGTGGTTCGCCTGGCCGGTGAGGTCGGCGGCGGTGTGGTGGTCCTTGTCCGTCTTGAAGGCGTTATTGCGGGTGTAGCACCAGAGCACGGTGACCATGCCGAGCTCGTGCGCGTGCTCGAAGAGCTCTGCGACCTCGACAATCTGACGGTTGCTTTCGTCGCTTCCGAAGTAGATCGTTGCGCCGACGGCCGCCGCACCCATGTCGAAGGCCTGCTGGACCGAGCCGAAGCGGATCTGGTCGAAGGTGTTCGGGTAGGTCATGAGCTCGTTGTGATTGAGCTTTACGAGGAACGGGATTTTGTGCGCGTACTTGCGCGCGACCGCCGCGTGCACGCCGATGGTCGAGGAGACGGCGTTGCAGCCGCCTTCGAGGGCGAGCTTGACGATGTTCTCCGGGTCGAAGTAGGCGGGATTTTTCGCGAAGCTCGCTCCGGCGGAGTGCTCGATGCCCTGGTCGACCGGCAGAATCGAGAGGTAGCCGGTGTTTGCGAGGCGCCCGTGGCCGAGCATCGCCTGCAGGTTGCGCAGGACCGCCGGCGAGCGGTCGGTGTGGGTCATGACCCGGTCGACGAAGTCGGGGCCGGGGAGGTGAAGCTGCTCTTTCGGCACTTTCGGCGTGTACTCCAGAAGTGATTCGGCATCGCTTCCCAACAGCTGCTGGGTGTTAGTACTCATATATATGGGTCTCCTTGGTATGCAGGCCGCCGGCGGGGAAGCACATACTCCGGCGTCGGGCCGGATGGGTGCGGGATCGCGGCGGCAGGCGATTTGCCCCATTCTACGAAAAGTGAGGGCGGTTTCGCAAAGGTTATTGCTGTTACAGGAGGCCAATGAAGTGATAAATTATGCGGTGTGGAGATGGATAGACTATGGCTGTGACCTATCAGGACTACTATGAGGTGCTCGGTGTGCCGCGGAGCGCGTCGCAGGATGATATCCAGAAGGCGTACCGTAAGCTGGCGCGCAAGTACCATCCGGATATAAACAAGACCAAAGAGGCCGAGGACAAGTTCAAGAAGGTGAGCGAGGCGTACGAGGTTCTCGGCGACCCGGATAAGCGCAAGAAATACGATCTGCTCGGGCACAACTGGCAGGCCGGCGACCAGTTCGATCCGCGCAACTGGGATTTCTTCGGCGGCGGTCGCAACCGCTCGGGCGGACAGAATACCGGCGGGGCGACCGGCGGGTTCTCGTTCGAGGACCTCGGGGATCTCGGCGGCTTCAGCGACTTTTTCGAGTCGCTGTTCGGTGGACTCGGGGGCTTCGGTCGCCAGAGGAGCGGCGGCGCCGGGGCCGGTACGAAGAGTGGTACCGGGTCGGCGGGAGCCGGCGCGAAAACGGGCGGCGATCTGAGCGCCGAGGTCGAGATTCCGCTCGAGGAGGCGATGCGCGGCGGGAAGCGCACGGTCGTGCTGACCGACAGCGTTCCGCAGCCTGACGGAAGTACACGCACGCAGAAGCGCAACTACGAGATTACGCTGCCGGAAGGGGTGCGCGACGGGCAGAAGCTGCGCCTGAGCGGGCAGGGGACGAAAACCGCTGCGGGAGCCGGCGATCTGTACATCACCGTCAAGATCAAGAAGCACCCGCGCTTCCGGGTGAACGGGTCGGATATCGAGACCGATATCGACATTACCCCGTGGGAGGCGGCGCTCGGCTCGGAGGTTACCTTCCCCACGGTAACCGGCAAGGCGACGGTGCACATTCCGGCCGGGACGAAGTCGGGCAAGCGCATCCGGCTGCGCGCGAAGGGGCTGTCGAAGAAGGGCGGCGGCAAGGGCGATCTCTACGCGGTGCTTCGCATCGTGGTGCCGGCGAAGCTCTCCGACCGCGAGCGCGAGCTGTTCGAGCAGCTGGCGAAGGAGTCGGAGTTCAAGCCGAGAGGGTGATCGGCGTGGGGCGAGGCGCGCCCGGTGGCGCCCCGGCCGCTGGCGACACGGGCCGGTGCTCGGCGGCCGAGCGGTGCGGGCGCCGGGCCGGCACGGGCTGCCGGCCGGCGCTTACCGAGCGTGGGGCTCAATCGCCTTCCCGATAGAGCCACCGCTCGCCGACCTCACCGCGAATGCACAGCTCGTGCGTCTGCTCGGTAAATGACTCTGCGAACAGCGCGTCGATCCAGCGCCGGGCGTGGCGTTCGGTTGAGAAGCGCATGACGCGGTGCAGACCGGCGCCCTCTTCATCGCCTTCCGGTACGATCCACTCGCCCGCCTCATGATCCCAGGCATGGTTGTGCTCTTCGATAAGCTCGACGTGAAAGTGGTGTCCGTAGCCGCGAAAGAGCGAGATAACCACATCAACGCGGCGCCGGCGACCGGCGTGGTCGGGGAAGAAGCGGTGTGGGCTTGGGGGCAACTCGTCGATATGCTTCATGGAGGTTGTCGGCGACGACGGCGGCTCGGGTTCCGTGCGCGGCAGCCGCGCTTCGCCCCGAGCCACGGCGCGTTGACGCTGGGCGGCCGCGCGTTGACGCTGGGCGGCCGCGCGTTGACGCTGGGTGGCCGCGCGTTGACGCTGGGTGGCCGCGCGACTATTGTCCTATTCTGATTATGGAGATCAGACCGACCGAGCATCAAGTAACGGATCTGTACAAGCTCATTATCGGCTGTGTCGTGCCGCGTCCGATCGCGTGGGTTACCTCGCTCGCGGAGAATGGGCGGGTAAACCTCGCGCCGTTCAGCTTCTTCAACGGTGTCTGCTCGAACCCGCCGACTGTCAGCATCAGCTTCAGCTGGAATCCGGGGAGTGACGACCATCTCAAGGACACATGGCGCAACATCCGCGCCCGCGGGGAGTTCGTCGTCAACATGGTCGATGAAGCGCACGCCGAGCGGATGAATCTTACCTCCGCGGATTTCCCGCCCGGTGAGAGCGAGCTCGAGTATGCGGGCCTCGAGACCGCCGCTCCGGCGACCGGGGCCACCCCGCGCATCGCCGGTGCGCCGGTTTGTTTCGAGTGCAGCCTTGCTCATTCGGTGGATGTGGGTGAGGGGGCGGGTAGCGCGACGCTCGTGCTCGGCACGGTTCGGCATGTGTACGTGGCCGACGGCCTGATCGACGACCGGCTGCGGGTGGATGTCCACGCCTTGCGTCCGGTCGGCCGCCTTGCCGGTGCGCAGTACTGCCGCGTGCGCGATGTCTTCGAGATGCCCCGCCCGAGCTACGCGGATTTGCGACCGGAAGAGTAGGCGGCGAGCCTTGCGCGGGCAGAGCGGGCGTGGCCGGAGGTGGTTCGCCGGGGAAGGCCTGGGCGCTGCGGCCGGGGCGGAATCGCCGGCGCCGCTTTCCGCGCGCCAGGCTTGCCGCCGGGCGCGGGTCTCTGCTATCAAAGGCGATCCAAAGGAGGCAGCCTACGAGCTCCCACACGATTGTAGTACTGGAAGGCGATCAGACCGGACAGGAGCTTCTCGAGGAGGCGCTCCGTGTGCTCGATCCCAAGGTCATCGGCACCGAGTTCACGTTCCGTCGATTCGACCTGAGCCT
>SLIN01000064.1 GCA_007135605.1 Spirochaetales bacterium | reverse complement strand
TCGTCAACGACTACCAGGGACACCTCAGGGTCACTGAATCGGGCGAAGTGCTTTACCACTTCCCGCACGGCCTGAGGAACCAGGTCAGCGGGTTCATTCCGAAGACGAAGCGAATGCTCCGCAAAGTCGGGGCGTGGGCGGGCCGTGTGCTCAAGACGGGCTTCAAGGTCTGGACGATGGTAATGCTGGTCGGCTATTTCGTCGTCTTCGTGCTTCTCCTGGTGCTGGCGGTCGTCGCTTCGATGGCCGCTCAGGCGAAAGGCGGAGGCGGCCGCGGGCGCGTGGGCGGCTTCGGCATGTTCTACCTGACGACCCGAATCGCGCAGTTCTTCTTGTACCTCTGGTTGTTCAGTGGCTCGCGGCCGGATGCACGCGGACGGAAACCGAAGGGCCCGCCGCTGCACCAGTCTGTATTCGCGTTCGTGTTTGGCAGCGGGAATCCGCTCGCCGATTGGGATGAGCGCGAGCGTCGGGCGTTCATCGGCTTTCTGAGAGAGAACTCGGGAGTCGCGACGATCGAGGATGTTATGCGTCTGACCGGCCAGTCGTACGATCAGGCGCAGATTCTCATGAACCGCATGCTGGTCGAGTACAACGGCCAGCCGGAGGCTACCGACCAGGGCACGCTGATCTACCGCTTCGATGAGGTCCTCCGGACGGCCGGTGAGAGCTCGGATAGCAGTCTCGGAACCGTCTTTCAACGTGAAATGAAGCCGTTGATACCCTTTAACAACAATAAGTCGTCGATGAACGGCTGGATCGGCTTTTTCAACGGATTTAACCTGCTGTTCGGCACCTACTTCACCGCCCTCACCTTTGCGCTTCCCTCGCTGACCGCCGAGGGATTCGGTGGGTTCTACCTCCTCGTAGTGGCACTGTTCGCACAGATTACCGCCACTCCGGCGGCAGCGGTTACCATCGTCTTCTGGGTAATGGGGCTTATTCCCGCGGTCTTCTCGGCACTTTTCTACCTGATTCCCGTGGTCCGACGCTTGAGGGAGAAGAAGCTGAACGAACGCAGTCGGTACGAGAACGTCCGCAAGCGGGTGATCAACGCAATTCTCGCGTCGCCCGAAGAGGTAGACCCGGAATTCATCGATATCGGTGAAACAGCGGGGGTTTCGCGGTCCGAGGCGGGCGATATCGTCCGCCAGGTGATCTCGGAGCTCGCCGCCGAGCGAGGAGCGGAAGTAACGGAGAAACGTGCGGCGACCGACGGCCGGCCGGCCACATATCTCTATCACTTCCACGATATCGCACGCGAACAGGCCGATGTAGAGAAGATCCGGGAAAGCGTCGACACCAGCCGCTTCGACACCGGCTCGGTCGTGTTCGACTCGGATCAGTAGCCTCCCCGCCCCGATCCGTACAGTCACAGCAATCGACTATGACCTTCACCTCCGAATGGGTGCGCCCTGCCGGGCGCACATCGAGTAGGAGGCGGGGTTACCCCCGCCGTCCTCTCACACCACCGTACGTACGGTTCCGTATACGGCGGTTCTACAACAATTAAGACACCGGAACCAAAGCGTCAACGAACGAAAAGAGACCAAGGCGGTCGAAGTACCGTTTAGGGAAGGCGACGTTCATGTGTCGGGCACCGGCGTTCCACCAGCTGCCTCGGCCGTTCAACGATGAGCGGCGTGCGGTCTCGGCATCGAGACCCCGGGCGCGTAAGTTGTGGGCCCGGGTACGGCCGCGTTTCCACTGTGTCCAGAGGATACATCGAAGGCGGCGGCGCATCCAGGAATCAAGCTGCTCGAAGACATTCTTGACCTCCGCAAGGCGGAAGTAGTTGAACCATCCCCGGAGCACCGGGCGTAACCGCGCGATCGTTGTGGCGAGGCTTCTTCCCCGTCCACGGCGCGTCTCCAGCTTCGCCGTTCCCTTGAGTCGTCGCACCGCGTCTTGCCCGACTCGCAGCCGAGGGTGTTTGTGTGCGGTCATAGTGTAGCCCAGAAACGTCCGGTTCCATGGTCGATCCACCGCGCTCTTGGCGTGATTCACCGTGAGACGCAGTTTCTCGTTCAGGTACCGGTCCAGCGAGGTTAGTACACGTTCTCCGGCGCGTCGACTGTGCACATAGATGTTGCGTCGAGTAGCCCGGGGGAATCCCACCTCCAGGCCCTCACAGAACCGGACGTGAACCTCTCAGCTCATCCGGCTCCTATTGTCCAGCCGAAGGGCGAAGTCCAATCTGCCACAGGACGAACAGGTCGGGCTCTTGCCGGGAAATCCGGCCGAGCCAGTGCCCCGCGCGTCGCGGATGGCGGCGCAGTCGCCGGTACTTCCGCTGTGCCCAGTAGATCATCGATCGTTCCAGGCACCGCAGCACCGGGGTGAGAGCCGATCGATAAAACCGGCCATAGCAGTTTACCCACCCGCGTACAAAAGGATTTACGAAGTCTGCGATCGCCTCCAGACTCTGGTTATTACGGCGTGCGCCCAGACGCCACGAACGGATCGTGGCCCGAATGGCGTTCGCCGCCTTTTTGCTCACCGCCGGGAGAAAGCTCACAAAAGCCTTCCCGTGGCGATTCTTGGCCCGACGGGGGCGAAAGGTATAGCCAAGGAAGTCGAACTGGATGTGCTCATGACTCCCGCATCGGTCTGAGTCCTTGCAGTAGACGAGTTTCGTCTTCTGGGGATGGATTTCAAGACCGCACTGTTTCAGCCGCTGTCGCACTGCCTCCAGCACGTCCCTGGCCTCTGCGAGACTCTTCGCGTGGATGACCATATCATCGGCATATCGCGCAAACTGAATGTGTGGGTACTTTCGCCGCAACCAGTCGTCCATCGCATAGTGCATGAACAGGTTCGCCAGCAACGGGCTGATCACCGAGCCCTGTGGCGAGCCCTTGGTCCGTTCTTCCCGACTCCCGTCGTCCCTTTGGACCGGAGCGCGCAACCATCTCTCCACATACAGGAGAATCCACCGGCAGTCAGTGTGATGCCGAACCGCCCGCATGATCAGGTCGTGATCCAGATTATCGAAACATACGTCCGGGCCGTCCGCACCGCTCGATGAGCACTTCTACCCGGGCGGAACCCGTAGCTGTGGTCGGAGAAATCGGGATCAAATACCGGAAGGAGCACCTGGTGTAGGGCCTGTTGTATGAGCCTGTCGGTGACCGTCGGTATTCCCAGGTGCCGCACTCCTTTGCCGCCGGGCTTGGGTATCTCTACCCGCCTGACCTGCTGTGGCACGTACGTGCCCAAGAGCAGCTTTTCCTTGATCGTCGGCCAGTGCCGCTTCAGGTAGCTGGTCAGTTCGTCGACGGTCATTCCGTCCACTCCTGCCGCGCCACCATTTCGCCGCACCCGCCGCAATGCTTCCCGCATGTTTGCGGGTTCGACCCGGTTGCATGGTCGAGCAGCACGCGCAGCGTGCGACCAGACCATTCGTTCGATTATGCCTGTGGTTGTATCCGGTTCTTCCGCGTCCGTCGCTGCCAGCCACGTTTGGAACACCACCTCCGGTACCTCGCGGATTCCGTCCGCTGCCTTCCGGGATGGATTCGGGCATCTCAGCCATACTACTCTGTCCCTCCTCCGTTAAACGAAACGACGGCGTGAACCGTCTTGCCGTAGTTTGGGCCTTCAGTCGTGGTCGAGTCGACTTACTATGCCCGCTGCTGACTTCCGTCGCCTTATCCCCCACCCTCTCAGATGTGGTAGCACCTTGGCCCAGCGACGGATCTCCCCGGGTAATGCACACCCCGGACGCATGGGCGAGCAACAGCCGCTGGCTGTGACCAGCCCACCTTCACGCTTATGTCCGCCGCATATACGACTCCACCTTCCGTACAGGTACCGGGCTTTGACGATATTGGCCTTCTCACCCGATGAAGCCGCCTCGTATGCGATTCCTGTTCGTCGGACCAGCGCTTTGCCTTCGCCTTCCTTCAGATTCCACCTTACGATGGACACCCTTGGCGTTCGGCTAACAGTTCCCCCCGTTCGGGCCTGTGGGAGACTCTCACTCCCAGGTGGGTGCGCCCTGCCGGGCGCACCAAAAAAAGCGCCGCCCCCGCGTGGGGACGGCGCGTTCACGCTTTTAGATACAAGCTTCTTGATACTCCGATCACATCGCCCGGGAGGCCGGTTGTTTTTAGCGCCCCCGCGGACGACCGTACGTCGACCTCAGCCGTTCTTGAGAACTGCGTGAGCCGCCGACAGACGAGCGATCGGCACTCGGAACGGTGAACAGCTCACATAGTTGAGCCCGGTATTATAGCAGAACTCGACCGAGTTCGGCTCACCACCGTGTTCGCCGCAGATTCCGACCTTGAGATCGTTCTTGGTCTTACGACCCCGCACGACTCCCAGCTCGACGAGCTGGCCGACGCCGGTTTGATCGAGTACCTGGAACGGGTCCTTTTCGAAGATTCCCTTTTCCACATAGAGCGGGAGGAAGCTCGCAACGTCGTCGCGTGAGAAACCCATCGTCATCTGCGTCAGGTCGTTCGTCCCGAAGCTGAAGAAGTCGGCGCTCTCAGCAATTTTGTCGGCCACGATTGCTGCGCGGGGCACCTCAATCATCGTACCGATGAGGTAGTTGAGTTTAACCTTCTTCTTGGCGAGCACATCTTTCGCTACCGCCTCGACGCGTTCCCGGAGCATTTCCAGCTCTTCGGACGTACCGACGAGCGGAATCATTATCTCAGGAAGCACCTTCGTGCCTGCCTGCTGGACCTCACATGCGGCGGTTACAATAGCCTCCACCTGCATCTCATAGATTTCCGGATAAGTGATGGCGAGTCGGCAACCGCGATGTCCCAGCATGGGGTTCGCCTCGTGCAGCGAGTCGACTTTCGTCTGCAGTTTGGACGCTGAGATGCCCACCTTCGAGGAAAGCTCCTTAATGCCCTGCTTCGTCTTAGGTACAAACTCGTGGAGCGGCGGGTCGAGGAGGCGCACCGTCACCGGATACCCTTCCATCGCCTTGAAAATACCCTTGAAGTCCTTCTTCTGAAACGGAAGCAGCTTCTTGAGCGCAGCCCGCCGGCTCTTCTCGTCTTCCGCGACGATCATCTGCTGGAAGTGGATAAGCCGTTCCTCGAAGAACATATGCTCGGTGCGGCAAAGGCCGATGCCCTCAGCGCCGAACTGCCGAGCCTTCTTGGCGTCTCCGGGCGTGTCCGCATTGGCGCGCACGTTCATTCCGACCTGGTCGACGTTCGAACGACGCCCCTTCAGGCGAACCTCATCCGTCCAGCCGAGGAACGTTGTCAGCTCACCCTTGACCTTCGGCTCGACAAGCGGAAGATCGCCTTCGTAGACGTCGCCGGTCGTTCCGTCGATCGTAATCGTATCGCCTTCCTTGAACTTCTTACCGTCGAAAACGAGTGACTTACCGGTGATTTCCGCGTCCCGGCACCCGACGACGCACGGTACACCCATGCCACGGCCGACGACCGCAGCGTGGCTGGTCATTCCGCCGGTGGAGGTGAGAACCCCTTCGGCGGCGTGCATGCCTCCGATGTCGTCCGGCGACGTCTCGCGGCGAACAAGGAGGACCTTCTTTCCGTCGGCGACCCACTTCTCGGCATCCTGAGCCGTGAATACGATCTGTCCGGTCGCGGCGCCCGGGGAAGCGTTGAGCCCGCGCGCAAGCACGGTGGCTTCAGTCTTCGCCTTCGGGTCGATCATCGGATGGAAGACCTGATCGAGTAGATTCGGCGTGACGCGAGTAACCGCCTCGGTCTTCTTCAGCTTACCTTCCTCGACCATATCGACGGCGATCTTGACCGCGGCAACACCGGTCCGCTTGCCGTT
>SLIN01000039.1 GCA_007135605.1 Spirochaetales bacterium | reverse complement strand
CGCGAGAGCTCGCTCCAGCCGCGTATCGACGTCTGTTCGAAGCTTGCCCGGCGGCAGAGGCCGGTTTCCCGCAGCACCACGCCGGGCTCGCGCGCGGTCAGCGTTACGGTGTCCCCGGGGCTGAAGTCGTACACATAGTCGGTGTGTGCGAGATAGTCCCGGTCGCCGACGCGGACGCGATATGTGAGATCGTGCCCGCGGAACTCGCGCGATACGATCACCGCGTTTCCCGACCCGTTCTTCGACAGGGCGAGGTGCTCGGGACGTAACGAGACGAGCACGGGCCCCTCCGCGTGCGGGACGATCGGTATGGAGCCGAGCTCGGTGTCCGCCCGTTCGCCGGTGCCGACCCCGCGCAGGAGGTTCGCGCGTCCGAGGAACTGGGCGACGAACGATGTCTGTGGGCGCATGTAGATTTCTTCCGGCGTTCCGATCTGCTCGATGGCCCCCTTTTGCATAACCCCGATCGTATCGCAGAATGAGAGCGCCTCCTCCTGATCGTGGGTCACGAGGACGGCGCTCACCCCGGCACGCTTGAGCAGGGAGCGGACATCGCGCCGGGTAACATCGCGCAGGGCGGCGTCGAGATTCGAGAACGGTTCGTCCATGAGAATGATGTCGGGGTCGGCGGCGAGCGCTCGCGCGAGCGCTACCCGCTGTTGCTGACCGCCCGACAGCTCATCCGGCATTCGATCGCGTTCACGAAGCAGTCCGACCATCTCGAGCAGCTCCTCGGTGCGGGTACGCCGTTCGCTACGCGGGAGTGAATGCAGCGCGAAGGCGACATTCCCGGCGACACTCCGGTTCGGGAAGAGGGCGTAGTCCTGGAACACGAAGCCGACCTTTCGCTTCTCGGGAGGTACGGAGTTCACCACCCTCCGATCGAGTACGATATCGCCGGTATCCGGCCGCTCGAACCCCGCGATGATGCGCAATGCGGTCGTTTTTCCGCAGCCGCTCGGCCCGAGCAGTCCGAAGACTTCGCCCCGTTTGACACAGAAGGAGGCGTCCTGCAGTGCGGGATGGTCGCCGGGTACGAAACGCTTGCTGATATTCTGAACTTCAAGATGATACATCGCTGTCCCTACTGCTTCGTCCGTCAATGTCCTTTTCCTTCGTACCGGAGCACGAGTCCGACGAACATACTTGAGAATAACACAATTGCGGCCGCGTATGGTGCCGCCTGTGCCGCCATCGCCTCCGAGGTGCGAGTGAATACCGCTACGCTCAGCGTCCTGAATCCGGTCGGTGCAAGGAGGGCCGCCATCGGCAACTCCTTCATGGCCATGACGAATACGAGCAGGAGCGCTCCTACGATCCCGCCGCGCATGGCCGGAAGGACGGTCGTGAGAAACGCGCGGACCGGCCCGAATCCGAGACTGCGTGCGGCCTCCTCGATACGGCGCGGGGTCTTGAGAAGGGAGCTGCGGATCGGACCCATTGCGAGTGCGAGAAAGTTGAGCGTGTATGCGACAATAAGAAGCGGCAGTCGCTGGTAGAGAAACGGCGCAGCGCGCAGCGAGAAGAAAACCATGGCGAGGGCGAGCGCGAGCGGCGGAATAGCATATCCTATATACGCGGTCCGTTCGGCGAGGAACGTTCTGCGTGAGGGGAAGCGAACCCGAAGATATGCGATGGGAATGGCCAGGAGCACTGCGAGCGCGGCCGCCGGTGCGGCAGCCTGTGCGCTGTTCAGGAACGCCGAGGCTACCGAAGCCAGCTGGGGAATCGGCGAACGAAGCACCATCCAGTACACGAGCGTGAAGATCGGCAGACCGAGACTTGCTCCGAAAACGACAATAAGAAATCCCCACGCCAACGGTGTCCATGCACCGGTGCGGATCAGATGAGCGCGACGGGCGACTCCCGAACCGATGCGAGCAAAGCGGCCGGTGCGAAGCAGCCGCGCCTCGAGTATGACCGGTATGCTGGTCAGTACGAGAAGCATAAGCGCAAGCGCGGAGGCGTAGACCCTGTCGAACGCACCGACGTACTGGGTGTAAATCACGTAGCTGAACACTTCGTAGCGCATCAGCGCCACCGCGCCGAAGTCTCCGAGCGTGTAGAGGGTGACGATAAGCCAGCCGGCGACAAGCCCGGGGGTAAGCATCGGGACGACGACCGAAACGAATACCCGTGCCGGCCGCATGCCGAGGCTGCGGGCGGACTCCTCGGTGGCGGAGTCCATACCGAGAATCGATGCACGGATATTGAGGAACATGTAGGGGAACGAGTAGAGACTGAGCGCGACGGTCGCACCGAGCAGGCCGGTCGGTCGCGGCATGGGGAAACCGATGCCGGCAAGCAGGCCGTTGGCGCCGCCGAGGCTCAGCAGCGAATACGCCATGACGTAGCCGGGAACCGCAAGCGGCATAACCGAGAGGATCGTGATCGCTCGTTTGAACGGGATCGCTGCGCGTGTAGTCAGCCACGCGAGCGGTAACCCGATCAGAGTGGTCAGCCCGAGCACGCCGGCGGTGAGTAGGAGAGTATTCAGAAGCAGGTCGGCGGTGCGGCGGCGGAAAACGAGCCCCGCGAGAACCTGCGTATCGCCTTCGAACGCACGTACGGCGAGGTAAACGAGTGGAAGGAGCATCGAAACGCCGACGAGTGCCGGCACGATCAGGAGATACGGCGGCGGCCGTCGTACGGGTACACCTCTGTAGCGGGAACCGAGCTGTTTCATACGCTATGGAGCGCCCGGCACGCGCGGTGCCGGACAGCGAACGATGGGATTCCTCATAGTGCTCCGACCGCACGGAGCAGGTCAAGCGTTCCGTCGAGGTCATCGAGATCGTCGAGGTTGAGCGTCGGACTCACTTCGAGCAGTCGCGCAAACGACTCGAGGTCGGGATTCTGCACGACGTCGGCGGTGATCGGGTACTCGAACACTTCGTCGGTGAAGTACTGCTGCGACTCGTTGTCGAGCAGGAAGCGAACGAACGCCTCGGCCCCCTCGGGGTTCGAGGTGGTGTTCAGAACCCCGACACCGGCCACGTTTACGAGATTGCCGGCATCTCCCGCATCAAAGAATACCTGCCGGAGCGGGAAGCCGGGATCGTCATCGAGAAACCGGAGGAGGTAGTAATGGTTGACGATGCCCATATCCGCCTCCCCGGCGGCCACACCTTCGACGGTGGCGGTGTTGTTACGGAAGGCCTGCGGGTCATTGGCGAGAATCCCCTCCAGCCACCGGCGGGTCGTTTGCTCCCCATGCATAACCCGCATCGCGGTCACAAACGACTGAAACGATCCGTTCGTCGGCGCCCAACCCATACGACCGCTGTAGCGAGGATCGGTGAGATCGAACACGCTTTCGGGAAGCTCATTCTCGCGTACCCGTTCAGGATGGTAGACGAGTACGCGGGCACGACCGCTCGTGGCCACCCATTCCCCGGTGTCGTTGCGATATATATCGGGCAGATCGCCGACGAGGTCGCCGGGGAGTTGCATGAAAAGCCCGGCACGTGCAACCGCCCCGAGTGCTCCGCCGTCCTGCGCCCAGAAGAGATCGGCCGGGGATCGATCGCCCTCCTCCTGCAGAAGGACTGCGAGCTCGGCGGTTCCGCCGTAACGCACATTCACCGTGATTCCGGCTTCCTGCTCGAAGCGGTCGATGATCGGCGCAACAAGGCTCTCTCCGCGGCCCGAATAGAGCGTTATCGAGTCGGCCTCTTCGCCCGCTCCTCCTCCGAACGCGGAGATGGCAGCGAATGTCACTATCATACCGGCGATAACGCCGACAGCCATCCTGTTCATGTTCGTCATGGAGCACACCCCTCAATGGTATTGACGCCTTTATAGATAGCATTATGAATCAGCGATTGCAACAACAATGTTAGGCTCCTCTAACAATGTACTTGGCAAATCTCGCGCACATGCGGGAATCAGCGTGCTTGCCGGAGCGCGCGATAGCGCGGTTTCGGGAAGTACAGCCGGAACCGCGGAACGTAGAGGCAGAGAAACGGCGCAATGCGCGAGCGCGCCGGCATCGCCGGCCAGAAGCTGCGAAGCTCACGGAGGCGTGCGAGACGAATGCGGCCGAAGGCGAGAATCGGAGTGATGAGAATGCCGCCGAAGACGGCCTGTGCAAGCCGGATGCCGAGCGCATTGGTCGCGGCCGGAATCGCGGGGCCGAACGGGCGGATGCGCAGTTTCCACGCTTGTCGTGACCCGAGCGCAAGCGAAGCGGTAACGTCACGAGGTCGGGATTTCCTATCCCGGCGCCCGGCCTGCACGGCAATGTCCGCCGTCATCTTCGGCAAACCCCAGTTGCCACGGCCGCAGACGGCGCTATGGGGAGAGGTCACGTACATTCTGGTAATCGTCTGCGAAGCGGTCCAGGGGCGCATTGCAGCGGTCAGAACGGTACCGGGGGACGCAAAGACTTCATCGTACGCACCGACCGGCGATTCGTGATATTGCACTGCCGCGAGAACACCGATTCGCCCGAGGAATCCGAATGCAGGATAGTGGAAGAGCGGAGAAGGCGGCGTCGCGGCGGCGCTCGGACGAAAGAGGCAGAAACAGAGTACGGCCCATCCCCGCAATTTCCATGGAGCCGGTGCCGTGCACGGCTCCGACTCGCGACCCGACATGTCAGTTCATGGAAGGTTTGAAGCCGGTCTCGGCAACAATCTTGTAGAAGTCTCCCTTCTTCCCCAGCGCGTGCTTCCACGCCTCCTGCGGATCGGGATGGAAGACGATGTCGGGTCGTACCTGGTGAATGAGCCACGCGCCTTCACGCAGTTCATCTTCGAGTTGACCGGGGCCCCAGCCGCAGTAGCCGGCGAAGAAATGGATCGATGGATGGTCGTCGCGAGACTCGTTGTTCCATGCGTCTGTCAACCACGCGAGCAGCTCCGGGGACGCCGGCTCGAAAACGACACCGGGTGCCGGACTGAGCGAGTTCTCGTTCTCCGGCATGCCGGGCAGTCCCGCGTGCATGACGAACAGAAACTCCTGCTGTACGGGCCCGCCGACATAGACCGGAATATCGGCGATCGGGGTTTCTCCGGCCTCCTCGAGCACTTCGCCGAGCGTCGCCTCGCTCTGGCGGTTGACGACAAGTCCGAACGCACCCTCCTCTCCATGCTGAATTATCACGACCACCGTCCGGTAGAAGTTCGGATCCATGAGGTCGGTTTCTGAAATGAGGATGTACCCTTCCAGCGAGTCCGGATAGTCGCGCTCGCTCGGGTCTATCAACGGATTGTCAGGATCTCGGTATTCCGCCATACAGGCATTATACGGCTATCGACGCTCTCGCGACTACCGGGCATACTGCCGACGACGTTCTATGTATGACGACGACCTTCTGATCGGAGTGGACTCCGCCACGCGTCTACCGTACGGCGTGAGCCGGTACTACTCCTCGCTTGCCGAGTCCGACGATCCGGAACGCGATCCGATTGCGGCTCAATATATACCGAGAGAAGCCGAGAGCAACCATGTACCCCGCGAGACGCCGGATCCGATCGGTGACCGGCGATACGAAGCCACTCCGAGACTCGTACACCACTACCGCGATCGAGCGCTGTTACTGGTGAACGACCGGTGTGCAACTTATTGCAGACACTGTTTTCGCCGGCATTTCACCGGGCACGGGGCCGGTCGCGTTTCCGGCGACGAGATCGAGAAGGCGTGTGACTATTTGAGCGTTCATCCGGAGGTTCGCGAGATTCTGCTCTCAGGCGGCGACCCGCTCATGCACGGCGATGAGGAGTTTTTTGCGGTGATCGATCGGCTGCGGAAGGTTCGCGATTTTCTCATTCGTGTTTGTACGCGCATGCCGGTAGTTTTGCCCTCCCGGATTACCGAGAGGTTCGCGCACGCGCTTTCCTCCCGCCTTCCGGCCTGGGTGGTGATTCACGTGAATCATCCCCGTGAGATCACCGGAGAGCTCGAGCGGGCGGTCGGCCTGCTGTTGCGCGCCGGTGCGCCGGTCGCAAATCAGGCGGTGCTCTTGCGCGGCATTAACGACGATGCCGCAACGCTCGAAGCGCTCTTTCGGGGGTTGCAGCGGAACGGAATCCGTCCCTACTATCTCTTTCAGGGCGATCTCGCAAGCGGTACTGCGCACTTCCGGGTACCGATCGAGCGTGGAATCGAGCTCATGCGAACGCTACGCCGAAGGCTTTCCGGTCTGGCTCTCCCCACCTACGCGGTCGATCTGCCCGGTGGCGGCGGCAAAGTCCCGATCGAGGCGAACCTGGTGCGTACCGAGAACGACCGCTACATCCTGCGTGACGCCGAGGGCACCGAACGGAGTTATCCACGCGAAACCGAACAGTAGCCGGCCGGCCGATGCCGAAGCGGGCATGAAAATGCTTTCCCCTTCGAGTTTCCGCGACATTTTCGAGGTAGACAGCTCTCGGCGGGGTGGTATAATTACTCCAATAATGATGAAAAAGTCGGATGCGAGACTGCTACGGACTCTCAGGCAAGCGCCGGCACACGTCAGGGCGCTCATCGCTCCGGGTGCGCTCTTCGTGGTCGCTGTCGTGTTCGCGCTCGGCTACTACACCGGAGCGCTCCCAGTGCCCGACCGGAGTCCCGCTGTCGGAACGATGTTCGTGCTTCTGACATTCATGGCGCTTCTCATGGTGCGATCGCAGTACCGCATGAGCCGTGCGAACGAGGCGCTGCGAGAAGCCGTTTCGCGGCACGAGACGTCGATGCAGGAAACACATCACCGAATCAAGAACAACCTCGCGCTCATCTCGAGTCTTATCTCGCTCGAGGAACGGGGTGAATCGACCCGATCGGAAACGGATCGATTGGCGTTAGTGAGGGAACGGGTTCATGCCATTTCGGAGCTTCACTCCACCCTTCAGGAGGCACGAGAGTATCGGAACGTCACGATGGAGCGCTACCTGCGGAAAGTTGTCGACGGATTGCGATCCGGAGTAGCGTCATCCGCGTTGTATCTGGAAGTGTCCGGTGATATTGCGCTGCCGGGAGCAAAGGCGATCCCGTGCGGTCTCATCGTGACCGAGCTCGTAACGAACGCGGTGAAACATTCCGGAGCCGGGCGGACCCCTGACATTCGCATATCGCTGGCGGGGCCGGAAGAAGGAGAGCTCGAGCTCTCGGTCAGCGACGGAGGGGGCGGCTTCGGTGGGGCCGATCGTTTCGGCGGTGAACCGCCTCGGCGCAGCGGTGGATCCGCGATTGTCGACGCACTCGTCGAACAACTCGACGGAACGATCTCTCGAACGAACGTCGATTGCAACGCCGGCGGCGCCCGGGTTACCGTGCGCTTTCCGGCAAACGGCGAACGAGTAACGACATGACTACAGACGTGTTTACCCCCTGGGATATCCGCGGGCGGAATGTGAGGAATCGCACGGTTCTCGCGGCAATGACGAACAAACAGAGCTACGACAACGGCGAGCTGAGCGACGAAGAGCTTCGCTGGCTGGCACTTCGAGCCGAAGGCGGCTTCGGGGTGGTTACTACGTGCGCGGCGAACGTTCTGCCGACCGGGCGTACGTGGGACGGTGAGCTCGGCGTGTACGATGAGCGACACGTACCCGGGCTTGCCCGCCTCGCCGCCGCGCTTCGCGATGCCGGCGCGCTTTCGCTGTGCCAGATTTTCCATGGCGGATACCGCAGCCCGCGCCGCCTTACCGGCGGACAGCCGGTAAGCGCGAGCGATATCACTCTGGATATCGACTCATTCGAGCCGGCGCGCGCGATGAGCCGTACGGAGGTCCGCGAGTGCATCGAGGCGTTTGCGGCCGCGGCCGAGCGGTGCGAGCGCGCGGGCTTCGATGCGGTGGAGATACACGGCGCACATACCTTTCTCATCACCCAGTTTCTCAGCAAGGAGCTCAACCGTCGCGACGACGAGTACGGCGGGAGCCTCGAAAACCGCTATCGCTTCCTCGGTGAGATCGTGAGAGAGTGCCGGGCGAGAACCGGCGATGCGTTTATCGTCGGCGTGCGCCTTTCGCCGGGCGTTCCTCGCCCCCACGCTGGGCTTTCGCCGGAGGAGACGCTCGAGATTCTTCCGTGGGTTGAAGACGACGGCGCCGATTTCGTACACCTCTCGCTCAAGAACGCGGCCGGAGTCGCGTCGGCCGCGCGAACGGATCGAACTCACACGGTGGCCGAACCTGAAGCTACCGACGGTGCGCTTTTCATCCCGAAGGCAAGGGAGATACTCTCCGAACGGGTACGCCTCTTTGCCTGCGGCGGCGTGTTTCTTCTCGAGCAGGCCGAACAGGTTCTCGCCAACGGCGCCGATGCGGTGGCCGTCGCACGGGCCGGAATAGGACACGCCGACTGGCCGAAACGACTCGCCGACCGGCGACCGATCGACCGTCCGCCGTACACCGCCGAGCGGCTGGCGGATCAGGGGCTGTCGCCGACGTTCATTGAGTATATGCGCGGCTGGAGTGGATTCGTGGCTGCGTGATCGGAGTCGCCGTATCCGGAGGCGGCCGCGCCGCCCAGGAGTTTGTCGGACATATGGGCAGAATTGAATATCGGAGGGGCTCAGCGCATATTACCGTGGAAACAAATGCATTCCGATGGCGCCATATACGTCCGATATTCAATACCGAAGTGAAGTCCGACAAACTCCTACCGGCCGGCGTTCACCCCGTTCGCGAAGAGACGTCGGGCCGGCAACGGTTCGGTCGGGCGCCGGCGTTGCCACTGCGGGAAAAGGTGAGGGCGCACCGCCGCTTCCGGGTGCGGCATCAGCCCGAGAATGCGACCGGTCGGATCGACGACCCCGGCGATGTCATCCTCCGACCCGTTGGGATTGTCGGCGTCGTAGAGAAAGGCGGTTCGGGACACCGTCGCTCGCCGGACCTCCTCCGAGGCGTGCACGAAACGGCCCTCGCCGTGGCGTATCGGCAGGATCAGCGTTTCGATTCCGGCGAGCCACGGTGAGAACGCAGCGGCCGGACCGGTACGCAGCGAAACCCATCGATCGATGAAGTGGCCCGATGCGTTATAGACAAGCGAAGCGCTCGGTGCCGCCCCCTCATCCCCGCCCGGAAGCAGTCCGCTTTTCACGAGCACCTGAAACCCGTTGCAAATGCCGAGGACCAGTCCGCCGCACGCGACGAACCCGTGAACCGCATCGAGCAGGTGCGAGCGAACGATTCCGGCAAGCGCGAGCCCGGAGCCGAGATGGTCGCCGAAACTGAAGCCGCCCGGAAAGGCGATGATGCGATACTCCTCGAGCCGCGCCGGAGAGTCGAGAATGCGCTGAAGGTGAACGCATTCGACGACCGCCCCGGCATCGGCGAAGGCGACCGCGAGCTCGCGGTCGGCGTTAATCCCGTAGCCGGTCAGCACGCAAACCTTCGTCATCCGATACCCCCGTTCTCGAATCGCCGGTCGAACGAGTGCCACGCGTCGACAACCGGTTCGAGATCGCTCGACACGATAACGGATCCTTCGTGATCGATCTCGAGAGAGGAAGCGGCGTCGACGGATCCAAGGCGCACGCACGGCAGACCGTGCATCTGCGCCTCGAATGAGTTGACGTGTTCGGGAGCCACCGAGACGAGAATGCGCCCGGCGCTTTCGCAGAAGAGAATCGTGTCGGTGATGGTGATGTCTTGCGCCGCGTTGCCGGTGCCTTCGGTGTGACGGCTTGTGGGTTTGCCGGCGCCGCCGGCCGCACCTGCACCGGCCGATTCGGTCCGGAGCCCCGCCGTGAACCTCGGGTTGCGCTCGCCCCTGGCCCCGTCGACTGCCGGAGTATCGAGCACCGGCTCGAGCGCGATCGCGTCGAGGCTCACTGAGCAGCCGAGCCTGCCGCCGAGCGCCGCCTCGGCGAGCGCGACCGCGAGCCCACCGTCGGACAGATCGTGCGCCGAGGCGAGCAGTCCCCGCTCGATGCCGCCGGCGAGCGCCTCGTAGCAGCGCCGTGTCACGGCGAGGTCGGGCAGCGGCGACGGTTCCCACAGCGGGCCGAAGAGCCGGTCGAATGCGGTACCGCCGAGCTCCCCGCGTGTCTGCCCGACGAGGTAGATCGCATCGCCTGCGGCGCGGAAATCGGAAGAGAGCGAACGCTCGATATCATCCACAATTCCCATGAGGCTGATGAGGAGCGTCGGGCGGACCGAGATCGTGCGCTCTCCGATGCGCGCGTCGTTTTTCATCGAGTCCTTGCCGGAGATGAGCGGCAGATCGTAGCTCAGGCACGCGTCGGCGAGTCCGCGGCAGGCGCGGACGAGCTGGGCGAGCTTATACGCGCCGTCGGGGGTGCGTTCGCTTTCGACCGGATCGGGCCAGCAGAAGTTGTCGAGCGCCCACGCGCGCGCCGGGTTGCCGCCGAGGGCGATGTGGGCGCGGTACGCCTCATCGATCGCGCACACGGCCATGCGGTAGGTATCCCAGTCGCCGTAGCGCGGGCAGACGCCGTGGGTAACCGTGAGCGCGCGCGGCGAGTCGGGCCGCGGCGTCACAATGCCGCCGTCCGACGGACCGTCGGCGGCTCGCCCGACGAACGGCTTGCCGGCAGTGCCCGCCTGCACCTCGTGGTCGTAGCGCCGCACGAGCGCCTCCTTGCTCGCGATGTTCGGGTCGCGGAGGAGGGCGAGGAGGCGGTCGGCGGGGGTGTGTGGGGTGTCGGCGTATCGGCGCGCGGCGGGCGAATGCCCGGCGTCCGCGGGCGCCCGGCCGGCGGCGGTGCGACCGGTGCCGCCGGATACGTCGTCGCCGGTGCGTGGCTGCGGCGAGCCGCGCGATGCGCGGCCGGCAGTGTGCTCGCCGGCGGGCGGACTCGCACGGTCGTCGCCACGGCGCACCGCAGGGTGCTCGGCCGGCCGCGGGCCGCGAGCTTCCGGCGCGATCCAGCTCGCGCGAAGCCGCATGCGCGGCAGACCGCCGTGCAGCATCTCCAGATCGACATAGCAGACCGTACGCCCGCGGTGAACGAGCTCCACCGCCCCGCTGCCGGTGAAGCGGCCGATCGCGGTCGCTTCCACATCGTGTTCGCCGGCGAGCTCGAGAAACCGCTCGAGATGCTCCGGCGCGACCGCCGCGCTCATCCGCTCCTGGCTTTCGCTCACCCAGATTTCCCAGGCGGCGAGCCCGTCGTACTTCAGCGGACAGCGGTCGAGGTCCACCTCCACCCCGCCGCTCTCGCGCGCCATCTCGCCGAGCGAGGAGGAGAGCCCGCCCGCCCCGTTGTCGGTCAGTGACCGGATAAGCCCGGCATCGCGGGCCTCGAGCAGGAACTCGGTCATTTTTTTCTGGGTGATGGGATCCCCGATCTGCACCGCGCTTGTCGGCGAGCTCTCGTCGAGTGCGAGGCTCGAGAAGGTCGCCCCGTGGATGCCGTCCTTTCCGATGCGCCCGCCGACCATGACCGCTGCATCGCCGGGCAGCGCGCGCTTCTCCCAGCCGGGAGCGCCGGCGACCTCGTTGGGGACGATGCCGCCGGTGCCGCAGAAGACGAGCGGCTTGCCGAGGTAGCTGTCGTCGAAGAGAAAGGCGCCGGCGACGACCGGAATGCCCGACTGATTGCCGCCGTCGACGATGCCTGCGTGCACGCCGTCGAGCACCCGCTCCGGCGGGAGGAGGGTGCCGGGAACGGCGCGCTGCGGGCAGTCGGGGTCGGCGAAGCAGAGCACGTTCGTGTTGAAAATGGGGCGGGCGCCGCGGCCGGTACCGAGAATATCGCGGTTCACCCCGACGATACCGGTGATCGCCCCCCCGTACGGATCGAGCGCGCTCGGAGAGTTGTGCGTCTCCGCCTTGAAGCAGACCGCGTACTCGTCGTCGAAGCGAACGACGCCGCTGTTGTCATCGAAGACGCTCAGCAGGTCGTCGCGCCCGGCGGAGAGCTCCCGGGTGACCGCGGCGATCGACTCGGCGAAGAGCGAATCGACGGTTACGCGGCCGTCGACATCTATCGAGGCGGCGAAGATCTTGTGTTTGCAGTGCTCGCTCCACGTCTGGGCGAACATCTCCAGCTCGACATCGGTGGCGCCGGTGAGCCCGCGCTTCTCCCGCTCCGCGCGGACCTCCGTTCGCGCGTAGTAATCGCGGATGGCCGCGAGCTCGGCGGCGTTCAGCGCGAGAAGGCGTTCGCGGTTCAACGTCTCCAGGGCATCGTCGTCCATCGATTCGAGGGCGAACGACTCGACTACGGGGATCTCCGGCGAGCCGGCGCGCGGGTATTCGTCGGGGAAGCCGGCGGGCGGTGCATCGGCATTCGGGGCGGTCGACCGGCGATCGCCCCCGGACGACCCGGCGCCGCGGCTGTTTACATCACCCTGAATTCGCTCGATCAGTGTGGCATGCTGGATAAGGGGATTATAGAGCTCCTTCGAGAGTGCCGATATTTTACTAGTAGAGAGGGTGGGGGCGTGAAAGACGATCTGGCGGGCGGTTTGAGCCCGGATCGGAACGAAATCGGCGATCGGTGCGAGTACCGAATCGACCGTCTGCGCGACCGGATCGGTAACGCCCGGCTTCACCGTGATCTCCACCGCGTGGGTCCATTCCGAATGGGCGCGATCGCGAACACGCCCATCGACGACCACATCGTTCGCCACCGAGTCGCCGAGCAGATCGGCTGCGCGCGCGGCATCGAACCGTCCATCAATCAGGTACACATCGACCACCACCACGCGAACGCTCGGTTCGAGCTTTCGCAGCTCGCGGGTGACAGCCGCGGATCGGCCGTCGGGAATGCCGGGGCGAACCGCACACTCAATTCGCATCGATTTCTCCGTGGGTCGACGGTAGCAGAATCGAGCGCGAGTGGACAGCATGGGCGGAGGCGAGCCGGCCTGAAAACGACCGGTGAGACGATGCGTTTCGACTTGCCGAAATGTAATGGAGCGTGTACGTTCACAGTGAGGTTTTGAGAGAAATGGTTCGTTTCAACGATGTGTTGACGAATGCATGCAAAAGAGGTTAAAAGGGTTCGCTAATGGGGCCGGTTGACGTGGGGGACCGTTTCTTTCGAGCCGGTAGTGTAGTCTTGCAGCTCGAAAGCGAGAACAAGTTCGACGCAATTCGCGAGGTCGTTCTCCGTGCGCCCGTCTTTCAACAGATCGATGGACTCGAGCTCGAAGAGTTTGCGCAGATCGTTATTCGTCGCGAGCTCGAGCTCTCGACCGGATTCGGTCACGGTGTCGCGGTCGCCCACGGTCGCACACCGGCGGTCGAAGACTCCTATGTGGCCCTCGGCGTCTCGCGGAGCGGCATCGACTACGACGCCCCCGACGGTCTGCCTGTCCACCTTCTCTTTGTCGTCGCAAACCATCCCGACCAGCAGATGGACTACCTCAAGATTATTTCTACCCTCGCCTGCCTCTGCCGCAGCGACACCTTCCGGAACGAGTTGCTTTCGTCGGTCTGCCGGGACGAAATAGAGTCGAAACTCGGCGCCGCGTTTCGCGAACGTATTCGACTTCCGGTCGGTTCTGCATAATAATAAAAGATCGTTATGACTGTTCGCGACCTTGACCGCGACGAGCGGGTCGTCTTCGCCGGGGCGCTTCGCCGCCTTGTACAAGCCGAAGGGTGGGTAACCGACGGCGAGGTTGCCGGTATCGAGGAGCTTCGTACGGTTTTCGGCTTCGACGATCTCGACGAGTCGCTCGATCGTTTCGTTGCGCGCTGTCGGTCCGGCGACGATCTCGATGCGCAGGCACGGCGGGTGACCCGGTCGGAGGCGCGGGCGTTCGTGTTGGAACGGCTCGAACAGGTCAGTCTGATGGACGGATATCGCGACCGGACCGAAGAGGCGTTTCTCGAGCATCTCCGTTCGCTGTGGAGCTGACCAGGAGTGTGTCGGACAAACTCACAGATCGCGTTCGAGATAGTGTGCGGGGGTCAGCGCCTCACGTTCGGTAATCGGCGATTTCGACCTGAAGTCGTCACGATGGGGCGCCGCGGCGTGAGCGCGACCGGTGCCGGTACGGTACGAGTAGCGTGAGAAAGCGTGGCCTGCCGCAACATAGCCGAGTTGCCGGGTGTTGAGCAGAGATAGAGCGGGATCGCGATCGGCGGGGAGTGCATCTCGAAGTGACTGGTACATCAGCTCACGCCGGTTTCCGGTCAGGAAATAAGCATCCCCGGCCGCCTCGTCGCGGTGTGTTCGCGGCGCCGTGTACTCGATGTGCGGATTGTTGTCCGTGTTGACCGGATAGTCCGCAAATACACCCGCTTCGGTCACATTGCCGGCGTAGTGTCGCAGCACCATCGCCTGCGAATACGCTCCCGGCTCGCTGCCGAGCACTCGACTCGCACGGTCGGCTATTGCGTCGATATCGATCGGTTGCGGATTTCGGTGGCCTACCAGCGCGACAATCGAACGGGAGGCGTAGTGATCTCCGCGCCACATTCTGACCTCGGGGAACGCTTCATCCATGGTTCGCGCGATCATGCCGAGCTCCAGCTCCGAGACCTGGTAGAGCGGAACCCACTGCACGTACATGCCGCCGTCGTTCAGACGCTCGTAGCCGATACGATAGTGTTCGAGGGTGTAGAGGTTACCGATACCGTGTCTCCAGGGCGTGAACAGATCGCTTACGATCAGATCGTAGGTCTTCTCACTGCGGCTCAGGCAGATGCGTCCGTCATCGGCGTGGACTGTCGCGCGATCGTCGCTGAACAGTCCGTTATTCCACCGGGCGAAGTGCGATTGCGAGAGCGAGATCACTTCGGGAAGGATTTCGCACGCAACCAGCGTTTCGATGGGGAAGGAGAGGCCGGCTCCCGCGGTAATTCCCGTGCCGACGCCGAGGTAGAAGACATCGCGCGCCGGCGGAAGGAGCAGGAGTGGAATGACCGACTGGTTCCGCTCCGAATGCAGCGCACCGGTGCTGCCGAGAGTATAGTAGTTGTTGACTCGAATGACCCGATTGCCCGCGGCGGTATCCACCGCCGCCGCGGTGGCGTGCGTTCCTTCGATCTCTTCCACCAGCGTCTCGTTCCCGCGTACCCCGAAGTGATAGCGGCTGAGCGCATGCGGATTCACCGTGAGCAGCGCGACCGCCAGCATCGCCGCGCTGAACCCGAATCCCCATCGGAACGGGACTCGAACGGCAACCGCGAAAAACGCGAGGATCGCCGGATACACCGCCGCGAGCATCGTCAGGCTTCGCCACGACCCGAACAGCGGCAGGAGCACGAATCCGCCTGCCAGCGAACCGACGATCGCACCCACCGTATCTGCCGATACCAACCGGCCGATCGCATCGCCCGCCGCACCATTCCATCGTTGAAGCAGCCGCATGAGATACGGCAAGACCGCTCCGAGTAAGACACCGGGAACGAACATGACGAGTATTGCGAGCGAAACGACGGACGGTATATAGCCGGACCAGCCGGTTTGCGCTCCCACATACCCGAAACCGTCTGTCGCATGAAAGAAGAGCCACGGGCTCAATGCCGTTGCCCCCGCCGCAAGTATGAGCAGTACGGTGAGTACCACCGTGTCATGCAAGCTCCGAAAACGGGCGAGAAACGACGCGAGCAAGGAACCCGCCGCGAGGGCAAGGAGGAATGTCGACAGCACGAGAGCGTACGTGTATGCGGAGTTCTGTAGTACCTGAGAGAAGAGCCGCGTCCAGATGACCTCGATCGCGAGGGTCGCAAATCCGGATGCGAAGGCTATGATCCATACCACCCTGCGCGGCCAGATCGTTCCGTCCGGTTCGGCCGGGCGGTCGCCGCCCGATGCATTCGCCGGTGACGGGCGTTCAACGGGAGCCTCCTCGGTCCGGCTTCCGACTCCGGTGTGCGAATGAACGATGCACGCCACCGGTGGGCGTTCGACGGACGCCCGCTCGGTCCGATTGCCGGCGTCCGCACGCGAATAGACCATGCAGCACACGCCGACGAGCGCATCAACGGTGACGGCGGTGAGATATGCGAGCTGGAAGCCGATGAGCGGCGGCAGAAGCATGCCCCCGATCAGTGCGCCACACGCGGATCCCGCCGTATTCGTCGCGTAGGTCAGCGCGCCGGTGGCGCCGAGTCGTCCATGGCGGGACACAAGGTGGTGACTCATGAGCGGAAGTGTGCCCCCCATGAAGAATGCCGGAGGAAAGAGAATGGAAAACGCCACGGCGGCTTTCAGCAGCGTATCGAGCAGCGTGTTTCCGCCAACGACTCCGTACAGCGCCGGATAAGCGGCGAAGTAGATATCGACGAGAACGAAATAGCCGATCGCCGAGGCCGCGACCAGAAGCTCGAGGATCCCGAACCACCGGAGGGCCGAGCCGAGTCGGGCCGCGCGGCGTCCCCAGAACCATCCGCCGGCGGCGAGGCCAGAGAAGAAGACGGAAATGGTGATTGCGGCGGCCCGAGCAGTGCTCCCGAACAGCAGTCCGAGCTCTCGAACCCAGAGCACCTGATACACCAACGCCGCTACGCCCGAAGCGAAGAAGAGCAGGAGCATTACGAGGGAGGATCGGGACATGGGTCAATGTAATACGAAGTAATAGTTTCGCTGTCAA
This sequence comes from Spirochaetales bacterium, assembly GCA_007135605.1. Lineage (GTDB taxonomy): Bacteria > Spirochaetota > Spirochaetia > DSM-27196 > SKKC01 > SLAN01. The sequence continues at coordinate 3,287 of SLIN01000039.1, read as the reverse complement.
TAGCGGGGCCGGGAGACCGGCGCGGGGGCATCTACGCCGGCGCCGGTGCCTGCTCTCGCCGGCCCCGGAACATCTACGCCGGCGCCGGTGCCGGACCCCGCAGGCGCGGGGTGCCTACGCGGGCGCCGGTACCTGACCTCGCGGGCGCCGGCGCATCACGCCCGCCCCGAACCCGCCATTACCGCCTCAACCGGCTCTACCGACTCCAGATCGAGCGTCGCGAAATAGTCGTCGACCGTCTCCGCGCGCCGGATCTGCGTCACCGTGCCGTCGGGGTGCAGCAGCAGCTCGGCCGAGCGAAGCTTCCCGTTGTAGTTGAATCCCATCGCGTGGCCGTGGGCGCCGGTGTCATGGATCGCGAGCAGATCGCCGACTTCGACCCGCGGCAGCTTCCGGTCGATGGCGAACTTGTCGTTGTTCTCGCAGAGGCTTCCCACCACGTCGTAGGTGTGGGTGGCGGGAGCGCCCTCCTTGCCGAGCACGGTGATGTGGTGGTAGGCGCCGTACATGCCCGGCCGCATGAGGTTGGCCATGTTGGCGTCGAGACCGAGGTAGTGCTTATAGGTATCCTTGCGGTGGATGACGCGGCTGACCAGCCGGCCGTACGGGCCTGTCACGCAGCGCCCGTTTTCGGTGACGATGCGCACGGCGTCGAGGCCGGCCGGCTCCATCATCTCCTTATAAAGCTTCCGAATCCCGCGGCTGACGTAGGAGAGGTTCACATTGTCCTGGTCGGGGCGATACGGAATGCCGATGCCGCCGCCGAGGTTTACGAACTCGAGGGTGATGTCGAGCTCTCGTTTGAGCTCGACGGCGAGCTCGAAGAGCATGCGCGCGGTCTCGATGAAGTAGTCGGCGTTCAGCTCGTTGGAGGCGACCATCGTGTGCAGGGCGAAGCGCCTGACCCCGCGGTCGCGGGCGGTGCGATAGCCTTCGAAGAGCTGTTCGCGGGTGAAACCGTACTTCGCCTCCTCCGGATTGCCGATAATCGCGTTGCCCTCTCGCAGCGGGCCGGGATTGTAGCGGAAGCAGATGAGCTCCGGCAGTCCGACGTGTTCGTCGAGATAGTCGATATGCGTTATGTCGTCGAGGTTGATGATGGCTCCGAGCTCGGCCGCCTTCCGGTATTCGGAGGCCGGCGTATCGTTCGAGGTGAACATGATCCGGTCGCCGGGAATGCCGAGCCGTTCGCAGAGCAACAGCTCGGAAAGCGAGCTGCAGTCGAACCCCATTCCCTCTTCGTAGAGCACGCGCATGACGTGCGGATTCGGAAGCGCCTTCACCGCAAAGTAGTTGCGAAAGCCGCCCGGCACCCAGGCGAATGCGTCGCTGAACTCTCGCGCCTTTTCGCGGATCGCCTGCTCGTCGTAGATGTGAAACGGCGTGGGGTAACGGTCTGCAAGCGATTCAATGAACTCACGGGTGAATGGAACACTCTTGTCTGCCATGGGTAGGAACATACGCAACCGCGCGGGTGGGGTCAACGGGTATCCAATCCCGGCCTATCCAATCCCGGCTTTCGATCCCGAACGGCAACCGCCGCGAGACGCCGGTCGAGCTTTCGAGATCAAAACGGCCGCGCATGCCCGCTTTCTCAGTGGCCGAATTCGCGGTAATGGGTTAGCTTAGGTATGCACATGATGTCCACCGCTTATCCGGAGGATACCGGCGGGCGACGGGAGTCGCGCAATGCTGTTTCGCGTGTCGGTATACGGACTCGTCACGCTGCTCGGTGGCGTGGCTCTCCTCATGCTCGCCTATATCGGCTTTCGCAGGCGGAAGGCCCGTGCGGCAACTGAATTCGCGCTTCTCATGATCGCTCTGGCGATCTGCGGCATCGGTCTCTCCCTTGAATCGATGAGCCTTACGCTCGAGCGTGCGATGCTCTGGAAGTACGTTCAGTTCCTCGGCGTACCGTGGATCCCGATGCTCGCGGTGCTGTTCGGTTTGCGCCTGTGTGATGTTCGATTGCGGCACGAGCGGGCGCTCGTTATCGTGTTGGCGACCGTATCGGCGTTGTTCATGGTGGTCGAGCTATCGAATGACTTTCATGAGCTCTTTCACGCCCAGTTTCGACTCCAGTTCACCGGTCGCGTGGCGGTTATCGGCTACGAGCCCGGTCCGTTCATGTACGGATACGCCGCCTATCTGATCGCCTCGGTACTGACTCTTATCGGGTTGATGCTTTCGCGCGCGCTCGAGAGCAGCGCCGTCTTCCGGCGGCAGGCGCTCCTGATCGGGGTCGCCGCGCTGATATCGCTCTTTGCGAACGTCGTCTCACTCGCCGGATTAACCACCTCACAGCTCGATATCACTCCGTTGTCGTTCGTGATTCTCGCCGGAATCGTCGCGTACGCGCTTTTCCACGAGTATCTGTTCGATTTGACACCGGTCGCGCTGCGGCAGGTCTTCCTTACGATGCCCGCCGGGTGCGTGATCCTGGATGCCGACATGCGACTTGTGGAGTTCAACGCCGCGGCAGCAACCGCCTTTCCGGGTATGACCGAACGTGCTATCGGCTCGAAACCGTGGTCGATACTCGCGCCGTGGCCGGAGCTCCGCCGCCGTCTTTTCGGAAGCGAGCCGTTCTCGATCGACCTTGTGAGTCATGATGTGGAGCCCGAGCGCTGTTACCATGTCAGCGTCTCATCGATTCCCGGTCGCGGAGGCGCCATCATCGCCCGAATTCTCATGATCCACGATACCACCGAGCAGTATCGGCTCGCCGAGCGCCTGCGGCAGCTTGCATCGTATGACGAGCTGACCGGCGCGCTGAACCGGCGGACCCTTTTCGCGGAGATCGACCGAATGCTCGCCCGACTCGCGCGAACCGGGGCGACAATTACCCTCGCGATGATCGACATCGACTACTTCAAGCGCGTAAACGACGCGCTCGGTCACCAGGCCGGCGATGAAGTCTTGCGAGAGGTCGCGAAGCGGATCTTCGCGTCCATGCGCGCCTCGGACATTCTATGCCGCTTCGGCGGCGAAGAATTTCTCGCGGTACTTCCCGACACCGGCACAGATGCGGCTCGAACTGTCGCCGAGCGGATGCGCGCCGACGTCTGCGGGACGTCGATCGATGTGACCTCCGGGAGATGGGACGTCGCGGTCGCCGGGCAGCCGGTGTTTGCGTCGACGGATCTCGCGGATCCGATCCCGTCTTGGTTTGCCGGCAGTTTTGCGAGCCGGGCGGCCGGAGCAAGGCCGGCGGCGCCGCAGGAGAGCCTGACGGTTACAATCAGCATCGGACTGGTCTCCGCGAACGGCAGCGGTATCCGGCGTCG
>SLIN01000201.1 GCA_007135605.1 Spirochaetales bacterium | reverse complement strand
TCGGATATCGAGGCGAACCAGGGCTATCCGGAACCTGAGTTCGCGGACTGATTTCCGCTCTTGATTCAGGAGAGATGCGGGCCCGGCATTATGCCGGGCCCGCACTCGGCGAAACGACAGGCACCATCCTGGAGGCACAGATATGGCGAAACAGGCTAAGTCGCAGGGCGGAAGCGTAGTTGCTGCCGCTGCGGTAAAAGACAGTCCGCCGGCAGACCGACAACTTGCCGGATTTCTGTTCTGCTTGCCCGGGATCGTCCTTCTTGCAACGATGCTTCTCGTTCCGTTCCTGATGGCGTTCGGACTATCGTTCACGAGTTTGCGACTCGCCTCGCCCCTGCCGGTACGGTTCGTCGGACTGGATAACTACATCGCAATACTGACGAGCGAATCGTTCTGGCAGGCGCTGGGAAACAATCTTTACTTCACCGCCGTGGTCGTTCCGATACAAACCGGATTGGCATTGTGGCTTGCAATACTGGTAAACCGTCCGCTCAAAGGGATCGTCACCTTCCGTGCCATCTACTTCACCCCGGTCGTAGTGGTCATGACGGTTACCGCAACGATATGGCTGATCCTCTTCAATCCCGATCGCGGTTTGATCAATGCTATTCTCCGCTTCATTTCCGCCGGACGCCTGGAGAGCAACTGGCTGCGCTCGCCGACGATGGCAATGCCGGCGATTATGATCATGTCGGTCTGGCAGGGTGTGGGATTTCAGATGATCATTATTCTCGCCGGGCTGCAGGATATTCCGAAGGAGTTATACGAGACATCGGAGATCGATGGTGCGAGCCGCAAGCAGCAGTTTCTCTACGTGACGGTCCCGATGCTGCGAAATACGCTGATTTTCGTCGCCACGGTCACGATGATTCTCGCGTTCCGACTCTTCGACCAGGTCTGGGTAACTACGCGCGGCGGCCCGCTCGGGGCGACCAGGACAATGATGATCGAGATGGTGCAGCTCGGTTACGAGCGACAGATGATAAGCAGGGGTGCGACAGTCGCCGTCATCTTCTTCCTTATCGTCATCTCGATCACCATCGTTCAGCGCCGCCTGATTCGCGAGGAGGTGAACTGATGGCACTCCCGGCTCGGGGAATACGTTCAGTCCCCTCATACATACTCCGTATCGCGCTCGCGCTCGTCTTTCTCTTCCCGCTCATCTTTATGATTGTCGGAGCGTTCAAGCCGAACGAGCTGGTTCTCGCCGAAGCGAACACCTTACGCGCCTTCTGGCCCACCGCCGCGTCGTTCGATAACTTCGTCTCCGCCTTCCGGCGCGCGCGGTTCGGTCAGCTGTTCATCAACTCGGTGATCATTTCGACGTTCACCGTCGGACTCGGGCTCATCGTGAACTCGATGTTCGGCTACGGGCTTTCACGGCTGCCGTTCCGGGGATCGCGATTCGTCCTGCTCGGGGTGATAGGCCTGACCATTATTCCGCTCGAATCGGTGGCAATTCCTCTTCTCTGGATGATGTCGGAGGCGGGCCTTCGAAACACCTACGCAGTGCAGATCCTCCCGTTTATCGCGAATCCGCTGTTCATATACCTGTTCTACACGTTTTTTATTCCGATTCCACGCGATCTGGAGGATGCAGCGCGAATCGACGGCGCGGGAACCTTCCGCACCTTCGTCCAGATTGCGATGCCGCTGTCCAAACCGGCGTACGCGACCGTGGCTATCCTCTCGTACATGTTCATCTGGGGGCAGCTGTTGTGGCCGGTCCTGGTGACCGCCGGGCCGAGGGTCCGTCCCTTGCCGCTCGGCATTTCGGTACTCATTCATCAACCGCCGATAAACTGGGGCGATGTAATGGCATTCGCCTTTATGATGACTCTGCCGTTGCTGATCCTCTTCATCGTCTTTCAGCGCTGGTTCGTTCAGAGCGTTGCGAGCAGCGGCGTGAAGGGGTAGCCACCGCCTTCGTGTCGCCGGCGGGCGCCGGAAAGAACCGAATCCGCTCGGGCGGTCGCCGGCGGGCGCCGGAAAGAACCGAATCCGCTCGGGCGGTCGCCGGCGACCGCCCCGCGAAGCCGGACCCGCCGGCGAATCACCGGTCGATCGGCGGCGCGAGCCGCGAGAGACGGTAGGCGACCATCAGCATGGATATAAACACCACGAAGAATGCACGCCGGCGCCTCGGGCGATTAAATGTGGAATGTGAGAGGGCAAGCGCATCGAGCTCGGCGATCTCGCTGTCGGTCAGAGAAAACCAGGCTGCGGAAATGCTGTCGTCGAGCTGTTCGCGCGAGCGGGTCCCGACCAGCGGCACTACGCCCTTGCGAATGCTCCAGTTGATGCACACCTGTGCCATCGACCGGCCGTGCCGCCCGGCGATCTCGGCGATCTTCGAGCGGAGGGCGGTAATATCGTCGAAGCGAATACCGGCGAGCCGGGTAAGGCGTATTCGCCTCGCCCGTTCAGGGGCGAGCCCGTCGGTCAGCAGCCCCTGTCCCACCGGCCCGTAACCGATAACCGCGATTCCGCGCTCGCGACAGGCGTCCACGGTCGCTCGCAACGATCGCGCGTTGTATACGAGCGGGTTGAACATGATCTGGTTGGCAACGATGCGAATACCGGCCGCCTGTGCCGCGGCATGTGCGGCGGCAACCTGGTCGGCGTTGAAGTTCGATATCCCTACCTCTCGAATCAGCCCCGCTCGTACGGCCTGTGCGGCACCGCGGATCCACACCTCCGGCGAGCGCGGGTGTACCGGTGAGTGAATAAAGCAGATGTCCGCGCGGCGGACGCCGAGCCGCCGGTTTGATCGACGAATCGCTCGAACCACCGAACGCTCGCTCCATCGCCAGATCGTCGGCAGAAACTTCGTGGCAACGACCGCCTCCGGCGGTTTGAACCCCGCGCGCCCGACTCGCAGCTCGCAAGTGCCGCCGCCGTATCCTTCGGCGGTGTCGACGAACGTCACCCCGGCGGCGAGCGCCCTTCGGCGGATATCCTGCAGCGTGTCGATCGGAACGACTCGTCCGTTTATCTTCGCGTCGAGTCTGCTGTTGCCCCACAGCATTGTTCCGATGCCGATCGGAACGCGAAGGCCGAGGATTTCGGCGGAGTGCTCAAGAGTCATGGCGGTTTCGGGTAATTGGTCGCCGGCGAAGGGACGGTCACGCGTGAATCCGGTTTCGGGCGGAACATCCTCTACCCGGTTGCTCCGCCGTCCGAGCTCGTCGGGCTCCGCTCGGGTGGCGAGAAACACGGATACACTGCCCATAATGACCGCGGTGACCGCGGGAACCGCCGATCCGCCGAACAGCCATAGAATGATAAACCAGCTCGCCACGATGAGCGCGATAGCCTGCACCTTCTGCGCTCGTGCGATAGCCCGCTCTCGCTCCCACGTATTGAGCATCGGACCGTACCTCGGGTGCTCGTGAAGCCAGGCGTTCAGCCGCGGGCTTCCCTTCGCCGCCGCCCATGCGGACAGAAGCACGAACGGCGTCGTCGGCAACAGCGGTACGAACACCCCGAGCCCGCCGAGCCCGAGCGCGGCGAGGGCGAAGCCGTGGTAGATCCAGCGCGTTCGTGCGGGCGGCGCGTTCGGTCTTTCGCTCATGGTCGCGCTCGATTATAGCACCTGACACCGAAGAGACATTGACCTGCGTCAATTCCGGAAGGTGCCGCCGGCCACCGAGCATGTTCCGGCGCCGTTATCCCAGCAGAAACAACGTACTCAGCCCGAGATATATGGTGACACCGGTAATGTCGGTAATCGTGGTGAGCACCGGGCCGGTCATCATGGCCGGATCTCGTCCGAGACGCTTGACCAGGAACGGAATCGTTCCACCGACCACACCAGCCACGAGGACGTTCACCGCCAGCGCGATTCCGGCTATGATGCCGATGCCGAAATCTCCCTGCCACAGCACGGCAATAAGCATGAACAGTCCGCCGAGCGCGACTCCATTCACCATCCCCACCGAAATCTCCTTTCGGACCGCACGACTGACGTCGCGCAGGCGCACCTCACCGAGCGCGATCGACCGGATCGCAACCGAAAGCGACTGTATGCCGACGTTCCCTCCCATGTCGGTGATCATCGGAAGAAACGCCGCGAGAATCGCGATTGTGGCGATCGTCGCCTCGAAGCCGCTGATCACGAACACGGCGCCGAGATTGAGAAAGATATTCGCGGCCATCCACGGCAGGCGAAGGCGAATCGCTCGGGTCGGGCTCGAGAAGAACGACTCCTCGCCGCTGTCGGTACTCGCGGAGGAGACCTGCACGGCAACGTCCTCCATCAGGATGTCGATCGCGTCGTCAAAGGTGACAACGCCTGCGATCTCCCCCGATGCGCCAAGCACCGGCACCATCGTCAGTCGCCGGTTCCGCAGGAGCCGAGCAGCGTCAACCGCCGAATCGTCGACACGAACCGCCACGACGTCGGTGCGCATGACTTCGGCAATCGGCCGCTCACGCTCGAACCGAACGAGATCGCGCACGGAAACGACGCCGACCGGGTGCATCACTCCCTTTGCATTCTGCTCTACTACGTAGATATAGCTTGATCGCTCCAGATCGTGCGGCGCGGCGCGGACGATGTTCAGCGCCACCCCCACTATCGATGTCCTCCCGACGGTCAGAAATCGCGCGCTCATCACGCCTCCGGCGCTCTCCGGCGAATAGCTTGCAAGCTCGTCCACAGTCGTCGTAAACGACTCGCCGGCCTCGAGCAACAGTCGATCTCGTACTTCCTCTGCAAGAAGCGGGAGGAGATCCGCGGCGTGGTCGGCCGGCATCGAAACGAACAGCTCGCGCGCGAAGGTCGACTCCAACCCGGACAAGATGCGGGCGGCCAGCTCCAACGGCAATTGTGCAGCGACGCCGGCCGCACGCCTGGTGTCGAGCGTCCGAAGAAATGCTCCGAATGCCTCATTCGGGGCCTCGGCCAGCACGAGCGCGACGCGGACATCGGAGAGGTCGGCTGCCGCTTCGGCGGCAGCTTCCACATCAATCGATTCGAGCGCCGCCTCGAGCGCGCTCTGTCGTTCGTCAAGCACATTCGTATCGAGTAGCATAAGTGATTGTATCGAATTCCGGTCGCGGTCGCACGGCAACCGGTAGCCGGCGAGTGGAATGGTCGGAACACGTCGTCCACGCTGCTCAGCGCAGATTCTGCTCCATATAGAGACCGAGCTCGACCATGCGCTCGAGGAGTTCCTCACGCGAGGCGCCGGGAAAGTTGGCGAGTACTATTTCCTTCGCAAAGAGCCGGGCAACATAGCGCAGCTTCGTCGCCGCCTGCCGCGAGGCGAAGACGAAATCGGGATGGCCGGTGTTCACCGTAATGAGAGATTGCTCGGCATCGTACTTCGACCGCCACAGCTCTCCGGCCGCGTAGCGATACGTGTAGCCGGGCAGCCCGCGTTTGGCGAGCGGACCGTCGGCCCCTCGCGCGCCGGTGAGACTCGCGGTCACCGTCAGGTTGGCCCTTGCTTCCACCTCGACGGCATCGTCACCCTCGCCTTGCCGTGCCCGCGCGACGACAACCGCAAGCTCCGGCTCCGGCGGGGCGAGATACGTGGCAAACTCTCCCTCGGTCACATCCAGCGAGCCGCGACCGTGCTCTATGTTCCAGGTGATGTCGACACCCGCGTCGATGGTGCGCTTGGCCTTGTCCCGCGCCACCGCATGCAGCTTCCGCTGCCCGGCAACGGGCACTTTCGCGCTCGCCGGCCGGATGTCGAGGCGGTAGAGCGGGCCGGGAAAATCGAAGAACTCGCGCTGAGCCCCGCGATCGCCGGAGGTGTCGACCGAGTCGGCGAAGGCAACGCCCGGGACCGACTCCGACGGGTCGCCGGCGCCTTCCGCCGATGCTCCATCCGCCTCGC
>SLIN01000114.1 GCA_007135605.1 Spirochaetales bacterium | reverse complement strand
TGAAGAACGAGGAGAACGAGAAATACCGCCGAACGATGAAGAACACGCTCGAATTCGATCCGCAGATTCTCAAGCGCTTCGTGAACTTCATGAACAACCCGGACGAAGAGACGGCGGTCGCTCAATTCGGAAAGGGAGACAAGTACTTCGGCGTCGCAACACTCATGCTCACCATGCCGGGCTTGCCGATGTTCGGTCACGGCCAGGTCGAAGGCTACGCGGAGAAGTACGGCATGGAGTACTCGCGAGCGTACTGGGACGAGTCGCCGGACGAGGAGCTGATCGGCCGGCACGACCGTGAGCTCGCCCCGCTCGCGCGGCGCAGGTGGCTCTTCGCCGAGGTCGATGAATTCGAGCTCTACGACGTGTACTCCCAATACGGAGGGGTTGTAGAGAGCGTATTCGCCTACTCGAATCGGGCCGGCGACGCTCGAGCGCTTGTTTTCTACAACAATGCCTACGATTCCGTTTCCGGCTGGATACACACCTCGTGTGCGACAAATCGAGACGGACGGTCGACCCGATCGCTCGGTGATGCGCTCGGCGTCAGCAATAGTCACGAGAGTTTCACTATCGCTCGCGAGCAGCGCAGCGGTCTGTGGTACCTCCGTAACAGCGCCGAGCTACACGAACGCGGATTCTCGGTCGACCTCCACGGCTACGAAACTCTCGTGTTCATCGACATGTATGAAGTTCGCGATTCCGCCGACGGTCACTATCGAAGGCTGGCCGAGGAGCTCGGCGGACGAGGCGTGCCGAGTATCGAAACGGCGCTCAAGGAGCAGTTCCTGCGTCCGTTGCACTCCCAACTCGACGAGCTTGTCCGCTCGGATATGTTCGCCCGGGTAGATGCCGTGTTCGAGGAGAAGCGGTCGCTCGCTCCGGTCGACCGCGCCGCGCTCCGGCATGCGTATCGGGAGTTTGCGGAGAGCGTATCCGAGTTTTCCGGATTCGGTCGCCGGTCGGAGGAGGCAGCCGACCGGTTCGTTCGAATGCTCGCCGCATTCGAGTCGTTTCTCGAGCTCGAGACGAAACACGGTCCGGTTGCCGGAGAACGAATGCCGCACCCGATTGCTCCTGAGCGCGAGCTCATGGAGTATGCACGCCGATTCGTCTACGCGCCGTTTGCCGGCGATCGGAGCGCGATCGAGAGTGTGCTCGGTTTCGTCATCCTCGAACCGTTGTCGGTATTCGGTGAGGCGGTCGCCGCCGGTGCTCCGGATACGATTCTCTCATATAACGCGGCGAGTATCGCCGACGACCTCATGCTGAGCCGGCGTTGGCAGACGCTACGGGAGTGTCTCGGCGACTCGGTACGGCACGGTATCGACGCGGCGCTCACGCTCTCGCGCTGGTATGTCGACGGACGCAGCGTATCCGAAGTTATTGATGCCGCCTTTTCCGAACGAACTCTCTGCGAGTTCACCGGCGTTAACACCTACGACTCGGTTGACTGGTTCGATCGCGACTCGATGCGTTCGCTCCTGTGGTGGCTCGAGGTAACCGCAGTAGTGACCTGGATTGCCGATGAGGTTGAGGTCGATATTGCGCGAGGAACGCGAGCGCTCGAGTACGCCACCGAACGCCAGAGCGCGATTGCCCGGGACGCCGAGAAGAGCGACCCTCCATCGGCCGATCGGGAGCCGTCCGACCGGCCCGTGTCCGAGGGCGCGCCGGAGCGCTCTGAGGAAGCGCCGGAGCGCTCTGAGGAAGCGCCGGAGCGCTCTGAGGAAGCGCCGGAGCGCTCTGAGGAAGCGCCGGAGCGCGACGACCCGAAGACGTTGACCCCGCAGGAATTGTCAGCCCGAGTCGAGCGCGGGGCAAGCCCCGCCGCACCCGATCGTCCGCTCGACCGTGAGCGCATGAGCCGCCCGTCACCGCCGCTCGATGAGGCGACCGCACGTGAGGCCGCGCGAAGGCTTTCACACCTCTACAGTGAGGTGGTTGTCCCGGGGCTGCGGGCCGTTGAAGAATCCGGATACCGGGTCGACAAACTCCTGACGTTGCTCGGTGGCGGCGAAGACGACGCTACTACAACTTCTCAATGAGCATCGAACATTTCCCGGAGGGTATCGGTAAGGTCTTTTTCTTCTGACCGAGGATCTCGATGGTGAAGTAGTAGAGCTTCTCGCTTTCGAGACGTATTTCCCAACCCCGCGAGGTCTTGTTGCTCAGGATCGTTACGAGATTACGTTTCAGCGAGAGGTTCTCGATTCCCATGATCTCGAGGGTCGGGATAATCCAGTCGACCGTTTTCCGCGGCAGGCTGATGTAAAGCCCGATAACATTCTCGATCATGAGCGCGATCGACGAGAGCCCCGTGTACAGCAGAAACATCGGCCTCGGAAAGCCCTGTTTCCCCCGCCACTTCGCCTGTCCTTCCTTTCGAGGCTGATACGCTTCCCAGACGTTTCCTTTCTCCCTGCCCTCCGGGTGCAGCGTGTCGAGCATGTAGTAGAGGTGGCGGATCGCACACTCGCGCGCAAGCTCGAATGCGCCGTATTTTTCGAGACCCTTAATGACCATGAACGTGAACGGTGGATAAACCGACCCCTTGTAGCCTCCGCCGCTCTCATCGAAGTCCGGCTCGTCGGCAGCGAGTGTCGGGAACGGGTTCTCGGTGCCGAACGTCGCCGGATTCCGTACGTGCGCAATGAGCGGATCCGACTTCGCTTCATTCGGAAGCTCAGCGAGAAGCGGCCAGAATCCGGCGATAGTCTTGACCCGTACCTGCTGCTCGTTGGCGTCCAGATCGTAGTAGAACCCGTCCTCGGCGTTCCACATCATCTGATTCACTCGTGTTTTCAACGAGAAATAGTGCCGCTTGTACTTGAAACTGATGTCCTTGTCATTGAGTATATCGCCGAGCTCCGACATGTAGAGCGCATTCAGCGCCTGCTGTGCGTTGAAGTCGATCGGATAGCGAATCTTCTTGCGCGGCGCGTTGGTCATGGTCGTGGCTGCCAACGGGACGCTGTACAGTCCGTTATCCTTGCAAAAGTTCTTCTCGAGCCACTCGAAGTACGCTTCGAGCTTCGGCATGATATCGCGAATCCGCTTCTTATTGCCGATTTTGTGGTACATGTTGTACTCGGCCCAGGCGAAAAGCGGCGGATTGAGCCCGGCCGGGTTGTCGCGCGTGAAGACCGGCTTTCCGTCTCGGACCCCGTAGTCGCACCGGATCGCCCCATCCTTCTCCTGTTTTGCATAGAAGTTGTCGATCTGAGCGCTCGCGGCGAAAATCCGGTTCGAGTACACGCAGAAGAAGGTGGAAAAGCACGACTCGAACTGGTTTATCGTCTCGTTTCCGGGATGGTTCAGATACTTCGCCTCGAGCTTATTCCGTGTCGTGCCTTTCTTCTGGAAATCCTGGAGCCAGGCCCAGGTCTGGTTGTACAGATCGACGAAATCCTGGTCGTAAAAATGTATTGTCGGGAACTCTTTTCTGGTCAATCTGAACGTCCTTTTGAAAACCCCTTGACATGGGGGCATAAAGTTGTAGAAAGATACAATACTCGGAAAACTGCCGTCAAACAAACGCACGTTTGGTGCGGTTTCGGAAGGCACGATTGTGCGACCGCACCTGCCGTGACGTCAAACATTCCTTGACATTGTCGATGCACATTCATTACAAAAAAGATCGATGTTTGATGCGGAGCTTCGGAAAACCGCCGAGCTCGCCAAGTTGAGCCTTTCGGACGAGGAACACGAACGGCTTCGGTGCGAGGTCGAAACCGTACTCTCCTATTTTGACTCGATGGCCGCCGCGGAAGCCGCGCAGGGAGGAGCGACCGCGCACGCGGTCGACGATAATCCGTCCGATGCCGGGGAGAATGGCGCTACCGGAGCACAAACGCGTACGGTTTCGCAATTGAGACCGGACCGTATCCGCACCGAATCGATCGCCGAGACGCTGCTCGAATCCGCCGGTGATATCGAAGATCGTTTCATCGCCATTCCGAACGTACTCTGAAATCGCCACGAATCCGTTTAATCGTGTTACAGGGGGACAGTGTGGTCAGCTACTGGGGCGACGTGTCGCGCGACACGTCTGCACGAGAGAAATATAGGCGTACATTCGCGGAGCGAAATGATGCAACCGGGGCATTCACAGAGTTCGACGTTGACCGCCGTCCGCCCACGCGAACCGGCGGGGCCCTGTCCGGCGTACCGGTAGCGGTGAAGGATAATATAGCGGTGAGCGGCTTTGCCCTTACGTGCGGATGTCGGATGCTCGAGACATATCGCTGTCCGTACGATGCGACAGTCGTCGAGCTTCTGTATGATCGCGGCGCCTTCGTCCCCGGTAAGACGGCCCTCGACGAGTTCGGAATGGGCAGCGCCACCGATACCAGCGAGCTCGGTAGCTGTGTCAATCCGTGGAATCGGGAAATGACCGCCGGCGGTTCGAGCGGTGGATCGGCGGCAGCGGTTGCCGCAGGAATGGTGCCGGCCGCGCTCGGTTCGGATACCGGAGGTTCGGTCCGGCAGCCCGCTGCGTTCTGCGGGGTGTACGGCTTGAAGCCGACCTACGGCGCGATCAGCCGGTACGGCCTGGTCGCCTATGCATCGAGCTTGGATACCGTCGGCATAATCGCCGATACCCCGGAGCGTCTCGCGGCGATCTTCGACGCAATCGCCGCCGAAGATCCGCGCGATCAGACGAGCAGCGCGCGCCCGGACGGCGAAACGGTCGACAACAGCGCCGAATCGACCGATTCGGCCGCAGGCGGCGCAGAACCCCGCGGCAACGCGCAATCCGCCGCCCACGATCTCCGGATCGGCATCCTTTCCGGCGACATCGGGCTCTCCGGCGGTGTCTCCGCCGTCTATCGCGAAACGATCGATCGCCTGACCGCCGCCGGCGCGACGACCGTAGAGATAGCGATCCCGTGCCTCGAATACGCGGCCGCCGTTTACTACACGATCGCCTCCGCCGAGGCGAGCGCGAACCTCGCCCGCTTCGACGGCGTGCGCTACGGTCGCCGGCCCGACTACGCCGAGAACCCGGATGAGCTCACCCGCCTCGCGCGAAGCGCCGGTCTCGGCGACGAGGTGAAGCTGCGCATCCTGCTCGGCACGTTCGTGCTCCGCAGCGGTTTTCACGATCGGTACTACGCCCGGGCGCAACGGCTTCGTGGCCGGATTCAGGGCGAGCTCGCCCGAGTGTTCCGGCAGTGTGACACGATACTCGCGCCGGTCTTCCCGACCACCGCCTTTCCGCTCGGCGAGCGCGGGCCCGACGGCCTCGCCCGCAAACAGGCGGACCGTTTCACGAGTCTGGCCAACCTCGCCGGAGTTCCGGCGCTCTCGGTGCCGTGCGGCCTCGCCGACGGGCTGCCGGTCGGCTTGCAGCTCGTCGGACCGCGCTGGAGCGAGTCGCGGCTGATTGCCCTCGCGGAGCAGCTGCACCGCGAGCAGGCGCCGCCGACGCCGCCCGACTTTCCGTGGGAGTGGAGCTGATCGATGTACGAGTCGCGCATCGGACTGGAAATACACATTCAGCTTTCCACGCAGAGCAAGATCTTCTGCGACTGTCGCGCTGCCTTCGGCGATGAGCCGAACACGAACGTATGCCCGGTGTGCCTCGGCTTACCCGGCACGCTCCCGGCGCTGAACGCGGAAGCGTTGCGCATGGCGTACCAGGTCGCGCGCGCGCTCGACTGCACTCTCGAACGCCGCCCGTTCTTCGCCCGGAAGAACTACTTCTATCCCGACCTTCCGAAGAACTATCAGATCAGCCAGTACGGTGCGCCGATCGGACGCGACGGCCACCTCGACGTGCGCTTCCACGGAAACACACGGCGCGTGCGGATCGCCGAATGCCACCTCGAGGAAGATGCGGGCAAGATGA
>SLIN01000211.1 GCA_007135605.1 Spirochaetales bacterium | reverse complement strand
GGAAAGAACGGGAGGCGCTTCTCCAACAGATCGGCAGCGAGTTTGAGCAGGGTGAGTACCTGCTGTCGCAATGGAATACATTCAGCAGATTCGTTGAGCGTGTAGGAAGAGCCTCGGAGCCTTGGATGGCTTCGATTCGGGCGCATGTATTCGGTATGGCCATGGAGCGGTTCGAGTCTTTGCTCGACACCTCCGGTGGGGCCGACGCCGAGCTTTTGCTTCGGATCGGACGTTGCCATAAGGCACTCGGCCACTACGACATAGCCAGGCAGAGACTCGAGCAGGCCGGCACACACCGTCGTGACGATGCTGCTATTCTTGCTGAGCTGGCCGACTGCTACGCGCTGATCAACGAGACACAAAAGGCGAAGGCATTCTTTCGGGAGGCCTTCTTCATATCGCCAAGTCGCATCGATCTTGATTCACTCGAGTCGCCGCTGATTCGCCGACTGATCGACAGGGTCCGCGATGAAGGCTACGAACAGCCCGTGCTCGCTGAATGGGTACCGATCTATGGGGTTGTTTACGGAGTATTTTCGGTAAAACGGGAGTTACGATCGATTGAGTATGGTAAACTTCGTCAGAGCATCTACGCGCTCGAACGCGAGGTGCATGAACATGGAAACACCGAAATCGACAGCGCAAAAAAGGCCAGGCTCATTAACCGGTATTTCTGGCTCATAGATCACTATGTGAATACCGGCGAAGAGCGCAGCAAGATTGACGAGGTTCGACTCAAGATTCGACAGTTGAGTTTGAAGGCGTACGAGGCTTTCACCCATTGATATTAAGGATAGAATTATGAGCACTGCGGATACGACACAGCGAGGAAATACCGAGACGACGAACGATCTGACGAATCGCGTCACAGAATTGCTTAACGAGGAGAAGTGGACACGCGCGACGCTCAAGAACTATACCGTTGCCAACTTCCAGGAGCTCGACAAGCTGCTCGAGGAAATTCGTTCGAACGAGCTTGAGGACGACATTCTCGCGCTCTGCAATGAACATCTACAGCATACGAAGAACAGCCTGATCGCGCTCTATCTCTCGGGGTTGATCCGCATTTCTCGACAGACCGTAGACGACAGCAATCTCGTCTCGCTCATTGAGATTTTCAAGGACAACCACAAGTGGCGTATCGTAAGCTACCTGTGTGAACGGATTCTGTCCTTCGGGGAGAACCGTTTTGCTCTACGAACACTCGCGGAAGCATACGATAATGAGAATCAGACCGATAAGCGCTACGAAGTGTGGGAGCGACTGATCCGGGTCGATTTCGATGAAGCTGACATCGTGAAACAGCTCGCCGAGTATAAGGAAGCGAATGATCAGCCCGAGGACGCCGTCAACTACTACAAGAAGGCGCTGCACCGCTACATTAACAAGAAATCGTTCAGCAATATAAAGGAAATCTGGCATAAGCTCATAAAACAATGCCCGAACGAAACGGAGTTCTTCTATCACGCGGAACGAAAGATCGCAAAACAGATAAGCGAAGATCGTGCGGTCCAGCTACTCGAAGATCTGTATCCCTACTTTCGCGATACCGCTCACTGGGATACCGCAATCGCGATTCTCAAACGGATTCTCACCTACGACCCGAGGAACCCGTGGGCCCGAAAAGAAATTATCGAGTGTTATCGACAGAAGTTCGCTCACCACAGTCATCTCGAAGAATACATCAAGGTCAGCAACCTCAACCAAACCTGGCGCAACGTTCACGACGCGATAGCGGATTTCGAGAAGCACATTTCATTCGACGCGGGCAATTTCGTGTATCACCGCTCATGGGGCGTAGGATTGATTCGCGAGATCGACGATGACGACGAGATCACCATCGATTTTGTGAAGAAGCGCGGGCACACCATGTCACTGAAAATGGCGGTCAACGCGCTCACGGTTCTGTCCAAGGACCATATCTGGGTACTCAAGACCACGCGCAAGAAAGATCGCTTGAAGCAGGAAGTAAAGAAGAACCCCGCGTGGGCTCTGAGGGTAGTGATAAAGAGCCTGGGCAACGCAGCGGACATGAAGCAGATCAAGGCCGAGCTTGTTCCGTCAGTCCTCACTCAGAGCGAATGGTCAACGTGGAGCACTCGTGCACGCGAGCTGCTCAAGACCGATGAGCAGTTCGGAAACGTTCCGGATCGGCTTGATTCCTACTCCGTGCGCGAGCAGCCGATCACGTTAGAGGAGAAGATCTACAATCGATTCAAGGCCGAACGAAGCTTTTTCGATCGGGCAAAGACCATCGAGGAGTTCCTCCGCTACGCCGGCCAGGGAGAAGGCGCGATCGACAATGAGTTTTTCCGGGAGATGTTGGACTACTTCGTCGCCTTCCTCAAGCAGTCGTATGAGACCAATGAGTATACCCTGGCGAGCTTTCTCATCGTAGACCGAATCGTTACCGAGTACCCGTACCTGCAACCGAACGCAGCTCTCGATTTTCCGACGGTTTTCTACCAGTTGAACGATCCGGAACGCGCATTCAAAGCCATAGCAAACAGCAATCTTAAAAGGCAGTGTCTCGCGAAGATTCGCCGGCACATCGACAACTGGGACGATCTCTACGTACGTTTCTTCCCCCACTTCCTCACCCGCGATATCATCCGCGAACTGAAAGGAGCTGGACTCGACGATCAGCTTACAGCCCTCTATCGCAGAGTGGTCGAAAGGTATCGCGATTTGCGCGAAGCGTTTATCTGGCTCGCGCGAAATGTGGAGGATGAACGTTGGTACGACCGGATCGGCCTCTCATATGAGAAGGTTCTTATCAATATGATCCATATCGTGGAGCTCACCTTCCGCGATATCGAAAACCGCCGCGATGTCAGCGAGAACCGTAAGATCAATCGACAAGCACAGAACTTCCTCTTCAAGGAAAAACGGATTGAGTGGTTTATCGACGAGGCGGATGAGGAGCCGATACAACGCATCTACACGCTTCTCGAGGACATTGAGGCGCTGAGTCCGACGATCAAGCTCGAGCTGAAGAACCGAATACTGATTCGTTTCCCCTCGTTCCGTTTCTACGGAGGTCAGAGCCGAGAGACTATCAACCGCGGTGGATTTATCGTAACAGCGTCGAGTTACAACCAGAAACAGCGCGATCTCGAACGCATCCACAATGTAGAGGTACCCAAGAACTCCAAGGAAATCGCGGCAGCGCGCGAATACGGAGATCTGCGTGAGAACGCCGAGTACAAGGCGGCGAAGGAGCGGCAGGATCAGTTGAACAACGAGGTCGCCAAGCTCGAAGAGGATCTTCGTCGCGCCACCATGATACGCCCCCACGAGGTCGATCCGTCGGCGGTCACTTTCGGTACCAAGGTGACGCTTTTCGACAAGGAGCAGCAGCAGCGCGTTTCGTACACAATCCTCGGGCCGTGGGAGTCGAA
The DNA here is from genome assembly GCA_007135605.1 of Spirochaetales bacterium. Classification (GTDB taxonomy): domain Bacteria; phylum Spirochaetota; class Spirochaetia; order DSM-27196; family SKKC01; genus SLAN01. Next base: position 2,480 of record SLIN01000211.1, on the reverse strand, counting down.
TCCCGATGAAGGGGTGATCAGTTACCAATCACCGCTCGGCCACGAGCTCTACAACCACAAGGTAGGAGAAGACCTGCACTTCGTCATTAACGAGCGCACCTACAGCTTCCACGTCGAGGGCATTCAGGTCGCCGACTTCGAGTAGATCGAAGTGCGGCACGGTGAGCTCACCGTTTCGAGGTCGATCTCCGTCACAGGCGGTCCAGAGCTTCCTGTGCATGACGCCTGATCGTGGATGGCCGGTCATCGGATGCGAGCGCCTCGATTCTATCGCGAAATCGATCGAATCGATTGAGCCCTATACCTCGAATCGCCGATATCAGCATCGATACATCGTCACTGTCGAGAAGATACTCGTAGATTTCGGCGAGCTCGTCGTGTTCGGCCCGCGCCGCCGAGCCGGCAATATGCTGGGCTATCCGGCTGTTTCTTCGATTCGCCTCCGCCTCGAGTAGAGAAAGGAATGTTGTAACCGACGAGCCGAGATCGTGCCTGAACAGCACGTCTACCGACAGGGCGCGGGACTCGAACGGTTTGCCGCTATCTTCCACCATCTCTCGAAGAAACTCGTATCCACGCTCCTCACCGAGTTCTCCTATAGCGCGTATGGCCTCGCTCCGGACCCGATGATCCGGATCTCTACGGGCCACATACCGAACCGCATCGTACGCGGCCGAATGTCCGGCGCGCCCGACTCCCTCAAGCGCAATCTGTCGCACTCGCCAGTTGTCATCGCGAAGGGCGGCAATGAGCTCCTCCTCGAGTCCCCCGGCATCGAGCTCGATGAGCGCAGAGATAGCGTATGCGCGCATGAGATCGTCGTCCGAACGGGACAAATCCAACAGCGTGTCGCGCGCTTCAGTCGCACCGATGCGCCCAAGCGCGTCCGCGGCGTAGTGGCGAATCGTGGACTCCTCGCTCGTGTCCTTGAGCACCGACAGGATCCAGTCGGTCGACGCCTCCCGTGCTTCCACGCCCATACGGCCGATCGCAAGGACGATGTTTCCGCGCACCGAGACCTCACGGCGCTGCTGCATTGTCCGGCGAAGGAGCTCGATCGAGTCGAGATCACCCAAGGTCCCGAGAGTCAGCGCGGCTTGCCCGGCCAGGCGCTCACTTTGCACGTTCAGCAGGCTCCGAACCACCTCCAGTGTTTCCGCAGAGGCATCTTCCACACTCTCCGACAGGTAGCGCATTGCTTCCAATGCCGTGTCTTCGTGCGTGAGCTCGCCGTCCGTCAGAAGACGAGCGGCGATCGATTCTGCGCGTGGATCCTCGATCCTCTTGAAATAGCGAAGCCCTGCACGCAGCAATCGCGGGTTCGTCCGAAGCTCGAGGAGCTCAAGCACTGAATCGGCGAGCTCGTCCACCGAGTCGCTCTCGAGTTCATCCAGCAAATCGATAACCTGCGACTCAATTCCGAATCGCAACGTATCACGCCACTCCTCGAGTTGCTCCGCACGTAGATCATCGTCCGATTCACCGAATCCACCGGCCGTCGAGGTGAGTACTCCGACCAACACAAAAATCGCGACCGTGTTCTTCATCGTTCCGTTCACACTATCGGTCAAGACCGGATGACTCTCGAGAGGTCCCGCGTCCGAACCGACGCCGAAGGAACACGGTCACCACCTCAACATCGAGCATCCAATATAGGCCGACCACAAGTCCGCCGCATGCCGCTGCAATTCCGGTGACGGCGAAAAATGTGCCGAACGTTCGCCCCACAACCCAGAAATCGCCGTCGATCCGCCTGACGACCAGTATTACGATCGCCAAAAGGCCCGAGACGGCGAACACCCGTCCGACCTCGGTCAGCAGACGAGTCGGATTGAACATGCCGACCCTGCGAACCGCGAGCACGATCAGTACAACGAGACCGACGGTAAACGCAACGGAATGGGCGATCGCGAGACCGATAACTCGTAACGGTGTACTGATTAACCAAATACTGAGTGCCACATCAAGCACGAGCACGCCGAATGCGGTGTAGAGGGGAACGCGGTACTCACTTCGGGCATAGAAAAAGCGTTGAAAGACGTTGAATGCTCCGACGCTAAGCAGGCCGAGGCAGTAGCCGGCGAGAACCGCGCCCGCAAGCTCTGCATCCGCACTGGTGAAGGCTCCGCTCTTCAACGCAACCGAGATCGTCTGTTCGCCGTAGAGGCCCAGAAAAACCGCAGCAGGCACTAACAGCGCAATCAGATAGAGAAATCCGCTCTCCAGCGTATTACGCACACCCGCAGTATTCCGTTCGGCGATCTCACGACTCATACGGGGGAAGAGAACGGTTGTAACCGATGCAGAAAACAGACCGAACGGCAGCTGCCAGAAGACGAGGGCGTTCTGCATGGCCGAGCCGCTGCCCGGTTCAAGGCCGCTCGCGAATCGAACGGCAACCTGCTGGTTTATCGTGTAGATGCTGGCTGTTGCGACAACGGGCAACCATTGCTTTATAACCCGAACCATATCAGGATCGC
>SLIN01000065.1 GCA_007135605.1 Spirochaetales bacterium | reverse complement strand
GGCGTCCGGATACCGATCGGCCGCCTGACCTACGGTGAGGCGATCGGGCTGGCAGGTCGGATCGAGGCGGCGCTTCGGACGACCGTCGAGCAAACCGACGAGAGCGAGACATGACGATTACCGCTGCCGCGATTACGCTCGTTCTGGTAATGGATCCGCTGGGGAATATCCCGATATTCATCTCGATCCTGAACAATGTCGATGAATCGAGACGACGGCTGGTAATCGTGCGCGAGATGCTCATCGCGCTCGTTATCCTCGCCGGTTTTCTCCTCTTCGGTGGGAGAATTCTTTCCACACTGCAGATCTCCGAGACGAGTCTGCAGATTTCCGGTGGAATCGTTCTCTTTCTTATTGCGATTCGAATGATCTTCCCGACGTCGCGGGCATCACTTACCGGTGACCTGCCCGACCACGAGCCGATGATCGTTCCCCTCGCGATTCCTCTCATCGCCGGCCCCTCAGCAATCGCCACGGTCATGCTGCTTGCAACTCAGCAGCCCGAGCAGCTCGTTTCGTGGGTGATGGCGCTTATCATCGCGTGGGCGGTCACCTGTCTGGTGCTTGTCGCCGCGGACTGGTTGCGTCGCAGCCTCGGAACGCGCGTGCTCGGCGCGGTAGAACGGCTGATGGGCATGATACTGGTGACCCTTTCGATGGAAATGCTCATATCGGGCATCGGCACGTTCGTGGAGTCGCTGGCGAGCGGCTCGGTGGGGGTGCTTTGAGTGGAGAGCGTCCGTCCGTCGACATTCGGGAGGCCGGTCGCGGCGAGATGAAGCTGCTGGCGGCAATGAACGCCCGGTTGATTCGTGCCGAAGGCGCCGACAACCCGATGAGCGAGCCGGAGCTCGCCGAACGGCTTGCCGGTTACCTCGACGCCGGTCACACTGCGCTGATCTTCAGCGTCGACGGTAAGCCGGCCGGCTACGCGCTCTATCGCATCGAGGCCTCGGGAGTGTTTCTGCACCATTTTTTCATCGAGCAACGGCAGCGTCGTCGCGGCATCGGCACCGAAGTCATGCGGCGGCTTTTCGAGAGCCGGTGGCAATCGGCGCCGATGGTGACACTCGATGTTCGCGCAACGAACGAAGCGGGGGTCGCCTTCTGGCGTAATCTCGGCTTCGGCCGGCATTCGATCCGAATGCGGCTCGATCGCCGTGATCTTGCGCTCTCCGACAGGGCGTGCGGTGCGGTCGTGTATCGCCGTCGGCTCGGCGGTATTCGCTATCTCCTCATCCGCCAACACGACGGTCACTGGGGCTTTCCGAAAGGGCATATGGATGATGGCGAGAGCGAGCGCGAAACCGCCGTGCGTGAGGTCCGTGAAGAAACGAACCTCACGGTGATCCTCCGTGAGGACTTTCGCGAAACGATCACGTACCTGCTGCCGAGCGGTCGCCGGAAATGGGTCACATACTTTCTCGGCAGGGCGCGTATGCTCAACCCTGCGAAGCGTCAGGACGCGGAAATCGCCGAGCTCGTCTGGCTGCCGTACGACGAGGCGAGGAAGCGGGTGAGCTTCGAGAATACTCGCGCGGTACTTGACCGGGCCGAGCGGCGCATTCGCGGTGCCGGGGCGTAGGAGACCGCCGGCGATCGAATGCCGCGGCGGCCGGTGCAATGCAGCCGATCTCCCGATGCCGCGGCGGCGGCCCCCCGTCACAATTCGCCGTTTTCGAGAAAGCTGTAATAGCCGCGAGTACTGAAAATCACATGGTCGAGCAGCCGCAGGCCGAGTGTATCGCCTGCCTGGCGCAATCTTCGTGTTACGTCACGGTCCTCGATGCTCGGCTCGACACGTCCGGAGGGGTGGTTGTGCGCCACAACAATAGCCGCCGCGCGGTCGGTCAAAGGATCGGCGAATACCTCTCGGGGGTGGACGATCGTGCGATTGACCAGTCCGATGGACACGACGCGTACCGATTTGACTTCGTGGGCGCCGTTAAGGCTAATGGAGAGAAAATGCTCCTGCTTTCGCTCCGCGTAGTGACGCACGATCGGTAGAATGTCCGCCGGTACGGCGATTCGCGTCGGATGGGGGCAATTGGTACGTCGGGCGAGCTCGAAGGCGGCACAGATTACCGCCGCTTTCGCCGTGCCCAGCCCGCTGACTCCGAGCAACTCCGAGTAGCCGAGATCGGCGCCGCGCCGGTCGATAAGCGCGAGAACGTCCTCGGCGAGAACAACTACATTCCGCTCCTTCGTTCCGCTGCCGATAATCACCTGAACGAGCTCTGTGTCGCTCAGTCGCTCACTCCCGAACAATGCCAACCGTTCCCGTGGTCGTTCGTCGACCGGTGTTTCGCGTATATTCATAAGCTTCATTGGTAGTAACGCGAAAATTTGAGCTGATGATTGCCGCCAACGGCTCTTTTTGTTCGGCAATTGTGTCCGAATCTGTTATGATCTATAGTGGAAATTCTGAGAAAACCGGTCTCAAGGGGCCGATAATGTCGAGGATTTGAAGATGAAAAAAACCAGTGTATGTGCCGGGATCGTGGTGCTCATGTTCCTGTCGGCGGCGTCAATGGCGTTCGCCGCCGGACAGACCGAAGAAGGAACGACGGTAGTCGATATACCACGCCAGCCGCGGGTGTTCATTGCACCGGCGAACCCGGAGGCTGAACACCGGGTTCTTCAGCTCAATCCCGAGGTCGCCCCAGCGCCGGATCGCCTGTTACTCGCCTACGAACTGGTGGTTTTCGACGGAGCGGGTAACGAGGTCTGGAGCGAGAGCGAGGAAGTCGAGGATACGCGCGGTTTTTTCGGTCGGCTATTCGGTATTGGAGAGCGACCGGCGATCGACCCGGACATTATTCGGGGACTACAGTGGGACGGAGTCGATAACGACGGAAACTTCGTGCCCGACGGGGATTACATCTACCAGCTTTTCGTCACCGACGATGAAGACATAACGTACCGGACGCCGCCACAGAATCTGACCGTCGACAATGAGCCGCCGGTTGTCGAGCTGCTGGAGCCGCGGTATACGGTCTTCAGCCCGGGTGTCGAAGGAATGCGCGAGGAGCTACCGATCGATCAGGACGGAAGTAGCGAAGTCCGTTGGATCGGCCGCTTTATAGACGAAGCCGGAAACGTCGTTCGCGAATACCGCTGGGAGAATCCGGTACAGTACGATCCGGAGCAGTTACGGAGGCAGATTATTGCCGATGACCGTCGGCCGGGGAGTTTTTCGTGGGACGGGCGAGACGATGACGGGGAGATCGTACCCGACGGTATCTATACCTATGAGCTCGAGGGACGCGATCGACCCGGTAATACGGTTGTGGAGAGAATCGAGGACCTGCGAGTCGCAACCGAAGAGGGCGACGTGCGAGTCTCCACGAGTCATCGCGCATTCAGCCCGGACGGTCCGAGGCCGGAAGTCGACATTCGACTCGAGTTCGAGGAGATCCACGAGATTGTCGAGTGGGATGTCCGAATTCTCGATTCGGCAACCGAGTCGATCGAGTTCCGCACCTTCGCCGGAGAAGGTACGCCGCCGGACTCATTGACCTGGGACGGTCGCGACGAAGCGGGAGTGATCGTCGACGATGCCGCGTACCATATCGTCTTCTCGGTATTGTACGAGAATGGCGTGCGCGTGAGTTCTCTCGCAACTCCGATTATCGTCGACACCGTTCCGCCCGATGCGGAGGTTACCACCTCGCCGCCGGTGTTCGGTGGAGAGACGCGGCCGACTCTGTACGTCGACGGCCATTGGGATGTGGAGGCCTCGTGGGAGGCGGTGATCGAAGTCGACGGAGTTCAACTCGAGCTCGAGCTCGACGAGCTGATCGAACGATACAACATCACCCCGGACATACTTCCGATCGAATGGAGCGGTGTTGATCTCGACGGCGAAATGCTTCCCGACGGCGTCTATTCCGGATTCCTGCGCGGAACCGACGACGCCGGTAACGTCGGCGAGTCTAATATCGTGTCGTTTGTGCTCGATACGCGGGCGACGCCGGTCGATATCGAGCTCAGCGACACCATCGTTGCCCCCGATTTCCGCGGTATACACGACGAGGTAGTCATTCGACCGATACTCGAAGTGACAGATCGTATCGAGTCGCTACGCGTTGTCATTCGCCTGATCGACGGCGAGGTCGTTCGGACGTTCGAGGCCGATAGAGCGGTCGACTCCTTCGTGTGGGACGGCCGTGATGAGCTCAACCAGCCGGTTGCCGAAGGCGACTACGAGGCGGAGCTGCAAGTGTTCTACGAGAACGGAAATCAGCCGACCGCCATGAGTTCTCCGATTGCAGTCGATCGCGAAGCACCGGAGCTCGCCCTGGAGGTTCCGTATGACGCGTTCGCCCCGACCGATGACGGCTATCGCGATACGCTTCCGGTTTCGATCCAACCCGAAGAGACAGAGGGCATCGAGTCGTGGATGCTCGTAGTCGAAGACGCAGACGGCGAGTCGTTCCGCACAATAGCGGGAGTCGGAGTGCCGCCGGAGACCGTCGAATGGGACGGCCGAAGCGACCTCGGCGAAATCGTCGACGGCTACTACCGCGTCGGCTTCCGCATTCTCTATGACGCGGGTGGTGAGGTTGAAATTTACCTCGACCACGATATTCTCGTGGATGCCACCGGTCCGCAGATCGATATCGCCGCCGAACCGTTGCCGTACGCACCGGAGCATAACGGCGAAATGCAAACCCTCGATATCACGCTATCCGCCGAGGACGAGTGGAGTGAAATCAGAGATTGGTCGCTCGAGCTGTTCGATCCCGAAAGCAATGTCGTGGCCGGATTCGACGGCACCGGAGATCCTCCGGCCGAGCTTGAATGGGACGGGATCCTCGACGACGGTGAGATGGTTCTCAGCGCAGTCGAATACGTTGCCCGTTTCACCGTAAGCGACGAGTTACGAAACGTATCCACGACCGAGCTCGGCATTCTCACCGATATCATCGTCCGGCTAGAGAACGGGCGGCTGCGGATCGTCGTGCCGAGTATCGAGTTCGAGCCGTTCCGCTCGTATCTCTTTGCCGAGATCAACGAGCGCCTGCAGAGTAATCTGCAGACGTTGCGTAATCTCGCACGCGTCCTCAACGAGTTTCCGGAGCGCGATATAGTAATCGAAGGTCATGCGAACCATATCCGGTACCGGACCGAACAGGAGATGGCATGGGAGCAGGAGGAGTTCTTGCTGCCGTTGTCCGAGGCCCGCGGAATAGCGGTGCGCGATGCGCTTGCCATTCTCGGTGTCGATCTCGACCGTATGACGGTTCGAGCGATTGGAGGCGATCGGCCGAGGGTGCCGTTCGACGAGCTCGATCAGATCTGGCAGAACCGCAGGGTCGAATTCCTGCTCGATCGAACCGACTGAGTCGGTCGGGGAGCTTGACCTGTCGGCGGTGAAGTGGATACGATCCGCCTGCTGAAACGAATACGAGGCCTCGCGGAAGCGCGTGGCCTCGTTTTTTATCGAGGAGATTTTCCAATGTCCAAAGCACACAGAGGCTCGGGTATCCGGGACAGGAAGCGCCGTGCGCGGGGAAAGTGCCCGATCACGGGGAAGACCGGCGTCAAGCTACTCTATGAACAAGAAATAGATGGTGAGAAGGTCATGGTATCAAAGACCGCCAAGGCAACGCTCACCAATCGGAAGCGCCGCCAGGCGAAGGCCGAACGCCAGAAAGCGGCCAAAGCCGCCGCCGAGAGCTCCGGAGAGTAAGTCTCTCTCTCGAAAACCATGTGGGCGGGGATCGAGGCGGAGCCGGAACGTATCGAAGAGGTCGATTTCGGCCCGCTACGGGTGTGGATACGGCGTACGCGGACCACGTGGCAGTACGCGCGCGCGTATATCGGTGATCCGGATATTGACTCGGAGCAGGAACGATCGTGGACGACGTTCGTTCCCGCATCCG
>SLIN01000022.1 GCA_007135605.1 Spirochaetales bacterium | reverse complement strand
GCGTTGATCTTGCCCTTGCCGAGTCCTCGTCGCTTGCGAATCAGCAGCAGCGAGCCTCGAGCGCGCACGAAGCAGAGCACCGCCCGGTCGATCGGTTTCCAGTGCGTCCATTCGATCGAGGGGGTCTCGGTATTCCGACGATCGTTCTTTTCTCGGTATTCGATAGCGTGCTCTCCTTGGTAATGCGGCGACCGGCTGTATAATGTCTTCCATGGAACCGAACGAGCTGTCGGCCGAAGAGCTGCTCGCCCGGATTCTCGCCGGTAAGACCGAAGTCAAGAATCGGGGAGATGAACCTTCGCGGGTCTATTTGAGCCGGGCGCAGTACCGTAAAATCGTGCGCTGGCATGCAGCGCTTGGTGACCTGCCGGTGCCGTCGGCCGACTACGTCGGTAACTATCGCATACTTTCGCTCGAAGTGTTTGACGATCCCTCCGGTTCGGTCGCCGTAGAGTAGTACGGAGTGATTCCTCCGGTCCACAGAGCGAGCGGTCTGCCGCTCAGGTGCAGGCACTCGCGTGCCATCCCGACGAGAGTCGGTTCGAGAAGCATGCGGTTCGATCCGAGAGTAGCTCCCTCGGCCGCAGTATAACCCTCGGTGTCCTGATCACCGAGGCGCCCGATGAGCGCAAGAGGGTCCGCGGCCGAGGGTATTCGACCGGCGAGGAGCCGCTCAACGAGGGGCCGACGTACGACCGGACCGAAGCGTACCTGGACACTCGAGACTCCGAGTGCGTCCGCAGTGTAGTCGAGCGCGGCTCGGATATCTCCGAGCTCGTCGATCAGCCCGCGTTCCATCGCATCCTCGCCGGTCCAGACCCTGCCTCCGCTCACGTCCCGCACCGCCTCGGCGTCCATTTCGCGCGATGCCGAGACGATCTGCACGAACTCGTCGTATATCCGGTCGATCTGCTCCTCGAAAATGCGGCGTTCCTCGGCGGTCATCGGACGCAGTGCCGAGCCGAGATCGGCGTGGTCGCCCGATCGCAGAACCGAAGAGGTAATTCCGCGCCTCGCCAGGAAGTCACGCAGCAGGAAGAGACCGGTGATTACACCGATAGATCCGGTAACCGTGAATTTGTGCGCGAAAATCCGGCTCGCTGAGGTAGAGATCCAATATCCCCCGCTCGCCGCTACCGGCCCCATTGAAACGATAACCGGTTTCTTCTCGCGGATGCGGAGAATCTCGCGACGAATGTCTTCACTCGCGCTCGCCGATCCCCCGGGCGAGTTGACACGGAGCACCAGCGCCTGCGTCGAGGTATCATCCCTCACTTTCTTGAGTTGCTCGACGTACCAGTCGCTGCCGACAACACGGCCGAGGAGCGGGCTGCGACGGTTGGTGCCGTGATCGATTGCACCATCGAAAAAGTAGAGCGCGACGCGCGGGCCGGACGCGCCGATTCGTCCCTTCGCACGTCGGCTCTTCGCCGGCCGGGACTTCTCATCCCTCAGAGAATCCTTAATGCCCTGGAGATCATCGATGCGCTCCATCCAGCCCTTCTCGACGGCGGACTGTGCATCGACAATCTGCCCGGCGAGAAGTGCATCAAGCGCGGTTCCGGACGGTATGACCTCCGTTCCGACGATCGTACGCACCCTGTCGACCATCAGGTTCAGGATGTGCTCGAGCTGTTCACGGTCAAAGCTGTCGACACGTTCCTCGGTCAAAGGAGTCATTGCACTCTTGTACTTCCCGTGGCGGATTACATCGACCGAAATACCGTGCCTGGACAGTAACTGAGCGAAATAGAGCCGCGACATGGCTCGGCCGAGGAACGATACAGTGCCGAGCCGATGGATAATGCGAGTGGTGCAGACGCTGGAGAGATAGAGATCGTCGAAGCTGTAGTCGGCCGCGTAGTAGACGAGATGTCGCTCGGCCTGTCGCAGCTGCATGAGCGCCAGGCGGATTCCTTCAAGAGCACCGAGCGACGGCGCGGAAAACTTCTCACTTCGGTGGATGACTACGGTCTTAATCCGACTCTTTCGGACTATCCTGTCGACCTGCTCGAGAATTCGGTCGAGACGCACATGGGGCCCCGGCTCCGCTGCGCCCAGGCCGCGTGCGAAGGGCCCGGTCTCTGTGTACGTACCGTTCAGATCAATTATCGCATGTGCCATCGTGCCGCTCCTGTCTGACGAAACGAAAGCGTTTCCGGTATTCTCCTCCGATAGTGCGAAGATGCACGGTATCGGGAACGGGGTCGTGTCCGCCGTGGTATAGCGTACCAATACAGCGAAGGATACGCGAGCACGCAAGCATCCACCCCGTGATGATCCCGTGTTTCGTGATCGCCTGACGGGTGTATTCACTGCAGGTCGGCGTATATATGCAGCTTCCTGGAAGCCAGGGGCTGATGATGTTTTGATAGACCGCGATCGGTAATATCGCTATTGCCCGGAGGATCCGTCGGATTTGCATAGCTTGACTATTCTACCGTAATTTGCACCATACACCACCACGATAAAAGGAAGCCTATGGCAAGAAAGCACCTCGTGATAGTCGAGTCACCGACGAAAGCGCGCACTATACGGAGATTTCTTCCGTCCGACTTCGAGGTCGAGGCAAGTATCGGCCACGTTCGCGATCTACCGCAAACCGCATCCGATGTTCCGAAGAAGTACAAGGGCGAGCCGTGGGCCCGACTCGGCATTAACACCGAGGACGGATTCACTCCACTGTACGTTACGCAGCGTGGCAAGTCCAAGATAGTCAATCAGTTGAAGCGGAAACTGAAGGAAGTCGATGACGTTTATCTCGCCACCGACGAAGATCGCGAAGGGGAGAGTATCTCCTGGCATCTCGTTGAGCTCCTTAAGCCGAAAGTGCCCGTGAAGCGCATGGTGTTCCACGAGATCACCAAGTCGGCGATCGATCACGCGATCGAGCATCCTCGCGACCTCGATATGCGCCTCGTACGTGCGCAGGAGACCCGGCGGATCCTTGATCGACTCTACGGCTTCACCCTCTCTCCGTTGATCTGGAAGAAGATCGCGTACGGGCTGAGTGCCGGTCGCGTTCAGAGTCCCGGACTACGCATGATCGTCGAACGCGAGCGGGAACGCATCCGCTTTCGAACAGCGATCTACTGGGACCTGAAAGCGACGCTTTCCCCGAGTGGCGAGGTTGAGCAACAGTTCGAAGCACGACTCGATAGCGTCGACGGTGCGAAGATTGCCGGAAGCAAGGACTTCGACCCGGAGACCGGAGCGGTTATCGACGGACGAAACGTAGTCACGCTCGACGAGGAGCGTGCGAACGCGCTGAGAGGCGTTCTCGAACATGAGAAGTGGGTTGTCGAAGAGGTTAACGAACGCGATACCAGCTCTCGTCCCGCTGCGCCCTTTATCACGAGCACGTTGCAGCAGGAGGCAAACCGAAAGCTCCGCATGAGCGCTCGCGACACAATGCGCACCGCTCAGCGCCTCTATGAGGAGGGGTTGATCACGTACATGCGCACCGACAGTCCGAGCCTGTCGCGAGAGGCAATTTCCGGATCACGTCGAACGATCGGCGAGCTGTATGGAGACGAATATCTCTCGTCGGAGCCGCGCCAATACGAGACACGGGCAAGCGGAGCGCAGGAAGCACACGAGGCGATCCGGCCCGCCGGTGAGTCTTTTCGGCACCCGGACGATATCGGACTCGACGGACGCGAGAGGGCGTTGTACGAGCTGATCTGGAAGCGGACACTTGCCAGTCAAATGGCGGAAGCGAAGAAACGCTCGGTGAGCGCGCGAATACGTGCCGATGGAGCCGGGTTTACCGCCAGCGGTGTCCGGATTGTTTTTCCCGGTTTCCTTCGCGTGTATGTCGAAGGGAAGGATGATCCCGACGCCGCCCTCGATGACCGTGAAGTGTTTCTCCCTGCTCTCCAGGAGGGCATGAACCTCGATCTGCACGATGTCCAGAGTCTGTCGCACGAAACGAAACCGCCGGCACGGTACACCGAAGCCAGCCTCGTTCAGCGACTGGAGAAAGAGGGGATCGGCAGACCGAGCACATACGCGTCGATTATCGCAACCCTTTTCGAACGCGGATACGTGCGTCGGCAGGGGAATGCGCTCGTGCCGACCTATACCGGAATCGCCGTTACGCAACTGCTCGAGCGGCACTTCGAGTCGCTCATCAAATATCGCTTTACATCGGAGATGGAGCAGGCGCTCGACGAGATCGCCGTGGGGGAGCGCGATCGTCTTCAGTACCTCCAGCACTTCTACTACGGTGACGAGCATCAGAAGGGGCTCCTGAAGCAGGTAGAACAGCGTGAATCGGAGATTGAGCCGGAGGAAAGCAGGACAGTCGCACTCCCACAGCTCGACGAGACGACGCAGATCAAGGTTGGGCGCTACGGGCCGTATATCGTGCATCAGTCGGAGGCAACCGAGCAGCCGGTTCATGCGTCGATCCCGGAGGATATCGCTCCGGCCGACCTGACCGAGAGCGATATTCACGAGTTGATCGAGGTGCAGAAGAACGGGCCGGAGCCGATCGGACGTCATCCGGAAACCGAAGAGAACATCTATTGTCTGACCGGGCGCTACGGGCCGTACGTTCAGCTCGGTGAGCAGAGTGATGAGAACCCGAAGCCGAAGCGGGCGAGCCTTCCGAAAGGAGTCTCGCCGCGAGATGTAACGCTTGAAGACGCAGTGAAGTACCTGAGTTTACCGAGATCGCTCGGTGTACATCCGAAAACCGGAAAGGAGATCCAGGCGAATATCGGACGGTTTGGTCCGTTTGTCGTCCATGATGGAGATTTCCGCAGTCTGAAAAAGGATGATGATGTCTACTCAATCGAGCTTGGTCGAGCCCTTGAGATTCTCTCTGAGGAGAAAAAGGGCCGTGGCGGTTCGAAGGTGATTCGCGAGATCGGCTCCGATCCGGATAACGGGAAGAAAATCTCCATTTACGACGGGAAGTACGGACCGTATCTGAAAGTCGGCACGAAGAATGTACGGATTCCGGACGACCGAAAGGACGAGGAATCGCTGAACTCCATGACGCTCGAAGAGGCGAGCAAAATCGTAGCAGAGAGCGGGGAGCAGAAGAAGAAGAACAAAAAGAAGCGATGACGCTCGAGTCACCGGGCCATCGACGGACCGCGGGCGACGAGTATCGGGGGCAACGGCCCGAAAGATGCGGCGGTGATTGTCAGCGCGGGAGAGACGAAACGGACGGTCGTAACGTGATATAGCGTGTCGTTGAAGCTGGCCTTGAACACGCGCGAGGTGTGCGTTCCGACCGCGATTCTTGGGACACGCGCAGCGAAACGGGAGTTCGGTGCCGGTGCCGCCCGGTACAATCCCGACCGAGTAAGGGTGGTGTGCCGGATTGCGGTGCCCAGCTCGGTGGTTGGCACGCCGCGCGGGAGCGCCGGTTCGCTTTCGACGAGCGCCGCATCCGCCAGGATATCGGCGGTCCCGAGCTTCGCGACCGCTTCCGCTATGGTCCAAACGCGGTAGAAATAGAGAATCGCTTCCCGGGGGTTGCGTCGGTGGAGTGATCGGAATCGTTCCCGTTCGCGGTCGGTCATCGTAACCGCGGCCAATGCGTCGAATTGGCGGTCTGGTTCGTGGCGTTCGATATCGATTGCGATATCGTAATGCGGGGGAGCAACGAGCACGGCGAGGTGGGTGTCGGTGGATGCGAGCAATACGTGCCGGCCCGTTCCGGTCACCGACGGGCTGCTGTTCTCGCGTTTGCGGATGCGTGCGTTCTGAACAGCGAAACGGCTTGCCGTTCGTATGCCCCGGGAATAGCGAGCCTTACCATTGGAACGGGCAGTCGAATGATCGAGCGCTCGTTCAGCTGCCAGGTAGCGGAAGCGAACCCGATCGTCATGGTCGGCCGAAGGGCGTAGGATCGACTGAGGGTAGGCGTGAACGAAGAGCAGCGCATGCTTTGTCGGGCGGGCAACTGACCGGCGGGTTGATCGACGCATCCGGGTGGTGTACAACATTCGCGCTTCTCTTGATTGTAAGCAAATCAGTCGCAGAGGGGAAGATGCATTGACGGACGACGAGAGGATAGTGATCACGGGAATTGGTGCGGTAACGCCCATCGGACTGAAAGTGCCAGAGTATTGGAGCGCACTCGAAGCCGGGGTTTCCGGGGGTCGAACCGCCCGGAACAGCGATCTGGAAGACTTTCACGTTCAGATCGCCGCCGAGATCGACATGCCCGAGGATCTCAGCGAGTACTTTCCGAGTCGCAAAGCGATCCGGAGACTCGATCGATACATAAAGTACGGGTACATGGCCGGCCATCAGGCGTATATCGACGCCGGGCTCGATGATATCCCGAAGAGAGAACGAATCGGAGCACTCATAGGCACCGGTGCCGGCGGGCTCGATAGCCACGAAGAGAATATACCGCGAATTAACGAACGAGGCCTGTCGGGAGCGAGTCCGTTCTACATCGTGAATGCTATTCCGAACACGGCGACCGCGTATCTTACCATGCAGAAAAGCCTTCTCGGTCCCAGTTTTTCGCTGAATAGCGCTTGCGCTACAAGCAACCACGCGATGGGAGTCGGCGCATCGCTCATTCGGAGCGGGCTCGCGGATGTCATGATCGTGGGCGGTTCGGAAGCGGTAGCGAATAAGACGAGTATCGCCGCCTTCGGTGTGATCATGGCACTCTCATCGCGTAACGATGAGCCCGAACGCGCCAGCCGTCCCTTCGATCGCGATCGGGACGGTTTCGTCATGGGCGAGGGCGCCGGTGTTCTTGTGCTCGAACGCCTGTCACACGCCCGGGCACGTGGAGCGGATATCTACGCCGAGCTATCCGGGTTCGGCTTTACCAGCGACGCCTATGATATGGTCGCACCGCATCCTGAGGGTGAGGGAGCGGCGCGCTGTATTCGTGCAGCGATGAACAGCGCGGGAATTGCCGGCGACGAGCTCGGGCTGATCAACTGCCACGGAACCAGTACGCAGATTGGTGACCGTATCGAGTCGATGGCCATTAACAGCGCGCTCGGAAGTGAGCTCGCCGCGAGCGTGCCGGCACACAGTACCAAGAGCATGACCGGGCACCTGATCGGGGCAGCCGGTGCGGTTGAGGCGATCGCCGCGATCGGGGCATTTCGCAGTGGAATTATCCACGCGACGATAAACCTCGACGAACGCGATCCGGACATCAACCTGAACGTGTCGGCGGAAAACAGGGATGGGCGAGGTGTCCGTCATGTGCTGTCGAACGCGTTCGGGTTTGGGGGCCAGAACGCCTCGGTAGTGCTGTCCAGGATATAGGAAAAAATGAATGCGGGCACAGACTACCTACTGACCGTGAAGCGCAAGGTGGGCTGATCACCCTGGCATGTGCAACCGCCCGGCATCTGTAACGGTGCAGAGTGTGTCCGGGATACGGTGTCTCATCAGGGGACACTCCCCCGTGTCCCCTGATGAGTATTAGGTGTCCACGTCACCATTCTGTAGCGAGGTTATAAGTTACGCAGTTGACAGCAGGCGGCGGTACCTGGCGGACCGCACACACAACCCCATTGGCGCCCGTCGTCGAACACGACCCAGTCGCCACGGGCTTCCGGGGCCTCGTTGGTTCCACCCGCCCAATAGACGCCGGCGTCGCCGGTGGCGGAGCTCAACGCGAACTCGATCGGTTCCGCCCCGGCGAAGGTGAGAGTTCCGATCGCCTCGCCATTCTCGATGACGAACTCGAGCGCTGCATCGTGGTGACTTCCTTCCACGCTTTCGAGCGTCACTACGCCCCTGGTATCTGCCTCACCGATCAGTAACGAATAGTTCGGGCTGCCGTACAGGTGAGCGACCATACCTTCGGTTCCGATCGCATCGGTAACGTCGTCGAGAAACGCGATACCGAGGATCTGACCGTCGTCGGTCGAGCCGACGAATGAGTTATCCACCCGTTCGGCCTCGAGAGTACCGAAGTCGGTGCTGGCGGTCATTGTGCCGAGATCGAGTTCGTGAACGGCCGTCTGCTCCTCCTCCTCTTCTTGCACACCGACCGCGGCTACGCGCGCAACAGCTACAAGAAATATAATTGCCGTGATAGCCATCTCTTTCGCATACATAGTACTTCTCCGTAGCAAGGATTTCGCTAGTAACACAAAATCTATCGCGGATGAAAAGAGATATCCGGATTACCCGGCTTTTTCTCACGATGAGGTGTCATCAGGTAACTGTGTACACACTGTTATCGCTCAGTCGCCATCGAGAAACACTACTTCGCCGATAGCCGTGCAACAGACCGACTCGTCGATAAGAAATTGTCCGATTATGCTCGCCCGGAATCCATCGTCGTCGAGGCGTTGAGCGACGATCGTTGCAGTCCGGTCCGGCGGGGCGGGGGCGTTGAAGAGCGCTCCTCCGATCCGCGTAGCTCGAACCGATGCCGGCCTCGCGTCGGTTCCGACATCCAGGCGATCGGAAAATTGACGAAAATACCAGAGACAGAGACCGAGTTGCCCGATTGCTTCCACCTGGAACGTGCCCGGATATAGCGGATATTCGGGGAAGTGACCCGCGAATGTCGGATCGTCCGGTGCCAGATTCCGCTCTCCGACGATAGTCTCCCGATCTTCACTGACCGCAGTGACGCGATCCACGAAAAGGAGCGGGTCACGGTGTGGTAGCAGCCGCTGCAGTGCATCGCGGTCGCACGCCACCGTCTCGAAGCGCTTGTACTCCGCCGGCTCCACGAGCGGTTTCCGGCGATGGCGGCGCAGGAGCGTCCACTCTTCGGCGTTCGTCACGATTAATCGCGATCCTTAACGATTACGTCTTCGATGATATTCAGAGCCCGGTCCATATCTTCCTCTTCCAGCTGGGAAGACATCGAAATCCGGAATCGGCGCCGATGGGCGGGTACCGCGGGATAGTCGATTGGCTGCAGGAATAGCCCGCGTTTCTGCATCGCGGTTGCGTAACGAAACAGCTTCTCGCCCGACGGTCCGATGATGAGCGGAATCACCTGACTTTCGCAGTCGCCGGTATCGAGGCCCATCGAATCGAGTCGCGAGCGGAAGTACTCGGTGTTGGTCCAGAGTCGATCGCGGAGCGTGCTGTCGCGCGTGGCGACCTCCAGCGCCTTGATCAGCCCTCCGACCACCGGAGGCGAGGGGGAGCAGGAGAAGTTCCATGCTGAGGAGTAGCCCTTTAGGTAGTTGATCAGCCGCGCATTTGCGCAGATGAATCCGCCTACGCCGCCGAAACTCTTACTCAAGGTACCGTAACTCACGCCGATTCTGTCTTCCATACCGAAGTGTTCGGCGACGCCGCGTCCATTTTCGCCGAACATGAGCGTCGAGTGTGCCTCGTCGATGTAGATTCCCGCACCGTACTCGTCGGCGACGTCCGCCAGCTCCGGCAAACGGCAGAGATCGCCATCCATGCTGTAAACGCCTTCGAGCACGACGAGAATGCGACGGTCACGATGCTTTTCAAGCTGCGCTGCAAGATCCTCGGGATCGTTATGTGCGAAAAACACCTTTCGGGCGCCGCTGAGGGTGGCGCCGTCGATCACACTCTTGTGACTGCGCTCATCCATGGCGATAACATCGCCCTTGCGCATCATACCCTGCAGGGCGCCGAGATTACCGCCATACCCGCTCGAAAAAAGTAGACAGTCATCTTTCTGTTTGAACTCCGCGAGGCGCCGCGCAAGCTCCACGTGGAGATCGAAGGTGCCCGACACCAACGGTGCACCGGATGCACTCAAGCCGTACCGATCGAGCGTCTCTCTGGCCGCCTGTAGCACTTCGGGATGGGTGCTCAGTCCGAGGTAGTTGTAGGAGGTCAGGTTGATAATGGGTCTGCGTTCGCGATCGAGATTGCTGAGAATTTCGCTGCGCGTTCGCGGTGCGGTCAGAAGCTGCTGCTCGAAAAATGTGAACGCCTGTCGCACGTCGGGATCGGAAATCCACTCGAGGTAATCGGCCGGTGGCTCGAGAACGTTCGGATTGTCGTTGAGGTGAAAATCGGCAAGGCTGAAATCGGTAGCGTCGGGCATGCGTGCCTCCAAAGAGCGCGCGCAGGCGTACCTGCGCGCAACCACATCAACCCTTGTTGATGTACTCCATGAATTTGTCGGCGAGCTCGTCGATATTGCCGAGCTCAGCAAGCTCCGAGCGCGGAATCTTAATGTTCAGTTCTCGCATCGAAGTCGAGACGACCTCGATCATGTCGAGACTGTTCGCTCCGTACTCCTTCATGCTCTTGGTCGGATCGATCGAATCCGCTTCAACATCGTCGAGGTTCTCCACGATGTTGCGCTTGATAACCTCGATTACCTCTTCCTTCGTCATGTATCGAGTCTCCTTTCCATTATTTCGTGTTCAAGACACATAGGGTAGCACGACAGGGGCTAAAGGCGAAATGCCCCGAGTCGTTGTGGATATCAGCCGTCCGAACCCTCCGTCTCCGTGGTACGGTCGGTTTCCTGATGTCGGCTTCTATGATATCGGACCATAGTGTTGTCGCGTAGCGGCAACCCGTAGTCCGCGTTGATTACCTGGCCATTAATTGCGCTCATAAGCCCGCTACAGAGCGCAAGCACGGTCTTGCCGCATGTCTGGGGATCGAGGATAAGGTCGTCGGTGAGGCCCTCCTGTTTGCGGGCATAATCGAAGAAATCGTCCCCGAAGATCATGTTAAAGCTGTCGGTCGGGACTGTGCCGAACCGGATCACGTTCACCCTCGTTCCTTCCTCAAGAAGATGCATGCTCAGGTAGCGACCGAAGCACTCCAGCAGAGCCTTGGACGCGGCAACGAAGTCGTATCCGGGATAGAAGTTGTCCGGACCATCGCTGGAGATTCCGAGCACGTATCGTGGATACCGTCCGAACGTTTCGCCAACTCGGCGGGTGTAGTCGATAAGCGGCCATGTCGAATACTCGATCGTCTTGAAAAACGAACGTTTCTTGTACGAGGCGAGGTCCGGTGTCGTGGCGGCGAAACCGACGTTGCTGATGAATACGTCAATGCCGTCGATCTCCGACTTGAGCGCGGTGAACAACGCCTCGGAATCGTCATCGACCGAAACGTCGGCCTGAATGCACTTCGGCTTCAGCCCGCCGGCGGCGGTGAATTCGTGCTCCAGCTCGTCGAAGTCGGCGCTTCCCCATTTATACGTGAGCCACGTCTGAGCTCCCGCGCGAGCGAACTCCAGTGCCGCCGCGCGTCCGATACCGCGCGTTCCGCCGGTAATGAGCACGTTCTGTCCGGTTAGATCAATCGTTACCATCTATTCGTTATACTGTTCGGATATACGCCGCCGGGTCTCCGGCATCGCGAACGTGATGCGGTGCATCAGATCCTCGTTACGGCGAGCGTCGATCAGCCGCTTGCGTTTCTCCGAACTGAGCGTATATTTCAAGAGATAGACCGAGTCTACGGGTTTGTCCGCTATCTGTAAAGCGATGCGCCGTGCCCGTCTGTACACATCCGCCTTCGGAACGATCGCGTTTACCGGTACCCCGCGTTCGGCCAGCTCACCGCCACGGAACGTACGGCCGCCGAGCATCATCTCTGAAGCGATAAAAGGACCGAACGCCATCGGGAGCAGCTCGGTCGTCCCCATACCGGGGGTGAATCCGAGATTCATGAACACCGCCCCGTACCGGCTCTCCCGCGCCAGTACCATGACATCGGAGCAGAGTCCGATCACCAGACCGCCCCCTACCGCGTGGCCCTGCATCGCCGATACGATGGGAAACGGCGCGGCGACCAGTCGCTCCGAAATCTCGAGGTCTTTGACGACGATCTTTCCGTCACAGAGATCGAGCAGCGTTTCCTTGTCGGCACCGCCCGAGAATACGTCCGGCAAACCGGAAATAAGGAGGCAAATCGGCCGTTCCTTCTCGATTTCGCTCAAGGCGCCGAGGAACGCATCTATAAAGGAATCGGTGAAAAGGTTGTTGTGTTCTCGATCGCACATCATCAGCTCGGCAACGCCGTTGTCGTCGAGGTGCCACCGTACCGGCACATTTTCTTCTGCTTTCACGGTTGTCGCTCCTGCGCTGTTTTTCGTCCGGCTTCCGCCGATCCGGGTATTGCCGGTCACGTATTACGGTTACTCGGGCCTGTCCGGAGGCTCCGGCTTTGCCAGCGGCACCGTCAGATCTAGCTTCAGACTCCATGTCGGCAATTCGCCGGCTGCGATCGCCTCGATTGCCTGTGCCACCGCGGGATCGGCGAGTCGCTCGCCGAGGATTCGAGCACCTTCGCGGCGAGCTTCCTCCGGCGAAAGCCGATCGATTCGCGAGATGAGCCGTTTCGTCGCCGAAAGTGCTGCCGGGCTCCGACGCAACAAATCGCGACAAATCCGACGCAGGCGCTTCTCCAGCGCTTCTTCGGCGACCACCTCGTCGACAAGGCCGCTTTCGAGTGCGGTTTCCGCCGGCCACGATACGCCGGCGAGCGCCAGGTATTCACAGCGTGCCGGAGTAATGCGGCGGCGAAGGGCCGGCATAATGTTCGCAGCGACGAGACCGTACAGCGCCTCGGGCAGCGAAAAGCGAGCGTCGGGAGTAGCAACGGCAATCGAGCTTGCAGCCACAAGACCGAGCGCGCCCGCGGATGCCTCCCCACGCACAACGGCGAGAGTGACGAACGTGCCCTCGTTCAACAGGCGGAGGCACGAGCCGTACATACCGATGGCGTCTTCAGGGTTTTCTGCAGTGGTGACCGCGGAGAGATCCATCCCGAGGCTGAACAGCTCGCTCCCCGAACGCAGCACAACGACCCGTACGGCCTCGTCGCGATCGCAGGCGGTCAGCGTCTCATGCAGTGCGGTAACCGAACGGCTGTTGAGACGATTACCGTTCGAGGAATCGTTCAGTGTGATAATACAGATACTCGACTCGGTATGGGTTGTTAGCGGATCGCCGGCAGCTGAATCACGCACGCTCATAGTTACGATAGAAGTTCTCGACCGACCTCAGTACCAGACGGCCGCTACCGCGGTAGTGCTCCTCGAAGAGCTGCGGCGGCAGGTCAAAATCGGGAGTGATATCGGGCGCTTCGATGTGCGAAGTCCGTCGTTTCTCGATCTCTTCATACGCCGGCACATCGATACTCCGGCGTGCGGCGAGTTTTTCATCGATGCGCATTTGTCCAACGCGATCGGCGGCTTGCTCTCCGATCGTGCCGCTGTAGAATTCGCCGACAGCTCCCGAGCCGTACGCGAAAAGCCCGATCCGTGACCCGGCGCCCGGTGGACTCTGACCACCGAGTAAGCTGACGAGCCCGGCGAAATTGCTTGCGCCGTAGGTGCTTCCCACCTGTTGGGCTACCCGCAGGCCCGGCAGGACGCGGCGGTCGAAATCGTCGCGAACCTCCGATTTCTTGCGGCGTTCGACGAGATTGCAGACGGTTCGGTGCGCCTGGAAGGCCATGCCGGGGAACGGAGTGTGGTAGAGCAGGTACTCGAAATCACGGTCGAAATCGACTCGGTTCTGTTCGAGATAGTCGGCCCACGCGCCCTCGAGCGCGTCCATGTAGGTGTAGAGGCTGACCTCATTGTTACCGACTTCGTGGCGGGCGCTCGGCCGGAAGGTATCGTACACGTCGCTTGTCCACGTTCCGCGAATGCCGTCGTCGAGTGCAAACACGCCCGGATCGTTCCCGACGATCGCCGCGGCGGCGAGCCCGCCGAGGACGAACTCCTCCATCATGTTCAGGTGCATCCGGGAGAAATCGCTGGAAATAACGAGCGCCTTCTTGCCGCGATTACGGCCGGAGGCGACCCAGTTGATTGCCGTTTCGAGCGCGGCAATCCCGCTGTAACAGGCGAATTTCGTTTCGAAGTTCCGCACGTTGGACGGAAGCTCGAGCGCCGAGTGCACGTTCGAGCTGATCGGTTTCCCGAAATCGACGCTGCCCTCGGTGCCGACGACCAGAAGCCCGATATCTTCGCGCTTTACGAAGTCAAGAAGCGGCATGGCCGCGTTCGCTGCCATCGTCACGGTGTCTTCCCAGGTCGGATTGAGGCTCCGTGCCTGGATGAGAAAATCGTTGACCACGCGTTCGGGATCGCGTTCGCGGGCCGTTGCGAGCGCCCGCTGGTCGAGCGCCATACTTCCGCCATAGATATTCAGGTATTCGATTCCTATTTCGTTCATACTATCCCTCCGGAGTGCGCTTTCGTTCACGGCGCGTAGGTAAGGCCCCCGGCAACCCTGAGATTCTCTCCGGTCACGAATGAAGCCGCATCACCGCAGAGATAGAGAACCGCACCGGCAATGTCGTCTACTGTGCCCATTCGACCGGCGGGGCAATGATCCAGCCAGAACCGTTTCGACGCTTCCGGCACCCCTTCGCCGGCCATGTCGGTGGGAACAAGTCCGACGGTAACGATATTGGAGGTAATCCCCTTTCGCCCGTATTCCTTGGCGAGCGTTTGACTCAATCCGCTCAGACCCGCCTTCGCGGCGGCGTAGTTCGCCTGTCCGCTCGATCCGTACTGTGCGAGGCTGGATATGAAGACGATTCGTCCGGAGCGGTTCGAGAGAAAGTGCATGAGAAATGCGCGGGTCAGGTAGAACGGTCCGGACAGATTCGCGTCGATCACCTTCGTCCAGCTGTCGTTGCTCATCGTTACCGCCGGGCCGTCTTCTATGGTTGCAGCGTTATTGACTACTGCACGAACGTCGCCGAAATCGTCGATCACCTGCTCGGCGAATTGGTCGATTGCCTCCGGGTCGCGGAGATCGAGCTGATAGGCGCGAACCGTCGCGTCGGGGCTCTCCGTGCGGCACTGCTCTACGACCGTGTCGGCGCTCTCGCGGCGTGAGACGTAGGTAAACGCGACATTCCATCCCGTTGTCGCGAATCGTTTTACGAGCGTGGCACCGATTCCTCGGGAGCCGCCGCTGATGACTACGGTCATGAATCGTATCTCCCGATCAAACTGCAGCAGTTGATTCCGCCGAATCCGAAGCTGTTCTTGAGCATATAGCGGACATCACAGTCGGCGGTCTTGTTGGCGCACACATCGAGATCGATCTCCGGATCGAGTGTGTCGACGTTGATGGTCGGATGGAGCGTGCCGTTCTTCATCTGCAGTATTCCGGCGATCGTTTCGACCAGGGGTGACGCCCAGCACGTATGGCCGAGCATCGACTTCGGTGCATTGAGCTTCATTCGATACGCATGATCTCCGAACGTATCCTTGATAGCCTTCACTTCCTGCAGATCGCCGGCGGCGGTGCCTGTTGCATGGCAGTTTGCATAGGCGATATCCGACGGGTCGATTCCGGTTTCGGCCAGGAGCTCCCGCATGACCCTCGTCTGCTTTTCCGCTCCCGGCATGGGGAGATGATTCGCATTCACGTTCGCCTTCACACCGAGTACTTCCGCATGGATGTTCGCCCCACGTGCGACCGCGCTTTCGAGACTCTCGACGACGAGCGTCGCCGTGCCGTGGCTGTAGACGAATCCGTCACGCTCGGCGTCGAACGGACGGCATGCACGCGCCGGGTTATCCTGAAACTCCTGTCGTACCACCACGCTGTTGAGGATCACGCTCGCCTGAATGTCCGGCGGTGAGACATCGAACAGCGCACCACAGACTACGCTCCGGTCACACTCGCCGGTGAGAATGTCGCGGACCGCTTCGCGGAGCGCGAGATTCCCGCTCGCACACGCTCCACCAATAGTGAAACTCGGCCCCTCAATACCGAGCACCTCGGTTACCAGCGCCGGCACGTTGGGGTCGATCGCTTCGACGCCGCTCAACGGGTCGATATACTCCGGCTCTTCCTGAAACTGGAGCGCGTTCCGGAATATGTAGTTGCTGTTCAGGTTGTGGCCTGCCACGATGACGCTGGTACGGTATGGATCGTGTGCCTCGCCGAAAACCGCGGCATCGCGATAGGCGTCTATCGCACTGAGCACCGCGGTCTTGGCTGAGAAGGTCGCGCTGCGGAAGAGCTTCTTCGTTTTGCGATAGCGTTCGTGACCGAGCTCGTGCTCGAAGCGGGAGAGGGACGACGCACAATCGTAGTCACCGAGATCGCCGCCGATTTTGCACTCGACCCGGTCGAGATCGAGAGAACTCCAGCGTCGAATCCCCGACTTGCCGGCGAGCAAACGCTCGTAGTATTCGGATAGATTGTCGGCGAGGGGATTGATCGTACCCATCCCCGTAATCACTATACGTCTGTTCATTTCTGCCCGCTCTCGAGTGCTGCGATCTGTTCGACGGTGCCGGCCGGTTTGCATGCCGGCTCACCCTTTCGGTAGCCTCTCCAGAGGCCGGATAGTACCTTCCCGGGACCGACCTCGAGTATGCGCTCGTAGCCGTCGCGGTCGATCGACTGCTCGGTCGTTACCCACTGTACCGTGTTAACGATCTGTTTTCCGCAGAACTCTCTGGCCTGCGCCCCGGTTTGCACAAGATCTCCGGTAACGTTGGCATAGAACGGGATGTTCGGATCGGAGAAATCGAATTTCCGCAGCTCGGCCTCGAAATCGCGCTGGGCTTCGGCGAGAAGCGGGCTGTGGAACGGTCCGGAGACTTTCAGCGTAACGATGCGCATAGCACCCGTCTCGTCGAACCTCCGCTCGGCCTCGGCGAGTCCGGCCCCGCTCCCGGCGACGACGAGCTGTTTCGGTGCTGAGTGGTTGGCGAGGTACGCGTTGTGTTCGGCGAGCGCGTCGAACACCTCACCGGTTTCGTCGAGCGTAAGGCCGACTACCGCAATCAATCCTGCCGGGCCGGTGTTGTCGTCGTATGCGCGACTGTACTGTTCCATAAGCTCGCCGCGGATCTTTACAATACCGAAGAGTGCATCGGCGGAGAGCACTCCGGCGGTGTACAGCGCCGGATACTCGCCGAGGCTGAACCCCGCGGTACCCGCCGGCTCGATGCCATGTTCGCGGCAGACAATCGCGGCGGCAACGTCGGCGAGCGCCATCGCTATCTGGGTATTGTCGGTTTTCGCGAGCTCGGTCTCCTCGGCCTCGAAGAGAAGCCCGGCCATATCGCGATCACATACCCGGCCGGCGTGTGTAAACATCTCCCTGACAGAATCGCTTGCTTCCCACAGATCGCGAGCCATGCCCGGCTCCTGCGCTCCCTGTCCCGGAAACAGAAAACAGGTCTTGATCGTACCGCTCATTGTTGCGTCAGCTCCTTTCCGTAGATGCGATGTGTTCGGTAGTGCTCGGTACCCAACGCCTCGAGGAGGTTTCTGAGGTCGAAGTTCTCTTCGAGAATCCATGAAAAGTCGCCCTTCGAAAATCCCTTCGGTCGACCTCGTGTCCACAGCTCGTGTATCAGAACCGCATCGATCCCCTTGTTTCGGTGGGCGTGGCGGACCCCCATCGCCGCTACCCGAACCCGGTCGATGCGCTTGCGCCCGTACAGTATCCGGAATATTCCGGTCGGCAGCAGTCTTCCGTTCATTTTGTGAAGGATCATATTGATGTCGGGTATCGCGATCGCGAAACCGACCGGTTCATCGTCGATCATGGCCATGGGAACAAGGTCTTCATCGACAAGCATGCGCAGTTCCTTCGCGAGCTCCTCGAACTCCTCCTCGGTCCACGGCACAAAACCCCAGTTGTTGCTCCACGCCTCATTGTAAATCTCGCGAATCGCCGGCACGACCCAGTTCCAGTCTCGCTTCATACTCACTCGCCGCAGCTCGATCCGGTTTCGCTTACGGGCGATCTCCTGGACGCGACGGATCTTGTCCGACAGTTGTAGTGTGTGCGCATCCATCCGGTAGCTGTAGAGGTCGCGGTACTTTTTCAGGCCGTGCTGCTCGTAGAGAGCCGGGTAGTAGGGCGGATTGTACGCCATCTGGACAACCGGCGGGTTATCAAAGTCGTCGATGAGCGCGCCGAGGATATGGTTGGTCGACAGATTGACCGGGCCGATCATCTCGGTCATGCCGCGATCGGCGAGCCTCCGCTCGACGGTGGCGAGAAGCGTGCCTGCGATCTCCGGATCGTCCGGCGACTCGAAGAAGCCGAAGAAACCGGTGGAGCTGCCGTTGTGTTCGTTGAATGCACGGTCGACGATCGCCGAAATTCTGCCGACAGTCGAGGCGCCTTTCCAGGCGAGTAAGTGTTCGACGTCCGAATGCCGGTAGAACGGATGCTTCCGCGCGTTCAGCTGGTTCATCTCATCGACGAGAAGCGGAGGAACCCATGCCTCCCACGTGCCGAATTCTCCACGGTATATCTTCCAGGGGAATTTGGCGAATCGCTTCCGATCCTTACGGTTCTGCACCGGGCGAATCTCAATCTGAGTTTCCATTGCACTTCCTGCGTTCATTGTGATGGTCAAAGGCTTCCGGCGTCCCCCGACCCGGACTCCCGACGGCCATGAGTCCGGAAGAGTAAACCGGACGCGATCGTTTTTCAATGCTAATCGAACGAGGTGCGTCACCCCACCGAGCATTGAACGGGCTCACGCCGCCGCTCCGACGAGCTTTCCTATCCGGCCGAACGTTCCACGGCGGCCGAACCTTCATCGGTCGCGTCGGTTATTTCCTGAGGGTGACGGCGATCGTACCGGAGATAGCCGGCGAATACCAGTGCGCCGAAAACGATGTGCAGGTAGTAGGCGGAGAATCGCCAGAGGAAGATCGCCGCGAACGTGATCTCCGGCAGCCGCGTGACCGAAGCAAAGACCAGGGTGTACATACCCTCTACGCTTCCGCTGGCACCCGGGGTAGGAATGTAATAAACGAGATGATTGACGACGATAAACGTGAGCACCGCATTAATCGGCGAGATTGCTATCCCGGTGAGCGCGCGCACCATGAACCACATCGAGAGTCCCTGGAGACACTGGTTGAAAAGGCCGGCCAAGGCGTCGACGATCATAACCGGCGTGCGCTTGTTCCAAAGGTACGCAACCTGCTCGCGCATTTCCCGCGTCCAATCGATTACAAAATCGGCCCAGTCGTCCTTCCCGGCCAGTCGTTGGATGAGTCGGTTCAGTTTCCGGCGACTGAGCTTCAAGGCGATTGAGGCAACGACATCGGGGCGAGCGAGCACGAACAGAAGCGCAAGCGCGAGTAGCGTTACCAGGCCGACCCCGACGTAGATTACGACACTGCCGAACTCAAGGCTCCGAGCCACCTGCAACACAACCGGAACGGCGAGGATCGTTACGAGAGCCTGGAGTACGAGCTTCTCGACATGTCGGGAGAGAATGACGTTCGCGGCAGTTTTCGCCGGAATACCGACGCGTTTGAGATGGTATATCTGAAACGGGTGCCCACCGGTATTCATTGGCGTGACATTGTTGAACAGGATGCCGATTACCGAGTTCACAAACCCCATTCCGAATCCGATCCGCATGTCGAACTGTCCGAGCACCATGCGAAGGCGGAATGTATCAACGACATTTATCGCGAGATAGAGGCCAAACGGAACAGTCAGGAGGAGCGGATTGATCCCCGGTACGATCGAGAAGAGTGTGTCGCGGTCCACGAGCAGGCTGATAAGCGCGCTCGCAATCATTCCGATGAGAAATGCAAGCAAGCCCAGGCGAATGACCGTACCCAGTTTCTTCAGTTCGTACGGTTGACCGGTTCGCTCTTCCATCTGCCGCTCCGCTGCTCCCCGTCGGGAATTCGCCCGGGTATAAAAAACGGCCCTCTTGAGGGCCGTCTTAGGTGCAAGCTCCCCCGGCTGGACTCGAACCAGCGGCCCATTGGTTAACAGCCAATTGCTCTACCAGCTGAGCTACAGGGGAATACAAATATAAGCGGAATCTACTCGACACCGAAACGACGTGTCAAGAGCCAACGGCATAACGGGCGCACGACGTTTGTGTGGTGAAAAGTGTAAGGAGGTTGTGGGAAAGGGTTTATTAGGATATTCTGACAGTTGTCGATACTGTCAGATTGGGAGGTACCCATGGCATCATCCTCGTCG
>SLIN01000315.1 GCA_007135605.1 Spirochaetales bacterium | reverse complement strand
CTTCGAACAGGTGGACAAGCGATTCGAAGACATGCGCAGCTACAGCACGCGCTGGTTCACGGTGATCTCGGTGCTGCTCACCGTCGTCGGTGTTGCGGTGACCGTCAGTTCGTTTGTGTAAGCCGGTTGGCGTGGCAGCCGATAGCGCCGGCGGGAGGTACCGCGCCAGGGACCCGGAAGGTCGCCGGCTGCGGAACGTAGCCAGGGAGTCCGGCATTTCCGACTACCCGGCGGAGCGTTGATAGCTCCACAGCCGGCGATTTCCGACCGACACCGCGTTCGCCCCATGTTCGAATGCGGCATCGATTTCTGCGGTGCTCGAGATCATGCCGCCGAGGATGATCGGCAGGGAAACGTACTCGCGGAATCTCGGCACGACTTGCGGAACGATACCGGGCATGACTTCTACGGCGTCCGGGTCGTTTTCGTTAATGCTGTCGATCGTCTTGTAGAACGAGGTGAAGTCGATGAGGAATACTCGCTCTATCGACGGAATGCCGGCTTTTCGCGCCGACCGAACGATCTTCCCTTTGGTCGAAACGATTGCCGCGGGATTCACCTTGTGTTTGAGGAACACCATCGCTTCGTGATCGTCGGAGAGGCCGCGGAGGAAGTCGAAGTGTATCATTATCGGTTTTCGTTCAGCCAGTCTTCGGTACTCGTCGCTGAGTATTTCGCGAATCGAAGACTTCATGAGGAGTACCACCCCGGCGCTCGATGAAACCGCCTCGTCGGCTGCGTCGAACGAGGCCGCCGCGATGATCGGAGCGCGTTCGAGGGCGACACCGACGCCTTCCTGGAACAGTTGTCGCGTTGTCTCAAACTCCACGCCGGTGTTCCTCCGAAACCGCTTCGAGGTCGAGGACCACATCGCTCATAATCGGCAGATGGTCCGACGGATATCGGCCGTGCAACGAGTCGGTCAGCGTCGCGCTCCGCAATGCACGGACTCCCGCGCCGGTAAGGATATAGTCGTAACGCGTTCCCGGTCTCTCGGCGACGCGAAACCCCGGGCCGACGTATGTGTAGTCCGGGCCGAATCGCGGCTCGACCGCCGAACGAATGGCATCGGAAAACATTTCCGTGAGCCTCGAATACGCCCCCGACCCCTCGGTCATATTGAGATCGCCGAGAACAACGGACGGTTCACCGTCCTCGCTCGCATCGGCGACAGCCCACTCCCGGATCAAATCTACGCTGTGCTCGAGTGCGATCTTACCGTGATTATCGAAGTGTGTATTATACACCCTCAGGCGTCTATTCATTGTACGGTCGGTCAGCAGGGCGGCCACCACCGTCCTCGGTGTGTCCGCGTCCCACCCTCGCGAGCCGGGTACGTCCGGCTCCTGCGAGAGCCAGCGAGTCCGGCTCCACTCAAGTCCGAGCCGGTCGGCCCGGTAGAAGAGCGGTGTCAGCTCGCCGTCGTCACCCCCATCGCGTGAGGCTCCGACCCAGTCATAGCCGGGCAGATCTGCATCGATGTCGGCCACCTGTGCGGGGAGCGCCTCTTGCAGTCCGATGATGTCGGGGCGGTGGAAGCGCAGAATCGAGACCAGATGATCGCGCCGACTCTCCCACGGATACTCGTCTTCGGCATTGTCGTACCGGATATTGTACGACAGAAGCCGCAGCGTCGAGTTCGCATGTCTCGCAATCATTTGACCGACCCCCCGGTCATGCCCTCCACGAAGAAGCGCTGGAAGGCGAGGAAAATGAGCATCGGCACGAGAAGCAGCAGGAACGCCGCCGGTGCAATGATATCGACGTTGCTGCCGAAGTTGCGCATCTGTTGCTGAATGGCGACGGTAAGCGGAGCCGAGCTCTGGCGGGTGAACACCAGCGCCGCCAGCAGGTTGTTCCAGACCCATACGAACTGGAAGATGCTCAGCGACGCGATCGAGGGCGAGACAAGGGGTAGCGCCATCGTGAAGAAGATCCGGCCGTGTCCGGCCCCGTCAACCTTCGCGGCCTCGAAAAGGGCCCTCGGTATGGTCGAGTACATGTTGCGCAGCAGGAACACGCCGAAGGGCAGCCCGAATCCGACGTGAAAGAGAATTAGCCCGGCAAGTGACCCGAAAATGCCGAGACGATTGTAGAGCTGTGCAATCGGTATGAGCGCGACCTGTACCGGTACGACAAGCAGCGCCACGACACCGAGGAAGATCGCGTCGCGCCCGCGGAAGCGCATGCATCCGAGCGCATATCCGGCGAAGGCGGAAATCAACACGACCAGAACTGTGGAGGGAATGGTAATCGCGAAGGTATTCCAGATCGACCGCACGATAATCGGAGAGGCGAGCAGATTTCGGTACGGGTCGAGCGAGAGAGAGCCGAAGTCGAGAATTGCCGTCCACCAGCCGCTCTCACTTATGGCGGCCGGCGTGCGCAGCGACTGGAAGAAGAGCCCGATGTTCGGGATCAGCCACACTCCGCCGATTATCAATAGAATCGCGCTGACAGGCGCCGACTTCAGCCTGCGGGATATCGATCTGCCGAGTGATTTCGAAGTATCGTTCATAGCTGCATTAATCCTCCAGCCGGAATCGGCGGACATTGAACGCCATAGCGGGAACGATCAGGAGGAAGAGCAGAATCGCGAGGGCGCTTCCAAGCCCGAAGTCCCGCGCGCCGCCGAACGATGCCCTCCACATCTCCAGGGCCAGTACCGTGGCTTCCGCCTGTACCGATTCGGGGGCGACAACGATAACGAGGTCGAATATTTTCAGCACACTGATTGTCGTTGTAACGATGACGACCATCAGCGCCTGACGAAGCAGAGGAACGGTCACCCGTGTCATGACCTGCCACTCGTTCGCTCCCTCCACTCGGGCGCTGTCGAGATAGTCGCGGTTTATCCCCGACAGGCCGGCGCCGATGATGACGAGGGCGAAGCCGGTCTGCATCCAGATGTACGCGCAAATGAGCGAGGCAATGATGAGCGTTGGTCCGAGCCAGTAGAGTCCGGCATATGGCTCGCGGAAGTTGCGTTCGGGAAGAAGTACATGATGGGGTCCCGCCTCTACGCCGGCGAAGCTGAAGCGCCCGCGGGGATCGCTTTCGGTCGTCTCGACAACTCGGCCCTCCCGAACGAGCTGAACTCTCATCCCGGGGAGGCCTCGTTGTCCCGGATCGACCGCGCCGCGGGTGCCTTCCCCGCCCCGCGCGAAATCGAACCAGACCACTCCGGCGATCTCGCCGGCTGAAGGTTCCGGCGGGGAGGCCGGCTGTGCTTCATCGGGGATGAGATCGGGCCGCAACCGCACGATTCCGATCGCTACCGTCTCCCCGGCTTCGATCGGATCCGCGGTTCGAAGCGCGCTCGACTCCTCGTGCTGTACGAACAGGTCGGGAGTCGACGGGACGGCGCCGGGATACGGGCCCGGCGGGCGCACCACGTGAACCGCCTCCCGGATGACCGCGTTCAGTAACCCGACGTCGGGATTGTTCGTGTACACGAACCGGAATGTGACGCCGGCTGCCACGCCCGAGACAACGAGCGGAAGAAAGATGGTCAGCCGGAAGGCCGATCGCCAGCGCAAGCGATCGCTGAGCACCGCGAGCACAAGTCCGATTGAAGAGACTATGATCGGGACGACGATTACCCAGATCACGTTGTTGCGCAGCGCGATGAGGGTACGCGAGCGCTGGAATATCTGCAGATAGTTTCCGAGGCCGACGAATCGCGAACCGGTCGCATCGTAGAGACTGCGAAGGAATGTCGAACCGATCGGATACACGACGAACACGAGCAGCATGACCGCCGCCGGAAGAATGAAGAGTGCCGCCGCGAGAGCAGAATCGCGCGACAGCACGCGGCGGCGGTTCGCCGCCGCGTGTTTGCCACCGTGCATACGCGCTCCTATTCGCCGTGAGCGGCGGAAGCCTCTTCTTCGAGTTGTCGGAGAATGGAGTCGAGGTTGTCGGGACTGCGGACGAAGTCCTGAAGGAGCCCGAACATACCCTGCCCCGCGGTGGAGCCGAACGCCGACGGCTGGAGGTCGGAAAGGTCGAAGCGGAACACCTCCGCTCCCTGGAGCGCTTCGGCCGATCCGCGCACGATATCGCTCGGGTACGCGGCCGGATCGACGTCCTGATTCGGAGAAGTGAAGCCCCCGCGCGGGGCCCATATCTCGGCCGCCTCGGCGGTGGCGAGATAGCGCAGAAGCTCGCGAGTCGCTTCCGAATCGTCGAAGGCAACGGCGACATCACCGCCGCCGACCACGCTCTGCGGCGAACCGCCGATCGATGGGAAGTCGAAGAAGCGGGCGGTGGTTCCGAGCTCGGCATTCGTTTCGTTCATGATCGCCCCGGCGGAGAAATCCGCGCCGTACGCCATCGCCGCCCGAGGCGGCTCGAGGAACGGTTGCACGATTCCGTCGGGATGGGAGGCCTCGAGGGTCCCTTCTAAACCGCCTGCGAGCCATTCGCGTCGTGAAACGATTTCGCCGAACAGCTCCATCGCCTCGCGCACGCTATCGTGCGTCCACGGAATTTCGTGGTTGGTAAGCTGATCGTAGCGATCCGCCCCGGCACTGCGAATGTAGATGTTCTCGAACCAGTCGGTAAGAGTCCACGCGGCTCCGCCCCCGATCGAGAACGGCGGAATTCCGTAGTCGGAAATGATGCCCGCGATTTCCATCATCTCGTCCCAGCTTTCGGCGGGCCCGACTCCGATCTCGTCGAATAGGTCGGCATTATACCAGACGAACGACTTGTTCGCCGCCTTGAACCAGAGTCCATGCAGCGTTCCGTCGACCGTGCCGAGCTCGCGCCATACCGGCGCCCAGCTTTCGTCGATACGGTCGCCGACGATATCCTCAATGTCCACCAGCTCTCCCCTTCGGGCGAACTCCACCATGAGACCAGGTTGCGGGAGCATTGCGACCGACGGCGGATCGCCGCCTTCGACCCTGGTGCCGAGCACCGTACCAATGTCCTGACCCGCCGGTTGATACTGGGCCCGGATGCCGGTCTGCTCCTCGAAGCCGGCGAGGACCGCCTCGAAATTCTCCTGGGCGGCACCGGTCCAGACTCCGAGCACATTGACTTCCTCCACGGGAGCCTCCGCGGGCTCCTCCGCTGCGCCTCCCGCGAACAGACCCCCGGACGAGGCGAACACCAGGAGAAATGACACGATACCGAAAACGAATGCGCGTCGCATAGCGCACCTCCTTCAGAAAACGAATATGAGATGAACGATCGCGCCGGGGGAGGAGCTGCGTATTGGCAGGGAATGTCAGAGCAGATGCGTCACTGCGGATGTCGGAGATTCCACCAATCGCAACACTCTCCCGCGAAACGGAAGCGTTCACGTCGTGATTGAATCG
Source organism: Spirochaetales bacterium (assembly GCA_007135605.1). Classification (GTDB taxonomy): domain Bacteria; phylum Spirochaetota; class Spirochaetia; order DSM-27196; family SKKC01; genus SLAN01. The sequence goes on along the minus strand of SLIN01000315.1, from coordinate 565 downwards.
ACCGATTAGGAATCTCCAAACATCTCAGCCTAATCAGCTGTGCATTCAGAGTACCACGGAATTCCAGGTTGTCAATCGGAAATGGGTTTTCCGGAGATCCCGGTTACCCGTGCCGGAAGATAGAATGCCGCCGCAATTTCGCGTTATACTTCAATCGGCACCTCAGTTCGGCCGGTAGTCAGGGGCGAACGGAGGTGCATTTTGGAGCATGCGATGGAACTCTCTGCCGAAACGCTTGAAGCTATAGGCCGCTATGTCCGGGGAAACCTCGGGGCGTGGATGCGCGAGGTCGATCTGGACCGGGATATCGTGCTGCGCGAGCGGACGGTGCGGGTGGAGGAAGAGCTGAAGGCCCAGCGCGAGCTCATGCGCGAGGGATTCGCGCAGATGGAAAAGCGGTTCGACCTCATGCAGGAGCAGATGGACCGCCGGTTCGAAGAAGTAGACAAGCGCTTCGAACAGGTGGACAAGCGATTCGAAGACATGCGCAGCTACAGCACGCGCTGGTTCACGGTGATCTCGGTGCTGCTCACCGTCGTCGGTGTTGCGGTGACCGTCAGTTCGT
>SLIN01000051.1 GCA_007135605.1 Spirochaetales bacterium | reverse complement strand
ATCGCATTCATCGCCGTGTGCCCGAAAGCCGCGTGCGTGGGCGGCGGCGATTGCTCCAGCGCCGATAATGGCCGTTCTGATTTTCGTGTCTCCCATTTCTCGGACTCTCCTCTACGATCGGCAGCGTTACACGGACGGCGAATCCGTGCGATACCGGTTCCAGTTCAATACCGTAGCACGACCCGTATTCGGCGGCGAGACGCCGGTGAACACTGTATAGGCCGATACCGTGCGTTTCCATTTTCCGCGCCTTGGAACTGCTTCGGGAGACGTTTTCCCGCCGAGCTTCGGTAAGACTACAAGCGATCTCCTCTCGACGCGCCTCGCTGCAACCAGGCCCGTCGTCGGCAATGCTCACTTGCAGATCGTCGGCCTCGAGCGCTACAACGACGCGGATTGTCACCGGACGACGTGCGTACGGTAGCGAATGTGTGAATGCATTCTCCACCAGCGGCTGAATGCAGAAGCGTGGGATCATAACAGTTCGACATTGATCCGGAACCTCGAGCTGGAACTCGAAGCTGTCGCGGTACCGGTAACGCTGAATGTCGATATAGCTTTGCAGGTACTCAAGCTCCCGGTCGAGCGGCACAACATCGTCGAAATCGCGAACAGCACCTCCGAGTTGCCGGGTCAAAGCTCGCAGTGCAGTCAGAAGTCCATCAAAATCACGATCGATGGTGAGTCCGACGATCGTGTCGAGTGTGTTGAACAGGAAGTGGGGACTCATCGTCGCTTGGAGTGATCGTAGCTGGAGATCGGCCCGTTGCCGCTCGACCGCTGCGAGCCGCTCGATCGTTCGCAGGAGCAGAACACCGAGCGCGAGGATACCGACGAGCGAAACGACGCCGATGAGAATGATCTGCATAGAAAGCAGGGTGACCCGTTGCGAAACGGCCGGCTCGGCGACGCTTCCCCCGAACCAGAACGCAGTGCGGCTGTCGTGAATGAGCGCGCTGATCATTTCAGGACCGGAACTGACGATATCTGGCGGTGTCAGTGTGCGGCGCTCGTCCAGCCTCCCGGGAACCACCCGACCTGTCGTCGTATCTTCGCCGAGCGGATCGTGACGCTGAATGAGGTAGTTGAGCGTGGTTTCGACAAGCCGCCCTTGGCTGTCATACACTGACAGGATAAGCGGATATGTCCGCTCGTCGACAACGAGGCGAAGCTCGTCCATGAACGAGAAGATCAGCTCGCTCAAATCGACGATGACATACCCGGCTCTTACGTGCTCAACACCGCTGAACTCATAGACAACGATCGGAATATGGGTAGAAAGGCCGATTGAGTCCCTGAAGGCGGGGCCGATATACCACCCGCCGGCATCCTTCAACGGCAGATCGAGAAGGCGAGGCGTCGAATCGGAATCGGCGGTCGTTGTCCGCTCGATGTCGGCTCGCCGGTCCATCCTTGCGAGGATGCGCCGCGGATCGGTGCCGGCCGACGATATCGTCTGACCGTGCCGTGTGACGATCCACGCATTTCTCACGTACGAGTGCGATCGCAGGAAGTGCGAGAGTTGCGAGCGCCCTTCGATCGTCTCCGGCGAGTGATTGGAGAGAAGCCGGAGCGTCGACTGCATCGAAAAGGCAATGCTCTCGAGTCGGTTGACCACCGATCGTTGGACGGAACCGATCCGGTTCTCTACCGACTCATACGCGTGTGTACGGAGTTCCCGGGTGACCTGCTGATAGACGACCGCGACGATTAACGCCACGGCGAGCCCCATTACGACGAGGGTGCTCAAGAGAAGCGTGAAGAAACGGCTCTTGGAATGTCTCATCACCACCTCGCGCATAGACCGCGCAGATCTATGCTCCCGATGGGTGGCGTTCGCCACCGTGCGAATTCGACCATCGGTACCGTCCCGGCGTAGTTCCGGTTACCTTCTTGAATACCCGGTTGAGATACGACGAATCGCCGAGTCCGACCCGTTCAGCAATCGCGTCGAGCGACATGTCGGCGCTCGCAAGCAACTCCTTCGCCGCCTCCACCCGCAAGCGATGGAGAAAATCGACGAAGTGAGTCGAGCAGTGGCTCGAGAACGCCGCGCTCAGATACGGCTCGCTGACACACGCTGCATCGGCGGCATCGGCAAGAGAAACATGGGAGTCGTGGTGTTTCTCGGCATATCCGATCGCCTTGCGAAGAAACGGCGGCAGTGCGTCGAAATCGACCCCGAGCTCCGCGAGTATGCGGTGCGCGCTCTCGCCGGGGCCGGGGAAGCCTTTCGCCTCGATACCGGCGAGCAAACGGGAGATGTCTTCCGGGAATATCGGCTTCAGAAGGTAGTCCTGCACTCCGAGCCGCAGCGCATCGCGCGCGAAGGAGAAATCGTCGTATCCGGAGATGATCACCGCCGTCCCGCTCCAGCCGCGCGAACGCAACTCGGCGAGCATCGAAAGGCCGCTCATGTCCGGCATCTTGATATCGGTGAGAATCACGTCCGGTTTCGCTGCGGAGAGCGCCGCCAGCGCACCGGCGGCGTTCGCGCATGAGGCGACAACCGAGAACGCATGCCCGTACGCCTCGACATAGTGCGTATACCGCTCTCTTGCCGACGGCTCATCCTCGACGATCATGACCTTGATCATACCGCTAACCCTTGGTGCCGGAAAGGGCGATCCCTTCAATGAAGAAGCGCTGGAGGGAAAGATAGATCACTACCAGCGGCGATATTGCCAGAACCACTGCCGCCATAACGAGATTCCACTGCACGTCGAGATCGCCCTGGAGAATCGACAACCCGAGCGTCAACGTTCTATTTGCGTCGGACTGGATAAACACCAGCGGATAGAGAAAGTCGTTCCAGACAAGCAGCAACGTCAGAATAAAGAGCGTCACGAGCGCCGGTTTGGCAAGCGGCAGTATGATAAAGAGAAAACGCCTTGCGTAGCCGTAGCCGTCCATAATCGCCGCTTCTTCGAGCTCTCGCGGAACACCGAAAAAGAACTGGCGCAACAGAAAGACACCGAGCGGCCAGAAGCTGCGGGTGAGCACGAGCGCGGTGAGTGTATCGAGCAGCCCGAGCTCGCGCATGACAATGAAGTTCGGAATCAGAATGACTTGCGGCGGAATAATCAGCAGCGCGAGATAGAGCATGAAGATCGTCTCTCGGCCGGGGAACTTCAGCCGTGCGAATGCATACCCCGACATCGCGGAGGTGATGAGCGTGAAGAGACACGCGAACGCGGACACGAGGACCGTGTTCACAAAGTACCGGGCGAACGGTACCGCGCGGAATATCGCCGCATAGTTGTCCCATTGAAGTTCGAGCGGGATGAAGGCGTACGGACGGGCGAAGACCTCTCCGTACGTCTTCAGTGAGGTGCCGAATGCCCATGCGAGCGGCACCAGCGCAATAAGCGTAAAAAGGATCGCAACCGAGTAGAGCAGGAGCGCCGAACCGAACTTCCGAATCGCAAGCGAATCCATCTTCGGCCTCCTTTAATAGTGTACCCAGCGGGACGACAGCTGCTTCTGCACGACCGTAAGCGAAAAGACGATCAAAAACAGCACGAATGCGATCGCAGACCCGTATCCCATGCGGAAGTTCTGAAAACCGCTCTGGTATATATACATGACCAGCGTATTGGTCGCGTTCCGCGGGCCGCCGCCGGTAAGCACAGTTGTCAGATCGAAGATCTGGAACGAGAAGATCATCATCACCACAACCACGAAAAAGGTGGTCGGCGAGACGAGCGGAAGGGTGATGTGCCGAAACTGCTGCACTGCCGACGCGCCGTCGATGCGCGCCGACTCGTAGTACATCGACGGAATGGCCTGCAGACCCGCCAGGAAGATGACCATGAAGTATCCGATATCTTTCCAGACGGCGATCATAATAATCGTCGGCATTGCGTAGCGCGTCGAGGTGATCCACGGAATCGGAGAAAGCCCGACCGCGGCAAGCGTGTAATTCAAAAGGCCGCGCGATTCCACCAGCGGTCGCCACATGACCGCGACAGCTACAATCGAAATGACCACCGGCAGGAAGATGATGCCGCGGTAGACATTCCGGCCCTTGATCTTCTGATTCAGGAAGACGGCGAGGAGCAGCGAGATAACGGTATTCGCCGGAACCCGCACGAACACGAAGTACGCTGTGTTTCGCAGCGTCGTCCAGAAGCGCGAGTCGCCGAGCAGATCGCGGAAGTTCTGCAGACCTACAAATGTCGGTTCATCGAGCAGCCGCCATTCCGACAGCGCGATGAAGAACGACCCGATCGCAGGGCCGATGAGAAACATCGCGAAGCCGATGAAGTTCGGCAACAGAAAGAGGATCGCTGCGAAGAATTCGATGCGTGCCTGGCGGGTCATGTGGGCCTCCGCGGATGTGCCGGGCGACCGCGACCAATAGCGCGATCGCCCGGCGGTGAGTATTCCGGTTTGGGAACCGCTCGCCTCAGCGGTCGAGGACCGCCTGTGCGTCGGCGGCGATTCCGTCCATGGCCTCCTGCGCGGATACATCTCCGCTGAGTATGCCCTGGAGTTCGGGAATCACGAGACTCTCCACTTCGAGCCAGCCGACCCGCAGCGGCAGCAGCCGGCCGTACCGGTCGGCGATCAGCTTACTCGCCTCTTCCACCCTTCTCGGATAGAGGTCGGGGTCGGCGTAGATGCCCCACAGCTCTTGCCGGTCGAAGGTCGGCGCCATGCGGCGCGCCTGCATGTACAGCTCCTCCCCGAGACCGTCCGGGCCGCGCAGGAATTTGATAAATTCCCAGGCAGCATCCACTTTGTCCGAGCGGGAGTTGATTCCGATGATATTCGACTTGTAGACGGTCGTGTTGTCAATCCCGTCGCCGGTCGGCATGTTCATGACCTCGAAACGCGCACCTTCGACCGCCTGGGTACTCAGAATTTCGGCGGCCGAGCCCATTCGCATGCCGATCTCGCCGTTAACGAACCAGCGGGTCAGCGCATCGGCGTCGGCGGTAATCGCATCCTCGGGAATCACGCCGTCGGCGTACAGCCCTGCAAGCCAGTCGAGCGCTTCGACCGCTTCCGGCTCATTCATCGTGAAGTTATCCCGCGACTCGTCGAACATATCGCCGCCGTTCGCCCAGATGAACGGCAGGACGGTTGATACAGTGCCGAGCTGGATACCGAATCCGTAGCCGTCTCCCTCGGAAAGCTGCCGTGCGATCCGCTCGAAGTCCTCGAGGTTCCAGTCGTAATCGGGCACTTCGACGCCGCGCTCTTCGAAGACATCGAGGTTAATGAACATGTACAGCGGGGCGGTCGCCCACGGCAGTCCGTACAGCGTTCCCTCGTACATGTTCTCCTCGAGTCCCGCCGCGTAGTACTCGGAGAGATCGAGATTGTCGCGTTCGACGAGGTCATCGATCGCTCGCAACGCGTTCAGATCGAGGAAATCGGCGAAGTAGTAGGAGTCGACCCGCATTACGTCCGGGCCGGTACCGCCGGCGAGCTGTGTCAGCAGCATCGCGTGGTAGTCACCGTACCCGGAAACCACCGGTGATACACGAACTTCATCCTGATAGTCATGGAAGGCGTCGATAATATCGCGCTCCACGCCGATCGCTTCGGGGTTGCCCCAGAACGCGTAGTCGATGGTGACAGGCTCGTCCGGGTCGGCCTCCTCCTGGGCCCCGCCGGCGAACAGCAGACCCGCTCCCGCGAGAACGAGAAGCGGAATCGTGAACAACAGGTAACGTATTCGCATACTCTCCCCCTTTGTTTTGGGTGTATAGGGCAAGCGTATGCCCGGGAAGGCGAAATCCGGAATGGCGATTCTTTTCGGCCTCTTGGACGATCTTTGGATTCGTCGGGAGAAGGTGGGGTCCAGCTTGACGCCGCGAGTGAATCGCGTCGAAGATGGCAGACATGGCACACGCTGACGGAATGAACTACGCGCCGGAGGGCAAGCCGCAACCGGTTGTAAAACCGGGAGAATTTCGATTCTCGGCGACGGGGCTTGACCACGGGCACATTGTTGGAATGACACAAGGCCTGCTCGACGCCGGGGGGGAGCTCGTGTCGGTGTACGATCCGGACTCCGCCAAGGTCGACGCATATCGACAGAAGTTTTCGCAGGCAGATGCCGCCGAGAGTCTGGAGGCGTTGCTCGACGACGGTTCGACCCACATGGTCATAAGCGCCGCCGTTCCTTCCGACCGGGGGCCGATCGGTCTGAAAGTACACGATGCCGGCAAGCACTACATGAGCGACAAGGCGCCGTTCACCACGCTGGAGCAGCTGGAAGATGCGCGCCGAAAGGTGGCGGAGAGCGGCCGAAAGTGGGCGGTCTGCTACAGCGAGCGCGTTCAAAACGAAGCGGCGTGGCATGCGGGAGAGCTTATTGCATCGGGTGCCATCGGCAGGGTGTTGCAGGTCATCGGACTCGGGCCGCATCGCCTGAATGCTCCGAGCCGCCCCGCGTGGTTTTTCCAGAAGAAGTACTACGGCGGTATTCTCACCGATATCGGCAGCCACCAAATCGAACAGTTCCTCTCCTTCTCCGGCGCTCGAAACGCGACGGTACAGTACAGCCGGATCGCCAACTATGCGCATCCGGACTATCCGGAACTGGAGGACTTCGGAGACGCGCTGCTCGTGGCCGAGAACGGCGCGACCAACTACTTCCGCGTGGACTGGTTCACTCCCGATGGCCTCGGCACTTGGGGCGACGGCAGGACGGTGGTGCTCGGAACCGACGGGTATATCGAGCTGCGCAAGTATATCGATGTGGCTCGCGATCCCGACGGCGATCACGTGTACCTCGTCAACGGCGAGGGAGAACACCACATTCCGGTGCACGGTACGGTCGGCTTCCCGTGGTTCGGACAGGTGATCCTCGACTGTCTCGAAGGAACCGAGCGAGCGATGACGCAGGAGCATACCTTTCGCGCGGCCGAGCTGTGCATGCGGGCCCAACAGCAGGCGGTCCGCGTGGCATGAGCGGGCGGACCATCTGGATCGCGCGTCACGGGAATCGCGAAGACTTTGTCGATCCGGGCTGGGTAAAGCGTGCCGATCGCCCGTTCGATCCGGGCCTCTCGCCCGACGGACAAGAGCAGGCTCGGCAGCTGGCCGACCGGCTCGCCGGTGAAAACATCTCCCGAATCTACTCTTCCCCCTATCTGCGAACCGTTGAAACAGCGCATGCGGTGGCCGAACGTCTCGGTCTTCCGGTATACCTCGAGCCGGGATTCGGCGAGTGGCTGAATCCGACCTATTTTCCGGCAGCGCCACAGCTGCTTTCCGTAGAGACGCTTCGCCGGCGCTTTCCGCGCGTTTCGAACGAGCACGAGGCGGTCGAGCACCCTGTCTATCCCGAATCGGAACGCGACGTTGCAGCTCGCTCGGCGCGCGTGAGCGACCGGTTGATCGAGCGTACCGGCGACGAGAGCATTCTGCTGGTCGGACACGGAGCGACGGTCACCTTCTCGATTCGCTACCTCGCGCCGAACGCGGAGCCGTTCTCAGCGCGGTTGTGCTCGATTACCAAGATCGTAATCAACGGCCGGCGTCGGGAGCTCGCGCTTCGCGGCGACATATCGCATCTCACTCGAAGTGAAGAAGCGGTTCGCTGGAACTTGCGTCCATGGCCGTGATATGTGAACGCGCCGGAGGAATGAGTCGAGGTTTGCGCAATACGCGATTTACCGCTGGAACGCGCGACCGCCACGGCGAACACAGGCGACTGCGGTTGCGCTTGGTGCATTCTGCCACACGCTCGGTTATACTGCAGCGATAGATATGCGTGTGGTGATAGACGCTCTGCGGACGTTCTGGCCGCAGATTACCGCGACGGCTACGGTGCTGTTTCAGCTGGCAACCGCCGCTCACGCAATCCTCTATAAGCGCGACTCTCGCGCCGCGGTCGCCTGGGTGGGCTTGATCTGGCTCTCACCGATCGTCGGATCGGTTCTCTATATTCTGCTCGGCGTGAACCGGGTGCGCCGCCGTGCCGCCGGTCTGCGCGGACACGAGAGCGAACATGTGCCCTCGCTCGAACGTTGGCTCTGCGCGCCGCCGGAAGTGCTCGAACGGCTGCCCGACGATCGCGCACATCTGCTGGAGATGTCACGGCTCGGAGCGCGGCTCACCGAGCTGCCCCTTCTCCGGGGCAATCGCGTGGAGCCGCTGATCGACGGCGACGTCGCCTATCCTGCGATGCTCGAGGCGATCGAATCGGCACAACAAAGCATCACCCTGACCATCTATATCTTCTCCAACGACGCGATCGGACGCCGATTCGTAGATGCGCTTGCCCGCGCTGTCGACCGTGGCGTTGAAGTGCGGGTGCTGATCGATGCTGTCGGAGCGCGCTACGCGCGAAGTTCCATTGTCCGCAAGCTTCGCGCGAACAGGATACCGACGGCTACGTTCATGTCGAACCTTCTTCTATGGCGAATGCCGTACTTCAATCTCCGGAGTCATCGGAAGATCGTGGTGATAGACGGCTACATCGGATTCACCGGAGGAATGAACATTCGCGGAGAGTGTGTACTCGCCGATCGGCCGGCGTATCCGACTCGCGATATGCACTTTCGGGTAACCGGTCCGGTGGTCGAACAGCTGCAGGCAACCTTCGTTGAGGATTGGAACTTCACCACCGCGGAGCTGCTTTCGGGAGAGAAGTGGTTCCCGTCCGAGCGCGAGGCGACCGGTGGGGTGCTCGCGCGGGCGATTCCGGACGGGCCGGATCACGATATGGACAAGATGAGTATGGCGTTCCAGGGGGCGTTGTCGGTCGCCCGCTACTCGGTTCGCATAGTGACCCCCTACTTCCTGCCGGACCGCTCGCTCGTTGCCGCAATCAACACGTGCGCCCTGCGCGGGGTCACCGTCGACATACTTCTGCCGAGTGAGAACAACCTGAAAATGGTTTCTTGGGCGGCGACCGCGCAGCTGTGGCAGGTACTCGAATGGGGATGCCGCGTTTGGTATTCGCCGCCTCCGTTCGATCACTCGAAAGTGATGACCGTCGACGGAGCACTGGCGGTTATCGGATCGTCGAACTGGGACTCGCGCAGCCTCCGCCTGAATTTCGAGGTCGGAATGGAGTGTTACGACACGGAGCTGGTGTACGCACTCGATCAGGAGATCGAGGCACGAATATCGGTTGCGCGGGAGGTGACACTGCGCGAGGTAAACGACCGCTCCTTCCCGGTGAAGCTTCGAGACGGCGCCGTGCGGCTTTTCGCACCGTACCTGTAGCGTTCTCGCGGGCGCCGCTCTGCATCGGCGTAGGCTGATTCACTGCATAGGCTGATTCACTGCAGCCCTCCGCGCTGCGTGCGATCGCGCCTACGTGTCTTCCAGACGCTTCGCTGAGGCAGTGATACGCGTTCCGTTGCGCATTGCGTCGAATGTGTTACGGTAAGAGCAAGATGGCAGACAGGGGCACAGTAGAAGGGTTTGCCTGTAGAGACGAACTGTCGCGGCGTGGATTCCTGAAGCGGCTCTCTGCTGCAATCTCGGCGGCCGCATTCTCGCAATTCCTCACTCCGTTGCGCCTGTTCGCTGCTCGCGACGACGACTCGTCCAATGACACTTCGCGTCGGGGTGAGCGGTCGGATCAAGCACTGCCGAACCGACGGCTCGGCAAGACCGGCGAACGAATTCCGGTTTTCGGCCTCGGCGGTGGAGGTCTGTTTCACCTTGCCCACCGGCGCGAAGACGCAATTGCACTCCTCCATCGCGCCCTCGATCTCGGGGTCCGCTATATCGATACCGCCGCACAGTACGGCGACGGTGTGAGCGAGCGCACGATCGGAGAGGTGGCGAAGCACCGCCGGGAAGAGATGTACCTGGCAACCAAAACGCTCGAGCGAACCTACGACGAAGTTCTCCGCGCGGCCGACCGAAGCCTGGACCGGTTGCGTGTGGATACGATCGACCTCTACCAGGTCCACGGCCTGCGCACACACGACGAAGTACGCACCGTTCTCTCGCCCGGCGGAGCGGTGGCTGCGATGGAACGCCTGAGGGATGAGGGAGTCGTTCGGCACATCGGGGTGACCGGACACTACGACCCGGAGGTACTGCGCTCGACGATCGTCGAGCACCCGTTCGACTGCATCCTTCTCACACTCAATCCGGCCGATCCACACTACCGGCCGTTCCAGCGCGGACTCCTCGACACCGCTGTCGAGAAGAACCTCGGAATCGTAGCAATGAAGATCGTCGCGAAAGGAAGACTGTTGCGCGAAGACGGCGTGCGCACGATGCGAGAGGCGCTCGGATACGCGCTCTCGTTCCCGGTCACCACAGCCATCGCCGCCGTCTCGAGTGTCGAAGAGCTCGAGGAGAATGTGGAGATCGCTCGCCGGTTCCGTCCGCTGTCCGACGAGCAGCTGCGCGAACTGGAAGAGCGGACTGCCCACTACCAGCGCGAGGCGAATTTCTTCAAGTACGAGTGGTAACCGGCCCACACGCGTCGCAGGCGGTGGCACGCTTCCACCTCCGGCATGGTGTCTGCAGACACGCGATCCGCACGGTACTTCCGAAAGCTTGTTGTCCGAAGTGGAAATCTCCTGTGTAATCCACGATAGTCAGAACTGAAGAGCGGCCGTTTGCCCGTCGATCGGCCGGCGATGTCGGGAAAGGAGGTACATTCCATGGACGCGTTTCATCTTGTCGAGATTGCCGTGAATCAGCTGCTGCAGGGTATGGGCGAATGGTTGCGAGCGCCTTTTCTGGCAATCACATTTCTCGGAGACGAAGAGTTTTTCATCCTGCTGTTCGCTGCGCTCTACTGGTGTTTCAGCCAGACGATTGCGGTGAGAACGGTGATCATGCTGCTGCTTGCGAACGCTTTGAACGGTTTTCTCAAGTTCACGTTCCAGACGCCCCGCCCCTACTGGATCAGCGAAGAAGTCGCCGCCTATTCAGCCGAATCATCGTTCGGACTCCCGTCCGGACACTCCCAGATTCCGGCGTCGGTGTGGGGGTGGCTCGCCGTGGAGGTTCACCGCCGGTGGTTCACCGTCATAGCGCTCGCAATCATCGTTCTAATCGGAGTCTCACGCATCTATCTCGGGGTGCACTTCGCCAGCGATGTGCTGCTCGGCTGGCTGCGCGGAGGGGTGCTCGTACTGGTGGCGTACCAGCTCCGGCGGAGGGTCTCCGACCGATTGTCGGCTATGACTCCCGCCGGCCGAATCGGGGTGATCTTCGCCGTTGCCGCCGTTCTCGTGCTGATGATTCTCGCGGTCCGATGGACCGCTGCCGACTGGACCCTGCCTGCACAATGGGCCGACCGCGCGGGAGACGTCGACCCGTTCTCACTCGACGGGACCTTCACATTCGCCGGTGCCTGGTTCGGAGTCCTCACCGGATACGTGCTGCTCACCACACGGCGCGGGAAGTTTCGAGCATCCGACGGTGGCTGGGATCGTGTCACACGATTTCTGCTGGGAATCGTCGTCGTGGCGATACTGTGGTTCGGGCTCGGACAGCTTTTTCCCCGCGAAGCGAACTTGGTGAGCTACGCGCTTCGCGTCGTACGCTACGCAGTTACCGGACTCTGGGTCACCTGGCTCGCTCCGCTTGTATTCGAGAAAATGGGACTATTGGAGTTCGGTGGCAAACAGGAGCCTCGCCACGGAGCAGCTCGACACGTTTGAACGCGGGTTCGATCTGCTACGGCGCGATATGGACGATTCGGGGCACGGGTTTGTTGCTTCCGGACCGATTGGCCGGTACCAAGCATTGTATTATCGTCTCCGGAGGCCTACGCTTATAAGTGAGACCGAGAAGGGTTGTCGGACCGACAGCCCTCGAACGAAGCGTGGGATGGTGTGATGTGTCACGGGAAATTCTCAAGATCGGATGTGTGCTGGTTACCGGCGCGGTCGTCGCGCTTGCTCTTGTGTATGCTCTTCTCGTTGTTCCTTATCAGCATGAGCGGGCCGAGCGTGCACGCGAGCGAATCGACTATCACGAGCGACGAATTGGAGAGCTTGAGCGGCAGCTTCAGCGATCTGAGGAACGCCTTGACGAGACTCGCGAACGAGCTCGAGAGGCGACAGAGACTGCTCGAAGACTCCGGGCGGACCTTGACGAGGCTGAACAACGAGCTCGTGATGCTCAAGAGGGCGAACGAATCGCTCGAGAACGAGCTGACGCAGACCGGGAACGAGTTATCGAGCGCGAAGAGCGAGCAACAGAGGCTCGAGAACGAGCTATCGCAGCTGAGCGAGAGGCTGCAAGACTCCGAGAGCTCACGAACGAACTTGCTCAGCAGGTTGAATCAGATCGAGCAGCAATCAGAGATGCTTTCGACGCAATTGAGCGAGGTGAAGCAGTCCTACGACGAATACGCCAGTGAGGCTTCGGCGGAGATCGAGACGCTTCGCGAGCAGCGCGACGCCGAAGCGCGCCGGGCCGACGCCGAGCGGCGCACCGGCCGTATTGAAGGCGCGGTTGCAGGTACTGCCCTTGGTGTACTCGGCATTGTGCTCTTTTCGATTCTGTTCTAGAGCAGTGATCGCACAAGGAACGACCGCACACCGATAATCCACACGTACTGAGTCGACCGGCTGCCCCGGACCACCGAAGAATTGAGCCGCACAGGATTCGAACCTGTGACCCACGCCTTAAAAGGGCGACAAAAGCAGTGTACAGCATTGTGCTTCGTTGTACAAGTGTATGCTTATGTAGTGATACTGTAGGCATTTAGCACTGTATATGCAATCCGCTATGTGCCGCTGTCGTGAACTGAGTTGTTCGCAGATTGTTCGCACGGCCTCGCCGCGATCGCGACCATTGACCGCATGAAAAGGGTGCTTCCGGTCAGCCGGAACGGCCGTGGCAGCACGCGCCACAACTCCGTGGGGAGCTATACCCTGAAATGCGCTCACGGGCCTCCACGTGCGTCTCACGGCATTTTCGGTGTGATAGGTCGAAACGGATACGAAAATGGCCGGCGAAACGACAACGCGCCCGCCGGCCGGTAGGTAGTGCGATCGCTCACGAACGAGCGTTTCATTCATCGCTGAATTCGCTTCGAAGCCGATCAACAAGGTTCTCGATCCGTTCGAGTCGGTCGCGTAGCTCGTCGTCGGCCCGCTCAATGGTACGCGCGACCGCGTGAAGCTCGCTCGCATCCCATGAGCCGCAACCATTTTCGACGGTGTACCGTGCCCGTTGCGCTACGAAGTACAGATCGTCACGAACGCCGGTAAGCAATCGGGAACGCTGTTCCTCGATCGCTTCAAGCGTTGTCGCGGTTGTTGTCTCGGTTCGTTCTGCTATGTCCGCCATGTTTGCCCCCTATCAATCTGTCGTTGCCGTGCCGACCGTCCGCATGTTACCGAACCGCCGGCTTTCCTTCGCATCGCATCGGCTCCACTCGCCCGGATTGTCGGCCGCCTGCCGATACCAACCGGCCCGCCTGCGAACCGCGACAAGCTCGCCGTCGCGAACGATCGCGTTCGCATCATGGCTACCAGTGCACGGCACGGCATAGACGGCAGTATCTCCTGCGTTTTGTCGCTCAATTTTGCGAAGATCCATTTCTTGCGCTCCCTTGTTCGGAGCCGCGAATACGCTTATGATGGGGATTGCTCGCCCGGATTCAGCGTATCGCGGTTTCCGGTTTTTCTTCGGGGTCGACGTTGCCGCGTCGGCCCGTTTTCTATCCTGTCAACGACAGGCTTGAACGCTCTTTCGCTCGGTCGATCTGCTTCCTCCAGTACCGCATAATTTCGGCCACTCGTGGCGTCGGCGGCTTGCATTCTGATTCCCATACAACGGAACGAATCTCGTGCTTTCGGAGAATGCCGCTATCTGATTCCAAGAGTGATTGCGCAAGCGCTTGAACGTGTGCCCATCTCAGACACACAAGCTCAACGGCATACCAGTGAAGATCAGCGTAAACATCGGCTACCGCGTCCATTGCGGCCGATATAGACCCTTCTGGATCATTCGGATCAATGCACGGTTCTCGGTAACATGCTCGATAGTGTGTCCAGAACGACATAAAGTCGTGCTCTCCGCCTTCGACTGGAAAGGAAACCAGAAGACCGTCGTTACCAAGCTCGCTTCGATCGATTCTGTAGACGATTTCCGCAACGCTGCCGGCTGCGAGCATGATTCCACTTTGTCGCAAAGCATCCGTGTTTTCATGCGCGAGTTGTGGGAACATTTCCGGAATCAGTTGCGCCGTGGTATGCGTTCTGCCGTAAGCGTCTGCGGCATACTCCGGTCGGAAAACAGAAATTGCCTCCGGGGTACCGGCGCGAACATGATCCTGAATGACCGCATGTCCGGATTCGTGATATGCGGTTTCAGCTCGGAGAGCGTCATCAACGCTCATTCTGGCGTTTCTCCGTTTCCTCGACGTACCGCTTAACGCATTCTTCGATCACTTTCCGCATGGTGTCGCCGTTCTGAGCGACGGCAACCTTGAAACGTCGGTGAAGCTCACTGTTCATGTAGACGGTGACTTTTGTGTCTTCCATACTGTTACAGTATTACAGCATTCCAGTACAGTCAAGAGAAAAGGCCCGGGGTTCCGCCGGCCGGTACGGCTTCCCGGGCTCTACACGACTGAAACGGTGATGAAGCGGTGGAGGAGCGCTCAGGAAGCGCTCGTGTTACGGCCGACGACGAACACCGTTCGGTGCCCGCTGCCTGCCGGTCTCGATCTTCTCCCGCGTGCGCCATCGCTCCCGGCATTGGCGACAGTACCGAATTCGGAGAACGAATCTCCCAGCACGCCAAGTCTTGACTACTCTCGTTTTCCGGCCGTCGCAGTAAGGACACGTCAACTCGACCGGCTCCACCAATACCGCGACAAGCGCAGTAGCGAGGCGAGGATCCGACGCCGATACTCAGCTTCAAGCCTTTCGGCCTTTCGTTTCGTCACGGTCCTGCTCCTTCGTGCGCTGTTGGACATATCGCCGAGTCTCCTTATCGACGGTTGCGACTGTGCGCTCCAAGGCTCGTTGTAGCTCCCGCTCGATACGCTGCCGGAGTTTCTTGTCGCCTCTCGCGACTCGTTCGCCGATTGGCAGGATGTTTGTGCGGATACCGGCGGCAAAAGTCTCTTTCCAATGGAGCGCCACTTCGGTCGGGATAAGCTCATTTTTCGCTTCAGCTTCTTTCCGCTCGGCAATTCGGGCTCTGGTCTCACTCCATGCCGCGTCACCGGCGAGCTTGCGCCGTTCAAGCTCCTGAATGCTCTCACCGCTCGCTGAAAGCTCGCTCGCGCGGCGCTCGACGTCATCAGCTTTCATCCCCGCCTTCCGCCGCTGCCGACCGGAACCACCGCCCGGATGCCGGTTGAGCCATAGCGCGTTCGTAGGCTCCCCGTCGTCGAGCTTGCCCGACTCGTCTTCAACGAGGTCGCCCTTTCGGATTGCCGTATGGACTGCGGTCCGACTGACGCCTCGACGTCTCGCGGCTTCTGACTTGCTTATCTGCATATCCTTCCTCCTGTTAACTGTAAACCTCAGCTTGTGGACAACTTGTGGATAACTTCTGCGATGGCGCGAAAAATCCATTGCAGACCCCACCCCCTCTCCCAGTACCTACGCCTTTTCGGCATATTCTTCGCGCTCGACGCTCGTGTCGGGGCCTCCCCGTATGATTTTCTGTACACTTCGAGCTTGAGCTTTCCCGCTGGCGACAGCCCCCCCCATATGAAAAGCAGCGAACCGACTCGGACTATTTCCACACCGCGGAGGATGTGGTCGCCTACAGATTCACAGCGAAAGCCCCGGTCATCGTTTCTGGGTGGATGTAATAAAAGCATTGCTCGCCTCCATTCCCGGCCGCAGTAGGGGGCGGCCCTTTTTCTGACGCGCCCCCTGCACGTTTTCCCGCACGCTACTGAACCGCGACCGCCTCACCTCGACGGTGAGTAACTCCCGCGTCATCGGTCCACTCGCGCACACCATCAACCGCTTCCGCGACTTCGGCGCGAATACGATCGGGAACCGGTCGGCCTTGATTCGGCACGATCTCGCCGCGTGCATTGCGGAGCGGGGCTCCGTACACACACTTCGGGATTTTCTCGAGGTACTCGCGCGAAAACTTTCGATTGACCGCCCGCCAAATCCCTTTCTTCAGTGCGGCATCGAGCTCGCTTTCGATCTCGGCCACGTGCGGCTTGTCGACGCTTTTGGCGAGCTCTTTCGTCAAAGCCTTGATCTGCCCCCGCGCCTGCCCGCACAGCTTTACGTAGTTGTCGTGTACCTCGCGGATCATCATCGTCCGCACTTCCGCGGCCTCGATCTGTGAGACTGCCACAAGGCGCTCGTCGAGCCGTTTCAATGCCGCGACCGATGCCCGTATGCTCGCCGCGGCCTCGCTTAGCTCCTTCTCCAACGTCGCGATCCGGTCGGCGTTCGATCCTTCCTCGTGAGCAGTCGAAAGAGCCGCTTCCGCTTTTTCGTAGCGCTCGTGCTGCTTCCGGGTCGCGACTTCCAGGTCGATGATCCGCTGACGTAGCTCATCGGTTTTAGTCATCATCTTCGCCATTGCTTGCCTCCGTTTTGCTCTCCTCGCGCAAGTCGGGCGGATCCATCGCCACCGCAACCTCTGTGACTTTACCTTTTCGAAGCTGCCGATCGACCGTTCCGGCGCTTTGACACGTCCACCGGCCGTTCCGATCGCGCATCCATAATTTCTGCTCCTCAGCCATTACTTTCCTCCTCCCGTGCCTTACGGACACTCTCGACAGCTACCCCGGCGGCGGCCGCGACCTCTTCGTCGCTCGGCTCATCCGCGGTGTGCCGGGCCTTCTCGCGTTCGGCTAGATAGGTGGTTTCACTCACTCCGAGACTTTCGATCATTTCGCGCTCCTCGGCGCCCAATTTCGGCGCCGGCTTCGAGTTTTTCACCCCGCTCGATTTCTGCGGTATCGACCGCGTTTCCGCGGCCATGCCCATATCCTCGAGCATTTGCCGATGCCGTGCGGTCACCGGGTCTGGCAGAATATAACTTGCCATGCTACTCCTCCTGTACATCTTCGCCCCCGTGCGGCTCCTGCACGTATGAAACTCCACTCCCGGCAACGCCGGCCTTTTCCCAGATAATGTTCGAAAGGATCTCTCCGCGCCTTGTATCGATGGTGTTTTCCAACGCTGCGGCCCAGCGTCCGGCAAGTTCACGCGCGATGGTGGCCTCGCCGGCCGCAATATGCCCTTCGATTCTACGCAAGAGTTCGGCGACCGCCTGTTGAGAATCCGTGGTCATCGCGTCCCCTCCCGCTCTGCCTGCTTCTCGCGCACGCGCTCGATCTCGTTTTTCGCTTGTCGCGCGAGATATCGAATGTCCGGACAATCCTCGAAATCGAATAGATCATCTTTCTGCGCAACGCCAACGACATTCGCGCTCGAAGGAGCCTCCAACTCAGCAAAGTCGACGTTAAACACCAGCGGCTTGATTGCGCTGACTCGGTACGCTCCTTCGTTGAAATCCGAATCGTAATCCCATGTCTCAACGATTGCCCACGCGATCACCGGTTCAGTGATCAACACGTCTTTCGGATCGTCGAGGTTCGCCGCGTCGGGATTCGCGTAACAGACGATCCACTCTCCCGGAAGGGTGAACACTTGCTTGTAGCTCACATCGGAAATGTGCGGCTCGCCCACCGGAATTGAGACGGAACGGCCGCGTTCACGGTCAAAAGCTCTCACTGCGTCAGTATTCATTCTTTTTCTCCTTTTTCTCCATATCTCCCATTCTCATGCGCACCGCACCACGCACTACCGCACGCACCCCTTAGGGGTGCGGTGCGGTTCGTGCGGTATGGTGTGCCTGCGCACGGTGCGCACTGGTGCGGTTTTCGTGCGGTTCGTGCGGTATTCATAGCTCCGGCTCCCGTGTGACTGCGAACCATTGATAGCCTTCCTTGTCGACTACGCCACGAGCTTTCAACCGGGAGAGTGCCGCTCGCGTGCTGTTGTCGCTTTTCTGTAGAAGTGCTGCTATTTCCGGTGCCGTCGCCCGCTTCGCTCCGGTTCGTAGCCAGTCGAGAATCGGCTTATCGGCCGGCGCGCATTCAGCTACCGAATCTTCCCCGTTCGCAAGCGTCCACCGGCATTCCTCGAACCACAGCTTCAGGACGTGTTCTTTCCCGTGATTGCCACCGCTGAACATTGTCGTGACTTGCTCACCACGCTTTCGATCGAGCGACACGTAACAATCGGCTTGCCCACCGATTCCGGTCGTCCCGAGTGCTGCGAGCATCGGATCTTCGCGATCGGCCTTCGCCGAGTGCCAACTACCGAGTACGCAAATGCCGAGACGGTGTGCTTCTTGACGCCACCGGCGAAGGAACGGAGTGAGCTCATAAGCGTTTATTTCCACGTTCTCCGGAAGTACCGCCGCGAACATGTCGATTGCTATCACCTGTATTCCGTGCTGCTTAACGAGTCGTTCCAGATCGCCGATACCGTCTTCGCCCGAGCGCCAGCCGTACTTCACATAGAAGTTGTCCGGTAGTGGCCCTGGGTATCGATCGAGCCGTTCATGGATTGCGGTGCGGTCAAGCTCCGTACTCACATACAGCGTCGGAACCGGCAGTGTTTCCAGTCCCAGGAAACGGTCGCCGGCGGCTATCGCACGCAGTGATTCGAGAAGCCAAAATGTCTTTCCGATCGCCTTTTTCGCGGTCAATATCGAGAGTCCGACCGTCAACACGCCTTCGAGAAACCAGCGCCGCGGCGGTATCTCCGCGGTACGCTCGCTTTCGGCGCTCACTATCTCGATTCGTTCCGGATCATGGGCGGATTCAATGAGCGGTAACGGATCTCGGCCTTCGTCGATGCAATCTGCAATGTCCCAGCCTTGCGCCACATCGTCGGGCGGATCGACGACCGCAACACTGCATCCTTTTCCCCGGAGGATACCGGCGAGCGTGTCGGCCGCTTTTCGTCCCGGTTCGTCCGCGTCCGGCCAAATGACTACACTCCGGCCGGCGAGCGGTTGCCAGTCCGTTGACTGGACACGTTGCGTTCCGCCGTACCACGCAACGCACGCATAGTGGTCGCCGATTACGTCGGCCGCCGGTTCAGCCTTGCGCGGTCCCTCGAAAACGACCACCGGCAATTCCGGGTTTGCTGCCAACGCATTCAGCCCGTAGACCGGCCGCGGTGTCGGTAGGTCTTTCGCACGCCACAGCGTTTCGGTGCCGTTCGTCCACAAAGTAAACGGAATGTCGTCTTTCCGATCGCCGTGACGGAAGCGAACTATGATCGCGCGAAGCCGGCCGTTTTGCATGATCGGCCAGCGTGCGGTGTTCTCGCCCCAGCGTTCGCTCATCCAGTCTTCGACGATGAACTCCGGCCAATCCTCGACGCCTTCGGCCACTTGCTTCCAGCCGGCCCACCGATCTTTCGCGGCACCGTTGCCGTTGATTTTCCCGATACGCTCGCCGGTCAATCGTTCGGTCGCTGCTTGCCAATCGGAGAGTCCGTGAATCTCCGCGTAGAGATCGAGTACCGTCCCCCGCGCCCCGTCTCCGAAGTCGTGCCAGCGGCCGGTCGTTATATCTATGTCTGCGCTCGGTGTGCGATCATCTTCGCGCCGGCGGAAGCGGTACTCGCTGTCACTGCGCCATTCGCCCGGTAGCCACTCGGTGAGCGTATCGATCGCAATCTGTCGCGCGCGGTCGCTTGCTTCGTTCATGGCAAGCCCCGCGCGTAGGGTCCGAGCCGGACTGCTTCGAGATCAAGGTAAGCCGGTAACCAGGCCACATCCATGCGGATGAATAGAGCGATAGCCTGCGATATCGCCGCCGCGTCATCGAGCGTTACGCATCGCTTCACGAATCGCCCCGACAATCCCGGGATTATGCCGAGCGTTTGTCTGTAACCTATGATATGAGCGACTTCACTGGGTCCGATCAGATACAGCCGCGGCCCGTGCCACCACGCCATAAGGGAATGAGAATTCACGTCGACCCCGGCATTGAGCCGTGTTTCCTCGTCCGGGAGCGGAGGGAGT